>DATJYJ010000176.1:0-26961 GCA_035578025.1 Verrucomicrobiia bacterium
GCCGCTTACAATCCCCGTGTGGAGCGCGGCGCGCTCAGGGTTGGATGTCGAGTCCATTATTGAACCGGTTCGTGAAGTTCGCCATCGCCGCGACCAGTGTAATCTCGACGATCTGCTCGTCGCTGAAGTGCGCCCGCAGCTTATCCCTGCTCGCCGTCGCATTCGCGGTACGCGCCAATTCGAGCGCGTAGCTCAATGCGGCTCGTTCGGATTCCCCGAAGCCGGTGTCGGTCTCTTCGCGAAGAGCGCCAATCTCGTCGTCGGTCAATCCGGACCTCTTGCCGCCCGCCAGGTGCGCGGCAGTACAGAACGCGCACCGGTTGGCGAAGGACACCGCGAGGTACACGGCCTCTTTGAGCCGCCGGTCGACCGAACCCGGACCCATGATCGCGCCATACAGCGGCGGAAAGTTCTTGAGCACTTCCGGGCGGTTCGCCATCACGCGGAAGAATGGGCTCGGCTGCTTCGTCTTGGCCTCGAGGCCGGCTAGAAACTCGTTCTCGGCGGGTTCAACCCTCTTGATTGCTGTTGCCATCCGTACCAGTATAGATGCCGCGCAAAAAGTCGCGGTCGCCCTCCAGGAAATCCAGCTCCGCGAGGGCCGGTAAGGGCTCCCACCGCATCTCGTGGAAGATCAGATTTTGCGGCTCGTCCCGAAAGGACTCGACGCGCAGAAAGATCAGCTCGATCGCTGCCTTCCCGGGGTAAGCGTACCGGTAGCGCGTGATCTCGCTGCACCCATCGACTCGGATCGCCAGCTCTTCCTTCAACTCGCGCACCACGGCCTGCGCCGGCGTCTCTCCCGCTTCCACCTTGCCGCCCGGGAATTCCCACTTCAGCGGATGCGACTGCTCGGGCCTGCGGCGCCCGACCAGGATCTTGCCGTCGCGCTCGATGATGGCAGCCACTACCTGAAGCATGGCAACATGGGACCAGTGTACCCTGAGCGCCTGATCGATCACTTCCAGAATCCGCGCAACGTGGGTGACCTCGATCCTCCGGCAGTGGCCGTCGAGGTATCCAATCCGGCCTGTGGCGATATCCTGCGCCTCTCCGCGCGGTTCGAAAACGGCCGGGTGCGGGAAGTCCGCTACAAGGTGCGCGGATGCACGGCATCCATCGCGGCGGGCTCGGCGCTCACGGAATGGATGCAAGGCAAATCCCGTGCCGAGTTGGCGTTGTTCGATCCTGCGATCATTGACGACGCGGTCGGCGGACTGCCGGCAGCCTCCAAGCACGCCGGCGTGCTTTGCCGGGATGGCGTGAAGGCCCTCCTGCGGCAATAGTGCCGCCTACATCGCGGTGGCTTCCTGGCGGAGAGTTTCGAGCTCCTCCACCAGCGACTTCAGTTCGGCGGAGCACTCGTCGAACGCGTTGCGCGAGGCGTCCCGCTCGATTTGCTTTAGCATGGCAGCCGCACGGTTGGCGCCCACGTTGGCGCACGCGCCCTTGCTGTAGTGCGCCAGCCTCATGCAGCGTTGGACATCCTGCTCCTCGATGGCGGCGCTCAGCAGAGACAACTGCCGGGAAGTGTCGTCAATCAGAGCAAATAACACCTCGCGCATCAACTCCTGATCGTCGAGCGTGACATCCCTCAATTGCTGAACGTCCAGTACGAGAGATGGATCCGAGGCCTGCACGATTCTATTCTGAGCCGCTGGCCGGCACGGATAAATCCGACGAAAACCTTAATCGGTGCGGGGATTAAACCTACTGGGCACGCCAAACAGGAAGCCGCTTTCGACGACCTGCATCCGCGAATCGACCACGGCGCGCACCATCGGGCCCGGCGCCGCCGGCGTCCCGAAGCGCAGGTCAAACACCTCCACCAGGCGCGCGTTGTCCCGGCCGGGATAGGGTGTCACCCGCCAGAGCGGGCACTGCGAAACAGTCAGGAATTGCTGGAAGGCCGGGGTCGCGCGCGCCGCTTCCACCGCCGGCTCGTCTTCGGGCTTGTGGAAATAAGTGACAGGCGCCGCCTCGGGATCGGCCGAGAGGTTCAGGTCCTGCACGGCCCAGGCGTCCGCCGTCTCCACCAGGCCGCGCCATTTGAGCGGGTTGACGGGGTCGGGCACCGCCACCGCGCGCACCGGCACCGCATCCTGATACAGCCGGGAAACGAGCGCCGTCACGGCCCGGCCGTGGAGCACGCCGCGCGCACAGTCAAATAACAAAACGAACCCAATTGCGAACCAGGCCCAGCCGCGCCCGTGATATCGCATGCGCGCCGTGCCGGAAGTGATCTCCGAGCCGACAAGCCTGGCGAGAAACGGAGCTGCGACCGCGAGCAGACAGACGGCCCAGATCCAAAGATCGATCACCGCCGTGGTGTCCAGCCGCAGCCAGCGCGACGAAAACGGAAGCAGAAGGCGGATCCCATAGACGTTGGTCCAGTCGAGCGCCAGGTGCGAAGCGACTGCCAGCAGCGCGGCCAGGAAGGCCCCGCGCCAGGCAACCGGTTTCCGGCCGGCAAAGCGCACAATCGCCACCGCCAGAAGCGCCATCAGTGGCATGGCGGCCAGCGAATGTGTCAGGTGCCGGTGGTAATGCAGGTAGGTCAGTGGACCGCCCGCCCACGCAGCCACGTCGATATCGGGGATGTTGGCGGCCACGAGGATCACGGCTGTGGCGCGCGGGCTCCATCGGCCGGGTCCCAGCCTGGCCAGGAAGAGCCCGACAGCCGTATGCGTGAGATTGTCCATGCGATGGATCAACCATTGTAGGTGGAATTCGCGGGGCAGGCCGGGCGTGTCGGCCTGCCCTCGAAGGGTCAGGCGCTGAGCAGCATCGGAACCCGAAGGGCCTCCCTCTCGGCTATCGGATCGCAGATGAGGGCGCGGGTCTGCAGGTGGCGAATCGGACCGCCGAAATAATCGTCGAGCGGGAAAAGCGCGTAGGGCTCGGTCTCGGCAAAAGCGCGCCCCAGTTTTTCCTCGATGCGGTACACCGCGTGGAACAGCGTCCCGCGGTCGGTCTTGAGCTGACGTGAGCACAGGCGCCAGTCCGCCCCGAGGAGGAAATAGTACCGGAAAACGCGGTGGTCGAATTCACTCAGGATGCGCCTGGCGATCAGGCAGAAGTCCGCCATGAACTCTTCCTTCTTTCGGGACATGACACGGCGGCCGCCCGATGCGTAATAATCCCAGGTGACTGTGCTGGCATAGCTTTCCGCCAGGGCGCATTCGCGGAAGCGCCGCAGGCACGCCCGGAACACCGAGCGAAACACACATCCGCAAGGAGATTGTTTGGTTTTGTATTGCACGCGCATCCCGTGCCCGTGACAGTAGCTGCAAGTGTTCTTCGCGAGCCCTATCGTGTTTGACCGGTTCCACTGCATAAGAGAATGTCCTCCCGCTGCGACTTTCAAACATTTGAGACCTCATTGTCGCTTAACGGCTTCAGCTTTTCTCACTCTAGCTCGCGGTAGGAAACCGTCAACGATTTCTTATATAATTAACCATGAATACTATCCGTACCAGGACCTATGTGATATGATTATGAAGCTGTTTTTGAATGGGTTACGATAAATGTTGAGTGATAGTATACGTTGTTTTTCTTATTTCATTGCTAACTCCGCGATAAGAAATTTTGGTATTCATCTATTCCGGACAGAAATATCCCCTCCCCCGCCCAGTACCGTATCCGGCCGGGGTCCGACCTTCTGATGGTATGAATTACACCGACCTGATGAATTGCCTGCTCGACGAGCTCCGGCGCCGGGTTCAAACCGGCGAATCCACCGAGCGCGGCCTTGCCCAGCTGGCCGGCCTGTCGCAGCCCCACCTCCATCACGTGCTGAAAGGCAAGCGCCACCTCTCACCCGCGAAGGCCGATGTGATTCTCGACCATCTCGGGCTGGATTTGCTCGATCTGGTTCGCCGCCGATGAGGATTAGGCTAAGCTGAAGGGTTGGCCAACCAGGTCCAGTCTCGCGACGCCCGCCTCCAGCGACTGGCACGCAACATCGAGGCTCTTGCCGCGAAAGACGAATTACTGCTCCGCCACACGCGGGAGGTGACCGCCATGCGCCGGGCGGCCGCGGCGGACCTCCATGCGATCTGCGCCGACTTCGTGAACTCGATCAACCGCCTCTTGCAGCAGTGCGCGGTCCAACTCGACCCGCACTCGTTTACCGAGAGCGACTTTCACGACGAAACACCGAACCTGATCCAGATCAATGTGAGCGGGCGCATTTTGCAGGTGATGTTCCAGTCCACACCCGAGCTGGTCTCAACCGAGGATTTCCGCGTCCCCTACACGCTCGCCGGCACCGTGCGCGCCTTCAACCAGGAGCTTCTCGACAAGGACCTGATCGAGGAGCAGCTCATTTTCTTCACCCTGGAGAATCACAAGAAGATGTGGCGGTTTTTCGATGCGCGAACCTACCGCTCGGGACCCTTCGACCAGGAGTACCTGGTCGGGCTGATGGAGACGCTGCTGTAGGACGCGAGCAGGGCGAGAGGCCTGCCTCACGCTATGATGAGTAAATGACAACAGCCCCTCCTCCTCCCGTGGATACCCCCGCCCAGACCGCGATGGACCTGGAGCGCGACTACCTGCTGCAGAATTACGCGCGTTATCCGCTGGTGCTGGCTCGCGGTAAGGGCTGCTACGTCTATGACACCGACGGCAAGCGCTACCTGGATTTCATCACGGGAATCGGGGTCAACGCTCTGGGCCACGCGCATCCGCGCATCGTCAAAGTAATCCGTGAGCAGGCCGGGCTGCTGCTCCACTCATCGAATCTTTACTATCACCAATACCAGGGCAGGCTCGCCAGGCGCCTTTGCGAAATGAGCGGCCTGGAGCGATGCTTCTTCTCCAATACGGGCACCGAATCCGTCGAGGGCGCGCTCAAGATGATTCACTCCCATGGGCGCTCCGTCTCGCCGGAGAAGTACGAGGTCATCGCCCTGGAAAACTCCTTTCACGGCCGCACCTTCGGAGCGCTTTCGATCACCGGCCAGGCGAAATACCGCGCCGACTTCGAGCCGCTGGTGCCGGGCGCCCGGTTCGTTCCGCTGAACGACATCGCCGCACTGGAAGCCGCGTGCAGCGAGCGCACCGCGGGCATCGTGCTCGAAATGATTCAGGGCGAGGGCGGCATCAACCCGCTGACCCCCGAGTTCGCCGCCAAGGCCCGCGAGCTGGCCACCAAACATGACGCGTTTCTCGTGGCCGACGAAATCCAGTGCGGCGTCGGCCGCCCGGGCACGTACTTCGCATACCAGCGCTCCCAGCCCGTCGTCATGCCGGATATCGTGGTGACGGCGAAGCCTCTGGCGTGCGGCATCCCGCTGGGAGTAATCCTGGCCAATGCCAAAGCGGCGGCGGCCATCAAGCCCGGAATGCACGGCACCACGTTCGGTGGCGGCCCGCTGGCCTGCCGTGTCGCGCTGGAGTTCTGCGATATTCTGGACGAGCTTTTACCCGCTATCCAGCGGGTAGGCGGCTATTTCCACGTGGTACTGAACGAGCTGGCGCGCAAGCACGCGGTGATCAAAGAAGTCCGCGGCTTCGGCCTGATGCTCGGGGCGGAGCTCCAGATCCCCGGCAAACAGCTCGTGCTGGACGCCATGGCGGAGGGGTTGCTCATCAACTGCACCCATGACACGGTGCTGCGCTTCCTGCCCCCTTACATCGTGACGGAGAAGGACGTGGACCAGGCCGCGAAAGTGCTCCACAAGATCCTGGCCAAAGCGAAATGACGCGGCGCGTGCTGGCGGCCGCATGCATCGCCGCATCGCTGGCAGCAGGGCAAGGCAATCCGGCGGCGCAGGCGGCCCGCGCGTGGCGGCAGTCGCACGAAAACGCCGTGCTCTCCGAGTTCACGACGTTCCTCGCCCTGCCCAACCTCGCCCGCGACACCCCGAATATCCGCAAGAACGCCGCGGCGGTCAGCGCCATGTTCGAAAAACGCGGCGTCAAGACGCAGTACCTGGAAGTGCCCGGCGCGCCACCGGTGGTATTCGGCGAGATTCCAGCCGCCGGCGCCGGGCGCTCGGTCATCTTCTACGCGCACTACGACGGCCAGCCGCTCGATCCCAAGGAGTGGGCCACCCCGCCATGGGAGCCGGTGCTGCGCGACGGCCGCATCTGGGCACGATCCGCGAGCGACGATAAGGCTCCGTTCGCGGCAATCGCCGCCGCGCTGGATGCGCTCGCTGCTGCCAAAATTCCGATCCGCCAGAACGTCAAGTTCGTCTTCGAGGGCGAGGAAGAAGCCGGCTCGCCGCACCTGGGCCAGATCATCGCGCGCTACAAGGACCTGCTCCGGAGCGACGTCTGGCTGATCTGCGACGGTCCGGTGCACCAGAGCCGCCGCCAGCAGATCGTGTTCGGGGCGCGCGGCATCGCCGAAATGGCGATCACCCTGTACGGGCCGAATCACGAACTGCACAGCGGGCACTACGGCAACTGGGCGCCCAACCCCGCCATGGCGCTGGCGCGCCTGCTCGCGTCGATGAAGGACGACGACGGCAAAGTGCTGATCGACCATTTCTACGATGGCATCGCTCCGCTGAGCGAGACCGAGAAACGTGCCGTGGCCGAAGCACCGGAAATCGACCGCGACCTGATGCGCGAACTCTGGCTGGGCCGGACCGAAGGCGGCGGAAAGAAGCTGATCGAACTGATCAATCTGCCATCTTTGAACGTGCGCGGCATGGCCAGTTCACGCGTGGGCGACAAAGCCAGCAACGTGATCCCGGCCACAGCGACCGCGACCATCGATATGCGTCTGGTGAAGGGGATCGATCCGGCGACCGCCTTCGCTCGTGTCCGGGCCCACATCCAAAAACAGGGCTACACCATCGTCGACAAGGAACCCGATGCCGAAACCCGCATGAAGTATCCGCGCCTGGCATTGGTGGCGGAAGACCCGGCTTCCTACGCGGCGTCCCGGACGTCCATGGACCTGCCGATCTCGCAATTGGTGTTGGGCACCGCGGAAGCCGCGCGCGGGCCGATCGTCAAACTCCCGACCATGGGAGGCAGCGTTCCGCTCTATATGATCGAGGACATCCTGCACGCGCCCACGATTACGGTGCCGATCGCCAACCACGACAACAACCAGCACAGCTTCAACGAGAACATCCGGATTCAGAATCTCTGGGACGGGATCGAGCTGATGGCCGCGCTGCTCGCGATGTAGCGGTCACTTCGCAGGGTCCGGCAACGCAAACGCGGCCACGCCGTTGCTCAGCGGACCGCCGAAATAGGTGCTTCCGCCGGCGGTCAGTGCGACATATTGCCGTCCATCGCGGCCCATATAGGTGATCGGGATGGTATGGCCGCCGGCTTCCAGTTTCGCTTCCCAGAGCACCTTGCCGGTTCGCGAATCGAATGCGCGAATTCGCGAATCGGTGGTGGCAGCGATGAAGACCAGACCGCCCGCCGTGGCAATGCTGCCGCCCAGGTTCAGCGCGCCGGTGTCGCGCACGCCGATGGCTTCCAGCGCTTCCATCCTGCCCAGCACGCTGCGCCACGCGATATCGCCGGATGCCAGATCGACGGCGATCAGTTCTCCGAAGGGCGGGTTCTGGCAAGGCACGCGGTTCTCGAGATTCCAGAACCGGGCATAGGTCCCGTATGCCGACCCGCGCACGTAATCCGAGCCGCGCTTTTCCATGTGGCCCCACTGGCCGATGTTCATCACGTTGACGAACAGCCGGCCCAGGCTCGGGTCGATCGAGACGCCGCCCCAATTGCCGCCGCCGAGCGTGCTCGGATAGAGCAGTGCGTTGCCCTCCAGCGGCAAGGGCGTGTAGGGTCCGCCGATCTTCATGTGGTTCGCTTCGAACAGCTCCTTGCAGAAGGCCGCGTGGTCGGGAGAGCGGTCGTACATTTCGTCGATGCGAAAAGTGTTTCTGGCGAGCGGCGGGGGTTTCACCGGAAACGGCTGTGTTTTGGAGGCCACTTCGCCGGGCACCTCACTCGGCGGTACCGGACGTTCCTCCATCCCGTAGACGGGTTCTCCGGTCACGCGGTCGAAAACGAACAGCAGGCCCATCTTTGTGATCTGCGCGACCGCCGGAATCACGCGGCCGGCGCGGCGGATATCGAACAGCGCCGGCGGTGCTGCCAGGTCGTAATCCCACAGATCGTGGTGAACCAATTGGCGATGCCACTTTTTCTCGCCGGTGCGGGCGTCGAGCGCCACCAGCGAGTTCCCGTACAGGTTGTCGCCCACGCGATCGGCGCCGTAGAAGTCGGAGGTAGGCGAACCAAGCGGGGCGTAAACGATTCCGCGCTTCGCGTCGATGGTGAAGAACCCCCACACGTTGGTGCCTGACCGGTTCTTCCAGCCGCCCTCGGGCCAGGTATCCGCGCCCGCCTCACCCGGGCGGGGCACCGTGTGGAAGGTCCACAGCAGCTTGCCCGTTCGGGCGTCCCATGCGCGAATGTCTCCGTATGCCCCGGCCGTGGGCGAGCCTTCGCCGTTGCTACATCCGGTGATGACGATATCGCCGAAGATCACCGGCGGCGACTGCAACGCGTACCGGCCGTCCTTCAGGTCGCCCAGGACGCCCTTCTTCAGATCCACGCGCCCTTCGTCGCCGAAACCGGCCGCGGGTTTGCCGGTAGTGACGTCGAGAGCCAGGAGATATTGGCCGTTGCCCGCGAACACGCGCGAATGGAGTCCGCTGGCGCCGGGCCAGTAAGCCAGTCCCCGCAGAGCCGCGGGCGAAGCATCATATTTCCAAATCAGGGCGCCCGTCTCGGGCGTCAGCGCGTAGATGCCGTCGGGAGCGGTCAGGTACATCACGCCTCCGGCTACGACCGGCACAGCTTCCGACCCGGGCTTTCCGGCGCGAAAAGTCCAGGCCGGCTGCAGACGTGCGACGTTGCTGGAATCGATCTGCCGCAGGGAGGAGTAGCGCATCGCGCCGGGGTCGTTGCCGTAAGTGGGCCAGTCGTTCTGAGCTGGGGCGACAGCGCAGAGGAGCAGGAAAGCCGCGACTCGAGTCACCTCAATACTGTATCTCGCTGGGCAGGTCGGAAACGTCGGGAACCTGCCGCACGCCGTTACAATCAAGGCTTGGCTCAGGTCAAATTCGAAGTCGTCGCCCAGTGCCCGCACACGCGCGCTCGCGCGGGTCTCCTCCACACCGCCCACGGTTCGATCGAGACCCCGGTCTTCATGCCCGTCGGAACGCAGGCCACCGTCAAGGGACTGACGCAGCGCGATCTCGCGGAAGACCTCGGCGTCCGGATCCTGCTGGCCAACACCTATCACCTGTACCTGCGTCCCGGGCACGAACTGATCCGCGCGATGGGCGGCCTACACCGGTTCATGTCCTGGCCCAACGCCATACTCACCGATTCCGGCGGCTTCCAGGTGTTCAGCCTTTCGGGCATTCGCAGGATCCGCGACCACGGCGTCGAATTTCAATCGCACCTCAACGGCGACCTACACACTTTCACCCCGGAATCGACCGTCGACGTGCAGCTCGCCTTCGGCAGCGACATCCTGATGGTGCTCGACGAGTGCCCCGAATATCCGGTCAGCCACGAGTACGCCCGCGAAAGCATGCATCGCACGGTGCGCTGGGCACGCGAGGCGAACGATCACTACCGGCGCCGGATCGCGGAGGGCGATACCGGGCACGCCCTCTTCCCCATCGTGCAGGGCTCGATGTTCCCGGACCTGCGCCGCGAGTGCGCCGCCGCCCTGCTCGACCTGGATGCCGACGGATACGCGGTGGGCGGCCTGTCGGTCGGCGAGCCGGGGCCGCTCAGCCTGGAAATGGTGGAGGCCACCGAGGACATTCTGCCGCGCGCGAGACCGCGCTACGCCATGGGTGTGGGGATGCCGGCCGAGTTGCCCGAGTACGTGGCTCGCGGGATCGACATGATGGATTGCGTGCTGCCCTCCCGAAACGCCCGCAACGGATACCTGTTCACCAGCCAGGGCCGGGTGATCATCAAGCACGCCCGCTACCGCGACGACCCGCGCCCGATCGACCCGGAATGCCGGTGCTATACTTGTGGCAAGTACTCCCGAGCATACCTTCGACACCTCTTCCAGGCCGGGGAGATTTTATATTCGGTGCTGGCCACCAGGCACAACATCCAGCGGTACCTTGACATCATGCGTGAGATTAGGCACGCTATAATATCGAATTCATTTCCAGAATACTTGAGGTGTGTGCGCTCAACCCCTGTCGAGGCCGGTTGAGGTTTGGCACGCGCCCCGTAGCTTAACGTATTGGTCACATCGTGCTTCTGAGTCTTTTGCTCCAAGGTCAATCGGCGCCATCCCAATCCCCTCTGGGCGGAACCTTGCTCATGTTCCTGCCCATGATTGCGATCTTTTATTTCCTCCTCTTTCTTCCCATGCAACGCCAGAAGAAGCAGACGGCGAAAATGCTGGCGGGACTGCAGAACGGCGACACGGTGGTCACCAGTGGAGGGATTGTGGGGACGATCGTGACCCTGGACGACGAAACTCTGGTGCTTCGGGTGAAGCCCGACAACATCAAACTGCAGGTGGCGCGCAGCGCCGTATCGAGCCTCGTCTCGAGTACCTCCTCGACCGAGGTAAAGAAGTAGTACTCTATTTAGGCAGGCTGTAAATCCCATGAAGAAAAACCTGACGGCACGAAGCGTGATCATCGTCGTTACGATGCTGATCTGCGTCTTCGGCATCATCGGCTTCCCCAAGAGCGGAGCGGAGCTGGTGAACAATTTCAATCAGAACATTCGCCTCGGTCTAGACCTGAAAGGCGGCAGCCACCTGCTCCTGGAGATCCAGGTGCAGCAGGCGGTAAAGGCGGACGCGGATCAGACCAGCGATCGCTTGAAAGAAGACCTGCGCAAACAGAACATCAGTTGGGCCAGCATGGACGTGACGCCGGCTGATATC
Source organism: Verrucomicrobiia bacterium (assembly GCA_035578025.1). Lineage (GTDB taxonomy): Bacteria > Acidobacteriota > Terriglobia > Bryobacterales > Bryobacteraceae > Solibacter. The sequence continues at coordinate 10,868 of DATJYJ010000176.1, forward strand.
CCCTCGGTAGCGGATGCGGACAACATCGCGCTCAGCATCAAGGGTGTGCCCGCGACTCAGACCAGCGCCTTCCGGAGCCTGGTGGCCGAGCGTTATCCCAGCTACATTCTGACCGCGGTCAACGCCACCGACTACACCATGAAGCTGAAGCCCAGCGACCTGCTGGACGTCAAGACCGACACGGTGAAGCGCGCGGTGGATACCATCGGCAACCGCATCGACCAGCTCGGACTTGCCGAGAAGAGCGTGCAGCAGTACGGCCAGGCCGGCAGTAAATACGAAGTGCTGGTGCAGTTGCCGGGCGTCGACGATCCGGCCCGCGCCAAAGAACTGATCGGCACCGCCGCGGTGCTGGAAATCTGCGACGTCAAAGAAGGTCCGTTCCCGAGCCGCGAAGGAGCTTTGGCGCAGAAGGGCGGCATCCTGCCGCTAGGCACCCGCCTGGTGAAGTCGAAGCCGCGCGGAACGGGTGAGGGCGAGCAGTGGTACCTGATCGGCAAGACGCCGGTCATCACCGGCCGCGAGATGCGCAACGCGCGCCCTGGCCAGGACGAGTTCCGCAAGTGGGAAACCAATTTCAACCTCTCCCAGGAAGGCGGGCGGCGCTTCGGACGTTACACCGAGGCAAACATCGGCAACCGGCTGGCGGTGGTACTGGACAACCAGATTGTCAGCGTCGCAACCATTCAGAGCAAGATCGAAGACTCCGGCCGCATCACAGGCCTGGGCAGCGAGGACGAGGCAGTCGATCTCTCGCGCTATCTTCGTTCGGGCTCCCTGCCGGCAGGAGTACAGTACCTAGAAGAGCGATCGATCGGACCGTCGCTTGGCGCCGACTCGATCCACCAGGGCATCATTGCCGGCATCGCGGGTCTGGTCGCGGTCATCGTGGTGATGCTGGTCTACTACAAGCGCTCGGGCGTGAATGCGGTGTTGGCCCTGGCGCTGAATACCGTGATCCTGCTGGCCGCGGTCAGTTATTTCCACGCGGTGCTGACCCTGCCCGGCATCGCCGGCATCATCCTGACCATCGGCATGGCGGTGGACTCCAACGTACTGATTTTCGAGCGTATCCGCGAGGAACTGCGCACGGGCAAGAGCGTGATCGCAGCCGTGGATACCGGTTTCAGCAAGGCCTGGTGGACGATTGTGGACACCCACGTAACCACGGTGGTTTCGTGCGCCTTCCTGTTCCTGTTCGGCGAAGGCCCGGTTCGCGGCTTCGCCGTCACCCTGGTGATTGGCCTGATCGCCAATGTTTTCACTGCGGTATTCGTATCGAAGACCATCTTCGATTACGAACTCTCGCATACACGCCAGTTGCAGGAGCTGAGTATCTGACTTTCCGAACCTTTTTTCTGCGGTTCGGGAACAAAATTTAAGGGCCGGTGTCCAAAGGTCTTAGGATCACACCGGCACGGCAACGTTCGATGCAATTATTCAAGAACACGAACTACGATTTTCTCGGTAAGAAGTGGCCCTTCATTATTGCCTCGCTGGTGCTTTCAGTGGCCGGGTTTGCCAGTATTGCTATACAGGGCGGCCTGCGGATGGGCATCGATTTCAAAGGCGGCGCCTTGATGACCGTCAAGTTCGCCTATCCGCCTCCGTTGGATAAGATCCGCGGGGCGTTCTCCAAGTCAGGCAAGATCAAGGGCGACGTTTCCGTTCAGGACTTCCGCGATCCGCAAGCCAAGAATGAGGTCGAGATCGGTACCGAGCTGGTGGAAGAGAAGCAGCTCAACGTGAATCGGCAGGCCATGGAAGAAGTACTGGCCGCCACTTTCGCCCAGCCGGGCAGCGGCAAGCTGGATTTCAGCAATACCGGCGAGGATGCTCTTGCAGGGCGGTTGCGCGACGCGCTGGCCCGCGCCAACGTCCCGATGAGCGAGCCGCAGCTACAAAAGCTCACCAAAGACATCCTGGGCTTCCGCGACACCCCACCACGCTCCGGCATTATTACGGATTTCAACCAACTTTCGTCGGTTCCGGGCGTAAACTCTGCTATTATTAACACTCTTCAACAGGAGTGTTATCTGGCCCCGTACCACGTGCTGCAGACACAGATGGTCGGTCCGAAGGTTGGTGCCGAGTTGCGCAACAAAGCCGTGTACGCGACGCTGTATGCGCTGGGCGGAATGCTGGTATACATTGCCTTCCGCTTCGAGTGGATCTACGGGCTCGGTGCGGTGATCGCCTGCTTCCACGATACGCTGATCACCATCGGCCTGTTCTCGATCTTCCATGAAGAGATTTCGATGACGGTCATCGCCGCCCTCCTCACCCTGGTCGGCTACTCGATGAACGACACCATTGTGATTTTCGACAGGATTCGGGAGAATCTGAAGTTCTCCCGGCGGGAACCGCTGGAAGTGGTGATGAACCGGGCGGTCAACCAGACTTTGAGCCGGACCATCATGACGTCCGGCCTGACATTCCTTACTGTGATTGCTCTGTTCATTTGGGGCGGTCCGGTTTTGCATGGCTTTTCGTTCGCCCTGGTGTGTGGGATTATCGTGGGCACCTATTCGTCGGTATTTGTCGCCAGCCCGATCGTGCTGTTCTGGCATAACTATACGGACAAGCGGCCGAAAGCTGCGGCGGCTGGCACAACGGTTCGCCGGGGAGAGGCTTCTGCGCCCAAGACCCCGGCGAAGGCTGCCAAGTAAGAAATCGGCTCCGATTCGGGCACTTCCGGGACCGGATCGGGGTCAAAAGGAAAGGGAGTTCATATGGCTGAAATGTTTGCGCAAACCTTCGTCGAGGGCAAGACGAAGAAGACCTGGACCGTGATGGTCGCCTTCATCGGACAGATTGTCCTGCTGACCGTCGCGGTGATTCTGCCGATGATTTACTTCGACGTTCTGCCGAAGACCACGCTGCAGACGATGCTGATTGCCCCTCCTCCTCCCCCGCCTCCTCCGCCTCCTCCTGCCGCTCCGGCCCCTGTCAAGATCGTGAAGGTGATCCCGCGGCAGTTTGACGCCGGCAAATTGATGGCCCCCAAGAGCGTGCCGAAGGAGATCGCCCAGATTAAGGAAGAAGAGCTTCCGCCTGCCGCTTCCGGAGCGGGTGGAGTCGTCGGCGGCGTCCCCGGCGGTGTGGCCGGCGGGACCCCGGGCGGCGTGCTCGGCGGCATCATCGGCTCTGTCCCGTCCGCGGCTCCGCCTCCGCCGCCGCCGCCGAAGAAAGAAGAGAAGCCCGCGGCCCCGAAGCGGATCACCATCGGCGGCAACGTGCAGCAGGCGAAGTTGATCCGGCAGCCGAAGCCGGTGTATCCGCCGCTGGCCAAGCAGGCCCGCATCTCGGGCGTTGTGCACCTGGCCGCCGTCATCTCGGCTAACGGCACGATTCAGGATCTCAAGGTGATCAGCGGCCATCCGCTGCTGATTCCGGCCGCTCTCGAAGCGGTGAAACAGTGGGTGTACCAGCCGACGCTCCTCAACGGAGAGCCGGTCGAAGTGCAGACTCAAATCGACGTGAACTTTACGTTGAGCCAGTAGCGCGACAGGAGCTGCGCAGGTCCTCCGGCCTGCGCGGTTTCGGGTCGGGCAGTAGTACAAATCAACTCGCAGGAGAGAAAAAACCTATGCTTTTGCAATTGCAAGTCTGGTCGCTGTGGCTTCTACAGGAAGGCAGCACCGTAAGCTGGGATCCGGCGTCCCTTTGGAAGCAGATGGGTCCCTTGGCCAAGGCCGTTGTGGTCGGTCTCTTCATCATGTCCGCGTATTCCATCGGCGTGATGATCGACCGCCTCATGGCTTATAGCGCCGCACGCAAGCAGTCGCGGCAGTTCGCCCCCGCCGTGGCTGGCGCTCTGCGCGAAGGCAAACTGGACGAAGCGGTGAAAATCGCCGACCGGTACAAGAAGTCCCACCTGGCCAAGGTCGTGGTGGCCGGTCTGCAGGAGTTCCAGGCTCATCAGATCAGCTCGGAGATTCCCGGCGAAGAGATCGAAGCCTCCAAGCGCGCTCTGGAACGCGCCGAAGCCATCGTGCACGCCGAACTGAAGCGCGGTGTCAGCGGCCTGGCGACCATCGGTTCCACCGCCCCCTTCGTGGGACTGTTCGGAACGGTGGTCGGCATCATCAACGCGTTCAAGGGAATTTCGAACGAGAAGTCGACCGGTCTGGGCGCCGTCGCCGGCGGTATTTCGGAAGCGCTGGTGACCACCGCTATCGGTCTGTTCGTGGCCATTCCCGCGGTCTGGATGTTCAACTACTTCACGAATAAAATTGAAGCGTTTGACGTGGAGATGGGCAACTCCAGTTCCGAATTGATCGACTACTTCCTGAAGCGCTCGCAGCGCGGCGTGCGGAAGTAGGTTAAGGGCTCCGCGAGTTGATTTTGGAGGGAGCCTCTCGCGAGGCTCCCTTGACTACGGAAGTCCGGGGAGAGAGAAATGCCTGTCAACGTAGAAGAGATTAAGAAGCACAAAGCGCCGCCGCCGGTCGCCGATATCAACGTCACGCCGATGGTCGACGTGATGCTGGTCATGCTGATCATCTTCATGGTCATCACGCCCATGCTGTCCAAGGGCATCAGCGTGGACATGGTCAAGACCAGGAATCCGATCGCCATGCAGGCGGCCGACAAGAGCGATGCCATCGTCTGCGCCATTACGCGCGACGGCAAGACGTACCTCGGCACCACGCAGACGCCGCCCGAGGATCTGCCGCCCAAGGTGAAGGACCTGCTCACCAATCGCCTCGACAAGACGGTCTTTGTCCGGGCGGATTCGCGCGCCAAGTACGAGCGCGTGGTCGACGTAGTCGATAACCTGCGCGCGGCCGGCGTCGACCAGTTGGGTCTGCTGACCGAACAGATTCAGGAGAAGGGCGCCCAGCCACAGCCGGTAGCGCCTGCCCAGTAGCGGTTTGAGAGTTTCATAAAGGAGCAATCTTATGGGAATGTCAGTCGGCGGGCCCGGTGGTGGTCCGAAAGCAGACATCAACATGACCCCCATGATCGACGTTCTGCTGGTGCTGATCATCATTTTCATGGTGATCACGCCGCTTACGCCGAAGGGGCTCGAGGCGCTGGTGCCGCAGCCGCCGCCGCCTAATCAGAAGGCAAACCAGAGCGACCAGCGCACGGTAGTCATCGTGATCGACGCCAATCATCACATGATGATCAACAGCGAAGATACCGACGAAGCCAAGCTGGGACCGCGGTTGGCGGAGATCTTCAAGACGCGCGCGGAGCGCGTCGTGTTCGTCAAAGGCGATCCCAACCTGGAATACCAGTGGGTGGCCAAAGCCATCGATATCGCGCACGGCGCGGGCATCGATAAGGTGGGGCTGATGACTGCGAAAGTGGAGGCTGGGCAATAGCTATGCGCAAAGCGATGTTGATCCTGGCCGTGGCCGCGCTGGCGGTTCTGGCCACGAGTTGCAACCAGCTCCGGGCTCGCGATCAGCTCAACAAGGGCGTGCAGGCGTTCACCAACGCCCAGTATCCGGAGGCCGTCGAGCGCTTCAAGACCGCGTGCGAGCTCGATCCGGGCTTCGCCGCAGCCCGGCTCTATCTGGCTACCGCCTACATGCAGCAGTATATCCCCGGCGCGGATTCGCCCGAGAACAATATGATGGCCCAGGCCGCGTTGGACAACTTCAAGAAGGTGCTCGAGCAGGAGCCGAAGAACACCCTGGCGCTGCAATCCATCGCCAGCCTCATGCTCAACCAGAAGAAGTGGGACGAGGCCCAGCAGTGGTTCGACAAGGTGACGGCCGTCGATCCGAATAACGCCGATGCCTACTACAGCCAGGGATTCATCGCCTGGTCCAAGTGGTATCCGGCCTACGGCACCGCCCGCGCCAACCTCGGCATGAAGCAGGAAGACCCCGGTCCGATCAAGGACAAGAAGGTGAAAGAAGAGCTCAAGGCCAAGTGGGCCCCGGTCATCGACGGCGGTCTGCAGGCGCTCGACAAATGCCTGCAGATCAACCCCGAGTATGCCGACGCCATGGCGTATGAGAACCTTCTCATCCGCGAGCGTGCCGACTTGGCGGACTCCAAGGAAGACTACGAAAAGCAGCTCAAGGTCGCCGACGGCTGGGTGGACAAGGCCCTCGACACCAAGAAGAAGCTCGCCGAAAAGAAGAACAAGTCCGGCGGCGGGATCGTCGCCGACCAGAAGTAACGGGCCTCGCCGCTTAGTTTTTGAGAGCCGTCCCGGGAGGGACGGCTCTTTGTTCTTGTAGGGTAGGCCTCCGGCCTGCCCACGCGCCGCAGGCGCGCGTTAGTTACAATCTAAACAGGTGCCCTCCGAGTCCACCAGCGTCTCGGCCGACCCGGTCGAGCAACTCTATCGCGAGCTTGAGGCCAAGGTGCGGGAATACCGCCCCAACGATGACCTCGGTGTGCTCGAAAAGGCCTACCGCTTCGCCGCCAAGTGCCACGAAGGCCAGACCCGGGATTCCGGCGAGCCCTATATGGCCCATCCCGTCATGGTGGCCCACATCCTCGCCGACATGCGCATGGATACCGTCGCCATGCAGACCGGCCTCCTGCACGACGTCGTGGAAGACACCAGCGTCACGGTCGAACAAGTCCGCAAGGAGTTCGGCCCGGAAGTCGCGCGCTGCGTCGATGGCGTCACCAAGCTGACCAAACTCGACGTCTTCTCCGCCGAGGACCGGCAGGCGGAGAGCGTCCGCAAGATGCTCCTGGCCATGGTCGAGGACATCCGCGTCATCCTGGTCAAGCTGGCCGACCGCATCCACAATATGCGCACGCTCGGCTACCTGAGCCTGGAGCGCCGGGAGCGGATCGCGCGCGAGACCATCGAAATCTATGCGCCCATCGCGCACCGGCTCGGCATGGGCAAGGTGCGCGGAGAACTGGAAGACCTCGCCTTCCAGCACCTCGAGCCCGACGCCTGGCAGGAGATCATGGGCGCCATCGAGTCGCGGCGCCACTCCAACGAGGAGTTCCTCCACGAGATTCGCCAGACCGTGGAAGCCGAACTGCGGCGCGAGGGTATCCCGGCGCGCATCGATGGCCGTGTCAAGCGTCCCTACTCGGTGTTCCAGAAGCTGCGCCGGCAGAAAATCGCCATCGACCAGGTCTATGACCTGATGGCCCTGCGCATCATCACCGACTCGGTCAAGAACTGCTACGCCGCGCTGGGCGTGATCCACAACAGGTGGCGGCCGATTCCCGGGCGCATCAAGGACTTCATCGCCATCCCGCGGCCCAATCTCTACCAGTCGCTGCACACCAGCGTCGTCGGTCCCCACGGCCAGACCTTCGAAGTTCAGATCCGCACCGAAGAGATGCATCGCATCGCCGAAGAGGGCATCGCCGCGCATTGGAAATACAAGGAGGGCCGTAAGGGTCCGGCCGCCGATGACCAGCGCATCGCGTGGCTGCGCCACCTGGTGGAGTGGCAGCGCGACATGCAGGATCCCGGCGAGTTCATGTCCACGCTCAAAGTGGACCTGTACCCCGAAGAGGTCTACACCTTCACGCCGCGCGGCAAAGTGATCGTGCTGCCGCGCGACGCCACGCCCATCGATTTCGCGTATGCCATCCACTCGGACGTCGGCAATACCTGCGTCGGCGCCAAGGTGAACAGCCGGATCGTGCCGCTGCGCTCGGCCCTGCGCAACGGCGACATCGTCGAGATCATGACCCAGCCCGGCCACGAACCGAGCAAAGACTGGCTGGCGTTCGTCAAGACCTCGCGCGCGCGCAACAAAATCAAGCACGTCATCAACGCCAGCGAGCGCGTCAAGGCCATCGAAATCGGGCAAAAGTACCTGGACAAGGAAGCGCGGCGTCTGGGCGTACAGCTCAGCAAGATCACCCGGGCGGACATGGAGCGAGTCTCCGCCGAATACGGGCTCAGCAAGATGGAGGACCTGCACGCGGCCCTCGGGTACGGCAAGTATTCCGCGCGCCAGGTGCTCAGCAAGCTGGCGCCGGGCATCGTCAAAGACGAACCCGAGCCTGTCAAGCCCGCGCCGCCGGCGGATGCATCTGCTCCCGCGCCGGCGCCGGGCCGGCTCGCGGAAGGCGAGGGCATCATCAAGGTTCGCGGCATCGACGACCTCATGGTCTACCGCGCCAAGTGCTGCAACCCCATCCGCGGCGAGGCCATCGTGGGATACGTAACGCGCGGCAAGGGCGTCGCGGTCCACTCGCGCATGTGTCCCAACGTGCAGAGCCTGATGTACGACGTCGAACGCAAGATCGAGGTCGAGTGGGCGCGCGCTGCCGAGGACTCTTTCCCGGTGCGCCTCGTGATCCACACCGACGACCGTCCGGGAATGCTGAATCAGTTGACCAGCGTGCTCTCCGACGAGAACACGAATATCCGCAGCCTCGAGGCGAAGGGCGCCACCGATCACGATGGCGGAGTCGTGGACATCACCGTCGACGTGCGCGACAAGAAGCAGCTCGAAAAGCTGGTGGGCGCGATGCGGCGTATCTCGGGCGTGCGCGACGTAGAGCGGCTTTTTAACTGAACATGTCTTTTTCTACCGATCCGGAACACATTGCCATTTCCAAGTCCAAGGGCATCAAGATCGATTGGAAGGATGGGCACCATAGCGAATACGGGCTGAGCTACCTGCGCGACAAGTGCCCGTGCGCGAGCTGCACGGGAGCGCACGGAACCCCGCCGCGGCAGCCTGAGACCGGCAATCCATTTCAAATGTACAAGCCCGCGCTGAAGATGTTGGGAGTGGAGCCTACGGGCAACTACGCCATCCGCATCAACTGGAGCGACGGCCACAACTCAGGCATCTACTCGTGGGAACACTTGCGGCGCATCTGCCCGTGCGCCGAATGCGCGTGGGTGCTGAAAGCTGATGGCTATTAGCTGAAAGCTACAGCAATCGGAAATTGACTTCGATCTGGGCTTCGACCGTAACCGGCTTGCCGTCCTTGGTGCCTGGCCTGAAGCGCCACTTCTTCACGGCTTCCATGGCCTTTTCGTCCAAGCCTAATCCGAGGCTGTGCAGCACGCGCATGTTGATCGCCTTGCCGGTCGGGTCCACCTGGATGTAGAGGGTCACCGTCCCCTGGTACTTGGCCTTGCGGGCCTCTTCAGAGTACTCGGGCTCGACCTTGGAGAGCAGGGTCGGAGCCGTCACGCCGCCGCCTACGCGGTAGACGCCGCCGCCGACACCGCCGCCTTCCCCGGGTCCGAAACCGCCGCCTTTACCGGATCCGATACCGCCGCCGCTGCCGGAGCCGATGCCGCCGCCGGAACCCGGGCCGTTGGATGGAGGACCGATTTTGGCCAACGGGTCGCCGTACTGATCCATGTTGACGTTCGGCAGCTTAAGATCGGGCGGTCCGATCAGGGTCGGGTCCATGGACAGCTTGGGATTCATGTTCTGGACCACCTGCATCGGCGGAGTGAACTGCTTGAGAGCGAACTTGGGCAGCCGGCCCTTGGCAGCCGGGAGTGGGGAGCGATCGCCGCCGCCGCCGCCGCCCTGCATCACCTGCTTCTTTACGGGAAGATCGGGAGGAGCCAGATCCACCGGCATGACCAGCGAAACCGCTTCCTTCATTTTCTCCTGAACTGGCTTGACTGCGGTGAGAGCCAACACAAGCGCAACTGCGGTGACCTGGAAGCCGGTGGACATGAGCCACGACTTCTTTTTGCGTCCGTACAGACCCCAGATGTCCTTGACCGGTACCGGTTTCGAGGTGACTTGCAGCGGGGGGAGCTTGGGCGGATTGATGGCGTCCTTAATGTTCTGAACAAAGGACTTATACCACGGGGCCTCAACGTCGTCGACCAACAGGCGGGCCAAGTGGTCGTCGGGTGTATTTGCAAACGGGGTGTTGGGTTGCGACAGGTCAGCCATTTTGATGCACCAGCCCTCCCTCTACGGAGAACCGCTGTCCACATCTATTGGACGATAACGGTCGTCAAGTAGTTACAGCTTTTGGAAAAGCTGCGCCCAGAACTATCACCGGCAGTATACCACAGAAGTCGGGGAACCGGCTTGTAAAACCAACTACATAGCTCAAAGACGCTCGGCCGGAGAAATTGTTCCCCGCTGGCTCCAGAAATTGGAATTTTTTCACCGCGGCGCCCTTTCGTTGTGCGATTGATGCAGATTACGATCAGACTGATGCACATTCAAATCGAACCCAAAGCTGTTGAACAGATCGAGACAGACGCGCTGATCGTGCCGGTCTTCGAGGGAATCCCCGATCCGCGTTTCGGAGCCGATGAACTGTTTTCGGCCGGCGAGATCACCGGAAAAGCGCTCGAAATCACGTTACTGCACCGTCCCCAGGGGAGCCGTGCCGCGCGGGTGGCGCTGGCCGGGGCCGGAAAGCGCGAGAGTTTCGACCCGGTGGGCATGCGGCGCCTGGCCGGCGCGGCGGTGCGATTCCTCAAACCCAAGGGCCTGAAGAGGATCACGTTGGCCGCGGGACCCGCCTTCGAAGGCGCCGAGTACACCGCCGCCGCGGTGGAAGGCGCGATCCTCGGCGATTTCGAACCCGACCGTTATAAGACTGGAAACGATAAGAAGAGCATAGACTCCTTTGCCGTGGCCGGCGCCGCGGCGGGTATGGCGGAGGCGGCCGAGCGCGGGCGCGTGCTGGCGGAATCGCAGAATTTCGCCCGTGGACTGGTGAACGAACCGGCGAACCGTCTCTCGCCAGGCGGAATGGCGGCGGCCGCGAAAGAGGTGGCGGCACAGACCGGGCTCGAGTGCGAAGTGTTGAACCAGGCCGCGATGCAAGCCCTGGGGATGGGTTCCCTGTTGGGAGTGGCTCAGGGGAGCGCCGAGCCCCCGTGCCTGATCGTGCTGCGCTATCGGCCTTCCGCGCCCGCCGGTGCCTCGCACCTCGGCCTGGTCGGCAAGGGCGTGACCTTCGACACCGGCGGCATCTCTATCAAGCCCGCCGATGGCATGGAGAAAATGAAGTACGACATGGCGGGCGGAGCCGCCATGATCGGCGCCATGCGCGCCATCGCCCGGCTCAAGCCGCCGGCTACCGTGACCGCCTTCGTTCCGTGCGTGGAGAACATGCCCGGGAGCCGCGCCCAGCGGCCCGGCGACATCGTCACCGCGATGAGCGGCAAGACCATCGAAGTGATCAATACCGATGCCGAAGGGCGGCTGATTCTGGCGGATGCGATCACCTACGCGCGCCGCCAGGGATGCACGCACCTGGTGGATGCAGCCACGCTCACCGGGGCGATCGTGGTCGCGCTGGGACATCTCCACGTCGGGCTCTTTGCCAATGACGATGCGATGCGAGACCGCGTGCTGGCCGCGTCCAGGGCCGAAGGCGAGCGCATGTGGCCCATGCCGCTCGACGAAGACTACAAAGACTACCTCAAGAGCGCCTTCGCCGACGTGGCCAACGTGGGCGGCCGCTGGGGCGGAGCCGTGACGGCAGCCATGTTCCTCAAGGAGTTTTCCGAAGACACGCCCTGGGTGCACCTGGATATCGCCGGCACCGCCTGGCTGGACGATTCCAAGCCCTATATGGCCAAGGGACCGACCGGCCTGCCGGTTCGAACCCTGGTACGTCTGGCTGAAGAATGGAAAGAGGGGGCCTGAAACTCCTCCCGCTTCTGTTCACCGTCCCCGCTTCGGCGGACTGATGCCTTCGATGTCGTTGGCCACGATGAGATTGGTGAGATCCTCTTTCGCCGAGATTGCCAGGCGCGCTCCGTTGGGCGATATGCCGAACGTTTCGGTGATGCGATCGGGGTCGAAGCCGCCGAGGGGGCGGCGGGTTTGGGAAGTCTCCTTGCCCGGCACGAAATCCTGGACGAAGATGCCGGGGACTCCCTTTTCGTTCATGTCGATGAAAGCAATCCCGCGGCCGTCGGGCATCCAGCGCAGGCGGCCGCCGTGCCGGATCTCGAAACCGGCGTCGGAGCCGTCGCTCGCGCGAAACACGCGGATGGCGCCGGTGCGGAAGAGGCTGGCGAGATACTGCCCATCGGGAGAAACCTCGACGTAGGTCGAGCCGGAGATGAACAGTCTGGCATCGGTGCCGTCGGTGCGGATCTTCCACACGCCGAACTTGGCGGAATTCCACGAGACGTACAGAATGCTGCGGCCGTCGTGGAGAAACACGGGATTCTCGGCGTCCTGCCCATCGTTGGAGACCTGGCGGGGACTGCCGCCATCGGCGCGGGCCATCCAGATCTCCTGGTGACCGCCGCGATTGGAGCTCCAGGCGATGGACTTGCCATCGGGGGAATACGCCGGATCCCAATCGTTCGAGGGGTCGTCGGTGATGTGCCGGACCTCGCCTGTATGGGTGGAGACTTCCCAGAGGTCGAGATTGCCGCTCCGGTTGGAAGAGAACATCACCGCGTCGCCCGTGGGCGAATAGGTGGGCTGGCGGTCGTGGCTGTTGCCGCGGGTGAGCGCGCGCTCCGTCATGGCGCCGGCTTTGCCGTGGAGCTCCACCTCGCGCACATTCTGGCTGGGCCGCATGGAATCGAACACCACGCGGCCGTTGCCGAGGACGTCGACGACCAGGGTGATGTCGGTGCCGGCGAAGACGGGATGGATCTCGCCGGTGCGAAGGTTGTGGCGGATGCCGCGCGTGCCGCCGGCAACCGGCCCGATGGTCTGCGTCTGTGCGTACATGACCTCGTCCGGCTTGCCCAGCCATGCCGGCGCGGACAGATAATATCCGCCGCGCGCCGGGGCCACCGTGTGAGGGTTGGAGCCGTCGGCTCCGAGCAGGAGGATCGACGAGGGAGTCGCCGAAGCCAGGCCGCCTTGCGTGACGGCGATGGTCCGCCCGTCGGGCGACCATCGAAGATACACGTGCACTTCGGGAGACCAGTTGGGCGTGTCATGAAGCAGGAAGTTCGTGGTCGAATCGAGGATGATCTGCTCTGCTCCGCCATCGGCGTCGGCCTTGCCGATCATGGTGCTGCTCGTCCCGTTCACCGTCTTCTGCCGGAGAAACACGATTTTTCGCCCGTCCGGCGACCAATCGCCGGAGAGCGCATCCTCCACGACTCTCCGCGCTGCGCCGCCGACCGCCGGCACGCGGTAGAGCGATCCGTGGCCGGCTTCGTACCGCGTGAAGAGTATCATGGCGCCATCGGGCGAGAATCGCGGGAGGCTGTCCGGGCCCGCGGTGAGCGGCACTTCGGTTCCGCGGGCAAGCTCCTTGAGCCAGATGCGCGAGATGCCGTCGCGGGTGGAGGCGAAGGCGATGGAGCGCCCGTCGGGCGATGCGCTCGGTGAGGCATCGCGGCCGGAGTAAGTGAGATAGTGGACGGCCTGGATCGGCGGGCGCGGCGTTCGTCCCAGCCAAACGCCCAGAGCGCCGGCGGTCAGGATCGCAGCCAGGACGGGAAGGATCCATCGGCGGCGCGGCGGGAGCGCTGGAGGCGGGGGAGCGGCGGTGGAGGCGATGGCCCACTCCAGCACCTGTTTGAGCTCGCGCGCGGACTGCCAGCGGTCGTTGGGATCTTTGGCGACGCAGGTTTTGAGGATGGTTTCGAACGGCGGCGCGATCTTGTTCAACCCGGAGAGTCCGGGAGGATCTTTGTAAATGATGTCGGCGATGAGGCTGGCGCTGGAGCCTTCGTAGGCGCGCTTGCCGGTGAGCATTTCGTAAAACACCAGGCCGAAGGAGAAGAGATCGGAGCGCGGGTCGGCTTCGGCGCCCTGGAGTTGTTCGGGCGACATGTAGTGCAGCGAGCCGAGAATCTGGCCCTGGCCGGTGAGACCCTGGGTCAGGGTGGCGTCGTCCACGGCGGCGGAGTGGGGCAGGAGTTTGGCCAGGCCGAAATCCAGCAGCTTCACGCCGGACCTGGTCACCAGGATATTGGAAGGCTTGAGATCGCGATGAACGATACCGTTCTTGTGGGCGGCGTCGAGCGCGTCCAGAATCTGGCAGGCGTACTCGAACGCCTGGTGCGGGGGGAGCGGACCGTGCAGGCGCTCGCCCTCGACGAACTCCATCACCAGGTAGTTGGGCCCGACATCGTACAACTGGCAAACGTGTGGATGATTGAGCGATGCCACCGCGCGGGCCTCGCGCTCGGCGCGCTGCGTGTACTGGGCGGTGGAGACCTTGATGGCGACGATCCGGTTCAGGCGAGTGTCGCGCGCTTTGTAGACGTGACCCATCCCACCCTTGCCAATGGGCAAGAGGATCTCGTATGGGCCCAGCCGGGTTCCGGCCGCGAGCGACATAGGGTTGTTACCTGATTCTAGCGAATCTGGAAGTCGATCCATTGCTCGGCATGCCCGCCCTTCCTGCCCGCCTGGCTGGAGGCGATCAATCCGAGCACGTATTCTCCGCGGGGCAACCCGGCGGCGGGGAGTTTGCCGGTGAGCGGCGCGGCGGGCAGAACCGCGACTTCATGGCCCTCCCGGAGGATGCGCAGGAGCACGGACACCGGCGCTGGGGCGCCGCCCAGCGCACGCACGGAATAGTGGATCGGGGTGCCTTCGGCAAAGCGCCGGACTGCGGGATCGGCGCCCTCTGCCGCGCGATAGACCGGGTCAGCCGTGGCCGGCGCCGGCGCTTCGCCCGACCACAAGGCAATTCCGGAAAGCGCCAGTGCCGCCGTCTTGAGATCGGGTATCACGAGGAACTGCGCAGCCGAGCCGATGGGCCTGGTTGCGGCGGAGTGGCCATCCGACGATGCGGGTTCGGGAGCGGCGCCGCGGACTGCCACGCGAACCTGGTAGGCGCCGGGAGTAGGAACGCGGTCCTCTACGGCGGCCACCAGCCCATCCGCCATCAAGCGTTCAGCCTCTTTGCCGCAGGAGTGAATGTCGAGCGGCTGAGAGTTGACGCGATCGTTGAGCGGCATGCCGGGGTCGACTGCGCGGATGGCGCGGGCGATCTCCACGCGCGCGCTCCAGCATCCTTCCTTGTCCGGCGAGAAGCGGACCCCCTGGGGCGCGATGTGCACGAGCGAAGTCACATAGGATCCCGCGGCTTCCTGCCGCTGGAAGTCCGCAGTGAGGCGCACCTCGATTTCGCCGCTATGAAACGTCGACTCGAGCGCGTCCCGCACCGGGTCCGGTCCCGGGAGCAGTCGTCCCGGAATCGCGGCGCCGGTGCGCGAGAAGAAGCCATCCCGCGCGCGGACATGGAGCGAATTGTCGCGTGCGCGGATCTGTACGCGATGGTATTGCGTCTCGCTTTTGGGGTCGCCGCGGAAGGCATCGGCGCCCGGATTCCAGCCGATCAGGTAGTATGCAGAGGAATCCAGGGCGGCTTCACGGAGCGCGTCGAGCGCGCCACTCAGGCTCTTGTGGAACCGGCCGCCGGTTGCGGACGCGAGCAGACCGAGCGTGTCGCCGGCCGCGGATCGCGCACGGGTCTGAGCATCGACGCCGTGGATGGTGACCGACGCGCGGGCGGCCATATCGGCGATGCCGCGCGCGTCGGTCATCTGCGTATTGGCGCGCGGCGCGATGACGACCAGCGATTTTCTGCCGGGAAAGGCGCCCAGTTCGGCAACGATGTTGCCCAGATCGCGCAGCAGGGACATTTCGGGAAACGCGATGCGCAGCCCGCCGGCAGGCCGCCAATACATATCGTCGATCGCCCGATGCATCGACTGCGGGTCTGCGGTGAAGCGCCGGAGCGCTCCGGAGCCGTGCGACGTGCAAACCAGGGATAAAGAAGTGGCGGGGGGTAGTTCCTGGTCGACGAACCGTGCAAGCGCACCGCGGATGGCCGTGTAGTCGTCAAGCGACAGATCGATATCGTCCACGACGATCGCAATGCGGGGCGCCGGTTTCGGCTGGTCCCCGCCGCCGGTGTACGAAAACTGCGTGATTTTCTGACGCTTGCCGTCCTGAAGTACCTCGAAGTCGGCGGCGGCCAACCCCTCGGCGCGGCGGCCATCGCGCCCGGTAGCCACGGCATCCATGCGCACGAGGCCGAGATCGAAGCGGAGCACGCTCTCTTTTACGGGTGGCTCGGCAGGCCTGGCCTGGGACAGGATCACCATCGGCAACACCCACAGCGAGCAACGCATCGAACTATCTTAAACCGGAGCCGTAAAATGAGAAAGAGGCCCTTATGTCACCCTCGCGCTCTTTTTCCGCCTCCTATGATTCGCTCACCAAAACCTTGTCTGCGATCCTGTGCGGTGCAGTGCTGAT
>DATJYJ010000177.1:0-4786 GCA_035578025.1 Verrucomicrobiia bacterium
CGATCCGGCCCGCCTGTTGCAGGGCGCCGGCAAATTCATGCGCCACGTGAAGCTGCGCCCGGGAACGCCCATCAACTCCGCGGCGCTGAGCAAGCTCATCGAGACGGCGTACTCCGATATCAAGGTGCGCGTCGAACACGGGCCTCAAACCAGGGTCTGACTCGGCCGACTCGGATTTCAGTGCCATCCCAGCTTCTTGCCACCAGAGAATACGGGGGCCATCGAGCACCGCGCGAGACCGCAGAAACGTTATGATCACACTATCTATGGAACGGCTGCACATCAGCGAAGGCGACTTGGCCAAAGACGTAAGAACCATTCTGCGTCAGGTCGAGACCGGAGCTGAGATCATCATCGAACGAAACGCCCAGGCTGTGGCCGTAATTCGACCCGTCGAACCGGTGCGCCGCAGAATCTCGGATTGCATCGCGCGCATGCCCGCGGAGTCCCCGGGGACGATAGCCCCGGACTTCTCAAAGGATGTCGAGGCCGCGATCGCCGCTCACCGGGAGCCCCTGGAGCCGCCTGCTTGGGACTGATGCTCGACTCGACGGCCACCGTTGCCGCCGAACGGCAGGGAAAGAACGCCCGCCAACTGTTAGAGACTGTTGTGCTGGAAACTGGCGACGAAGAAATCGCGCTCTCCGTCATAACCGGCTCGAACTCGCTCATGGGATCGCTCGTTCCGATACCCCTGCGCGTCGCGAACGCCGGCAACGCTTTCTGGATGATCTGCTAACTGGCGTCCCCGTGCAGCCCATCACCGTTCCGATCGCTCTCCGCGCGGGCCGTATCGACGAGCAGAGCCAGGCGCAGGGCATCAGAATTCCGTTATCGGATCTGCTGATCGGGGCAAGCGCGATGGAACTCGGGTACGCAGTGGGAACCGCCAACATACGTCACTTTCAGCTCATCGCCGGTCTGAAGCTCGTCCGCCTCTGACGTCTCCCAAGCTCCGGCCCTCACCCGACTACTTCGCTGATCTGCACCACGCTGGGAACGTCGGTGTACTTACGCTCGTCCGCGATGAACTCGGCCGCCGTTGCCGCCAGGGCACTCTCCAGTTCGCCCATCGTATCGAAGAACAGGTGGCCCACCGCGTGATAAGGCGGCGGCGTCCCGGGCGGAAGGCCCCCGACGCCGCGGTCGATCTCCGTTCGGATCAGGCCTCTCGAACCAAGCAGATTGCGCGCCAGCTCCAGGTGCGGGCCGAGATAATAGTCCCAGTCGAAGCGGGAACCCGGTGCCGCTGGATACATGACGCTGAGTCGGACCATGGGTTGAGAATATCATCTCTCTAAGAAACCTTCTTCATTCACCGGGGACCCGTCACTATATTTCCCGCCCCCTCAATCACTTACAAATTCCAATTTCAGACTCCAGCCTCCCCTCGCGCTACCTTGACCCCAGAGGGCAGTCCTCCCGGCCTGCCCCATCTTCATTTACGAGGTACTTCTTTATGGCCACCATGGCTCAAATCACCGCCGCCGTTGCCAACGCGCAGCACTCCACCGGCCCCCGCACCCCCGAGGGCAAGGCCGTCTCCAGCAAAAACGCCACCAAGCTCGGGCTTTACTCCCAAACCCTCATCCTCCCCGGCGAAGACCCCGAGGAGCTCCAGGCCATCTCGCGCGCCTTCACCGACGAGTATCACCCCCAAACCCCCACCGAACAGGCCCTCCTCGACGACGTCGTCCTTGCCCAGTGGCTCAAGCGCCGCTACCTTCGCCTCGAGCACGAATTCGTCAACGCCAGTGTCGCCGCCCTCCCCGAAGGATCCGGCGCCGACACCGCCCTCACCACCGTCTTCATTCAGGACTGTGAAGGCTCCAAGATTCTCGACAAGATTTTCCGCCGCCAGCAGTTCGCCGACCGCCTGTTCCGCCGCTCCGTCGCCGACCTTCGCAAAGCCATCGCCCTTCGCCGCGAGCTCCAGATCGCCGCCGCCTCACGCCACGCGAAGCCCGCCCCCGCCCGCAACACGCTCCTGCAAAAACGAACCGGATTCGCCGCGGTACCATCCCTCGAATTTCTCCTAAACCAAACCAAAGAAAACGACTTCTATCAGTTGCGGTCTGGCGCTTCTTCCGTCGCCGATGCTCCCCGGCCCCTTCCGGCGCAGCCTCAACCTAACCCTATTGACAGTAAGTAAGTACTGACTTACAATGTTCCCATGCACGCTCATTCCGGCCGGCTCCCCGCCCCCGACCGCCGCCGCCAGCTCCTCGAAGCCGCCCTCGACCTCTTCGCCCGCAAAGGCTTCGACGGCACCACCACCAAGGAAATCGCCGCCGCCGCCGGCGTCACCGAAGCCATCATCTTCCGCCATTTCCCGAACAAGCACGCGTTATACTCCGCAGTCCTCGACCACAAGCATGAATCCGGCGAGGTCGATGCCATCGTCGCCGCCTGGCAGTCCTTCATGGACGCCAATGACGACATCGGCCTTTTCCGCGCTATCGTCAAAACCATCTTCGAGGGCTACTACCGCGACATCCGCATGAACCGTGTGCTGCTCTTCGCCGCACTCGAAGGCCACGAGGCCGGGCTGGAACAGCACCGTCGCCGCTCCTTCCCCATCTATGAGCGCCTCTGCCAATACATTGCGCGTCGACAGAGTGAGGGCGCCATCCGCCCCGGAGACCCCGGCGCCGTGATCGTTGCCCTCGTCGGGTCCGCCGCCTACTACGCGCAGATGACCGAGCTGTTCGGGTTCCATACCGGCGCACCCGACGCAGAAATCTCCGAAGAACTCGTCCAAATCGTCGTCAACGGCATCAGGGTAACCGCATGAATCGATACGCCATCCTCGCTCTCGCCGCCCTTGCACTCTTCCTCGCTGCCTGCTCCAGGTCCAACGAAGCCGCGGCCGCCGCGCCCGTCGCGCCCCACGCTCTCAAGGTCTCCGCCGCGCAGGCCGTCACCCGCACCGTGCCCGCCTCTTTCCAGGAGACCGGCACCTTCCTCGCCGATGAATCCAGCGACATCGCCCCGCTCGTCGCCGGACGCGTCATCGCCACCCCGGTCAACATCGGCGATTTCGTCCGCCAGGGCCAGGTCATCTGCGAGCTCGACCATCGCGACGCCCAGCTCAAGCTCGATCAGGCCAAGGCCCAGCTCGACCAGGCCGTCGCCGCGCTCCACCAGAGCGAATCGCGCATCGGAATGAATACGCCGGGCGAAGGCAAGTTCGATATCAATCTCGTCCCCGAGGTCATCTCCGCCCGCGCCATCTACGAATCCGCCCAGGCGCAGGCCAAACTCGCCGCCGCCGACGCCAGGCGCTTCCAGAACCTGGTCGCCACCGGCGACGTCTCCCAAAGCGCTTCCGACAAGGCCCGCACCGCCCAGGAAACCGCCGACGCTCAGGCCAATTCCGCGCGCCACCTCTACGAAGCCGCGGTGAACACCGCCCGCCAGAACTACCGCGCCGTGGAAAGCTCGCAGGCCTCGCTCGAAAGCTTCCGCGCCCAGCTCGCCCAGGCCGAAAAAGGACTCGCCGACACCACCATCCGCGCGCCCTTTGAGGGTTTCATCACCGCGCGCCTCGTCGCCGCCGGCGAGTACGTCGCCCTCACCAACAAGATCGCCACCCTGGTCCGCATCGGCACCATGAAGCTCCAGCTCCAGACCCCCGAGCAGCGCGCCGCCCGTGCCCAGGTCGGCATGACCGTGCTCGCCCGCGTCGCCGCCTACCCCGACCGCGACTTCACCGGCAAAATCACCGCCGTCAACCCTTCGATCGACCCCACGTCGCGCGTCTTTATTCTCGAAGCCCGCTTCGACAATCCCAAGGCCGAGCTGCGCCCCGGCATGTTCTCCACCGCGCGCGTCCTCCTTCCCGGCGGCGAGACCGCCGTCTACATCCCACGCTCTGCCGTCCTCCGCGACAAAACCACCGACTCCTTCCAGGTTTTCACCATCGAACCCAACAACACCGCCCGTCTCCGTGTCGTCGTCACCGGCGAACCCGAAGGCGACCTCATCCGCATCACCACCGGCCTCACCGGCACCGAAACCGTAGCCACCACCAACCTCACCGACCTCTACGACGGAGCCCCCGTTCTTCCGGCGCGAAGCGCCGAATCCCCGGCGCGAAGCGCTGCATCCCCGACCCCCGACCCCCGACCCCTGACCCCGGCGCGGAGCGCCCACTAGCATGCACGCACTCGCTCAGCTCTGCGTCCGCCGCCCGGTCTTCGCCACCATGCTGGTGCTCGCCCTCGTCGTAGTCGGCGTGTTCTGTTACTTCAGCCTCGGTGTCGATCTCTTCCCCAAGGTCGATATCCCCACCGTAATGGTCAGCATCGTCAATCCCGGCGCGTCGCCCGAAGAGATCGAAACCGAAATCACTAAGAAGGTGGAAGACGCAGTCAATACCATAAGCCAGGTAGACGAAATCCGCTCCACCTCCAGCGAAGGCCAGTCGCTGGTCATCATCCAGTTTGAGCTTTCCAAGAACGGCGACGTCGCCGCCCAGGAAGTCCAGAACAAGGTCAACGTCCTCATCCCCGACCTGCCCCAGACCGCCAAGCAGCCCGTCGTCCAGAAGTTTGATCCCGATGCCCAGCCCATCCTCCGCATCGCCGTCAGCGCGCCGCGCTCGCTGCGCGACGTCACCCTGATCGCCGACAAGCAGATTAAGCAGAAGCTGGAAAATACCAAGGGCGTCGGCCAGATCACCATCGTCGGCGGCGCCCAGCGCGAAATCCACGTCAACGTCGATCCCGATAAGCTCCGCGCCTACAATCTCACCGTCACCGACGTCTTCAACGCCCTGCGCGCG
>DATJYJ010000178.1:0-15403 GCA_035578025.1 Verrucomicrobiia bacterium
GTTCGCAATTTACGGCGAGATGGGCGAGGCCTCCCTGCCGGGCGGAACGACAGTGGCGGCGGAGCCGCACTGCGTCTTTCCCGGGTATTTCGCCACCCTCGGTGCGCCGTTGTTCGAGGGGCGCGACTTCCAGCCGCGTGAGGAGCGTGCAACCGTGATCAATGAGCAGTTGCGGCGGCGGCTGTTCGGAGCACAGGGCGCTGCCGGCCGCATCGTGCGCCTTACCAGCGGCCACCGCGACACTGACGCCCAAGTGGTGGGCGTGGTCGCGGACGTCAAGTACACATCCCCGCGCGAGCCGGCTGCCCCCGCGTTTTACCTCCCCTGCCTGGCACAGTGGACGCCGCAGGAAGCCGGCAGAGCCGGCATGGCGATTGCCATTCGAGGCGCTGGAGCGGGGCTCGACCGCGCGGTCCGCCAGGAGATCGACCGGTTGGGACGGCAATACGTGGTCAGGAGCGCTCCCTTGTCCGCTTGGGTAGGGCAGAGGATACTCCGCGAACGTATGCTGGCCCTGCTCTCCAGCGTCTTTGGGGCGGTCACTCTGGCCGTGGCCGCACTGGGCCTGTATGGAATGGTGGCCTTCGCGGCCGCCTCCCGCAGACGTGAGATCGCCATTCGCATCGCGCTCGGCGCACCCCGGAATCGCGTGGCGCAACTCGTGTTCCGCGAGATCCTGCTGGTGCTCGCAGGCGGGCTGGCGGTTGGACTGGGCGCCGCCGCATTCGGGGCTAAAGTGATCGCCTCCTACCTCTTCGGCTTGCGTCCTGCCGATCCCTCCATCCCCGTCCTGGCAGCGGCCCTGCTCGCAGTTACGGCGACGGTCGCAGCGGTCGTCCCGGTTCGTCGGGCCACCAGCCTCGATCCCACCGCCGTCCTGCGCGCCGAATAGCCGCTGCGCGGCAGTCTCGCAGGAAATTCTACCCCGCATTGCCCGCCATCGAGAGAATCCGCTCCCCATCGGCCGCCTGGAACGCCAGCCGCGCCTTGACCTCGCACCGGCACACCGAATCCATCACGCCGTCGAAGTCCGGCAGACGGCCCAGCCCCTTCAACCACGGGTCGTGCTTCATGGCCGTGGAGCACACGAACCCCTCGGTGGTGAGCTGTCGCAGGAGATCCAGGGCCTCTTGCTCCGCTCCGCCGCGCGCCAGGTGCCGCGCCAGATAGAATTTGATTTCCGGTTCCTGAACGCGCTGGGAAACCAGAGCACTCCTCACCGCCGCGACGGTTCCCGCGAGATCGCCGGCCAGCACGCAGCGTAACGATTCGATCAGCGGCGCCAGCGACGCGCGTTGCGCCAACAGTTCGCCAGCCTCCGTTTCCCGTCCCGTGGCAGCCAGTACGGCGGCATCGAGATAGAAGCGGCCGCCCGGCGGATACCATTGGAGCGTCCGTCCATAGTCTCCCACCAGGAAATACGTGTGTGCGACGCTGGTCACCGCCCGCGGATCCAGACTGCGCGCACGCTGGTGCGCGCGCAGGGACTCTTCCAGCAGCCCGCAATACCGCGTGGCCTGCACCAGGCCGCTGAACAATTCGGGATCGTTAGGCGTATTTTTCGACTGTCCCATCAGGCGGACCATCGCCCGTTCGGCATGGCCGGAATCGGCTTCGATCTGCGTATAGTGATTGTGCGCCATGGGCAGTTCGGGGTTCAGCGCAAAGGCGCGGCGGAAGGCCCACTCCGTCATCTCGCCCGGACTTGATCCCTCGGGGTCGAACTTTTCCAGGAAGTGGTAGCACCTGCCGAGACGCGCCCAGGCGGGAGCGTAATCCGGATCTTCATCCAGCGATTGCCGGTACAAGTCCCGCGCCAGCGACAGGTTTTCCACCGACCGTTGACGTTCGATGTGCGCGCCTCGCAGGTAGAATTCGTAGGCGCGGGCCGACGACGGGACATCGCGCGATAGCGCCCGGCTCTCGTGATCCGTCAACTGCGGAGCCAAAAAGTCGAGGATGCGGCGCACCAGGTTGTCCTGAATCTCGAAGATCCGGTCGCGCTGCGCGTGGCACACGTAAGAACCCGCCAGGGTGCCGGTCGGCGCCTGAATCAGCTCGGCGGTCACGCGCAGCATGTCGCCGTCCGACAGAATGCTGCCCGCCAGCAGCATGTCCACCTCGGCTTCCTGCGCGATGCGCCGCGGATCCTGGTCGGTCTCGGCCAGTCGATCGGCCAGGCGGCTCGACCTCACAATCAGCGCGCGCAAACCTGCCAGGGAACATGAGATCGCTTCGGGAAGGCTGTGTCCCAGGAAAGCGATCGCTTCGTCCGCCTTTCGGATCGTAAACGGAAGCGCAATAAACCGGATGGGGACGTCTCGGGGCGCCTGGCTCGGCGTCGCCGGAGCTCCCTGCGGCGTCGGCGACTTCCACACCTGCGTCACCGGTGGCAGGAAACGATAACCGAGCTTCGGAACCGTTTCGATCCAGGCGGGGGCAGGTCCCGTATCCTCCATGACTTTTCGCAGAAGCGATATCTTGTTTGCCAGATTCACTTCTTCGACGAAGGTGTCGGGCCACAGCGCCTTCATCAAATCGTCCTTCAACATCAGGTGACCTGGATTGCGCACCAGCAGCAGCAGCGTTTCGAATGCTTTCGGCGGCAGCGGCAGCCGGCGGTTGCCGCGGCGTAACAGCCGCTCCTCGGGGTACAACCGGAACGGGCCGAAGGCATAAGCGTGGGCTTCCGGGAAGGGGGGCGGCGCGGCCCCGGAAGCGGCCCCCGGCAAACTCGACGATGCCTGGTGGAAATTCTTCAAAGAATCGCCAACTTTTCGTTAAGACTGGCGCGGGTCGAGCCGCCGATACTGATCTCGTGCAAGACCGGAAAACGACTTTTCAGGTCTTCAGATATCAATTTAGCAAAACGGAGGACATATGAGAATCGCAACATTCATTCTGCTTGCGCTGGCGGCCGTGGGTACTCTACTTCCACTGTGCGCCGCCGACCAGGCCAGTGCTTCGGCAACCGTTATCAGTTTCGCCGGCGGGTCGGCCTGGAATGCCGACTACTCCGGAGGCACCTGTGTCTGGTATCTGCCGGTGGTCGGGAATCTTTCGGCCGATTCGCTGTTCAGCGACCCGAAAAACCCGAGCAAGGAGACGGCATACCTCGTCTGGGTGAGCGAATTCACCGTTCAGATGCTGCCCGCCGTGGCGCCCTTCCAGCCGGCTCCGGCGTCCGCATCCCAGGCGCCGCCCTACACGCTGGTTCTGGCGCCTGCCGGAACCGGTACCATTTACTACCATTCCGATCCTTCGAAGCGCGTGTGGCCTAAAGCCACAGCATCGGCCCCGGTCACACCGGCAACTCTGAAAAATATGAACTGGGGCACCCCGGTGGCAACGTTCACCAGAAATGTCTCCGTGGTCCGGAGCGCGGACGGCCTGACCTCGGACACGTTCTTCTTCACGGCCGACCTGGAGCACAGCATGGGCTTCCAGTTGCCGAACGGCCAACTGTTCGATTTCGCCGACATGATCCCGCATGGAATGACGTGCTTGGAATACGGGCAGCAATTCAGCTCCTGGGAATCGGGCACCTGCATCGCGCGCGGGCGGTAAGTACTGCCGCAATCACTGGCGAAAAGCGCTGCGCCCTGCGGCAGCGCTTTTCACACTTTCTCCGCGTACACCATTCGCTCCACGAGCGTGTAGGCTAGCCGTCGGCCGGTCGGCACAATGTATTTGGCAGCAAGTTCGTCATAGCCGGCGTCCTCGATGATCCGCCAGCCGTAATCCTCGAGGAAACCCGGCCAGTCTTCAGGCTGCATCCCAAACAGCCAGATCTTGCGGGCGACAAACCGCCGGTATCCGCTTTCCCAGCCGTAAAGGGACTTGCCATTCAAAAAGTCTCGTCGGACATACGTGAAGGCAAGGCGGCTGCCCGCTCTGGCTCGCGCCAGCCAATCGAAGGTCGCTCTCACGCCGCGCTCTGTAAGATATTGCGTTACTGCTTCCCAAACGAAAAATGTCGGTTGGTCCATGGAGTATCCACGGCCTGCCAGTGCAGAGCCAAGCTCGTCACGATCGAAGTCCAACGCGATGAGCTGGATGTTCGCGGGAATGCTCCCGAATGCCTTGCGCAGCCGCTTCTCTTTTGCTTTTATATTTTCGCCTTGATCGACCTCCCAGACGGGCACCCCGGAGAGCGCCGCAAGTCGATAGGGCCGCGTGTCGAATCCCGCGCCCAGATTCACCACCGCACCGATTTCGTTCCGGAATGCAACCAGCTTCTCGTCGATATAGGGTTTCCGGCACAACAGCCCGCCCCAGATGCCGGGATCGCTCTTCTCGATCATGCCGATCATCCAATCCCTCATCCACCGATGCCGCAGCAAGCGGACGAATGTCCGGGCGCCCGGCGGCAACAATCGGACAGCCAAACTGTCATCGATGATCCGCTGCGCCGGTGGAAACGATTGCTCCACCGCCACCACAGCCGTCGGCATGATTCCTGTTCTGGCCGCTGCTTTGCCCATCGTGAATTCCCGCGATTCTCGGTCCTTACAGCGCCTCACGCGGCACGGTGCGGTTTGTAACGCACTCCTTTCCGGTAGAGGTCATCGCTGCCCACGTCGAACACGCGGTTGAAACGCGCGCGATAGTTCTCCAGCGCCGCGCTGGCGGTGAGTTCCATCAACTGTTCCTCCGAGAAATGCCGGCGCAGTTCCCCATAAAGCTCATCGCTGACGTTCGAGGGCGTGTCCGACATCGCGTCCGCCATGCGCAACAGGACAGCCTCCGCCGGCGCAAAGCCCGCAAAATCGCCCGACCGGATCGCTGCAACCTCGTCGTCGCTCAAACCGTACATTCTGCCCCCGGCAGAATTGGCGTCGATTCAAAATGGACACCCGACCCGTGCCGCCGTACGTAAGGTCACAAGCGCGCGCAGCCGCGGAGCAACCTCCGCTTTCTGGTCCAAAAACCACATCCCTGCCACGTTGAACCAAAACAGACGGGGCACCCGCGCCTGGATCTTCTGCGGGGTGAGATCCCGTCCAAGCATTTTGCGCACCTTCTTGAACACCTGTCGCATAAGGAAGGATGTCCGCTTGGGATCGACTCCCTCGATTCTCGCCATATCCGTCGCCCTCCTCCCCTTATTTCTTGGATGCTTGCTGCTCCACGCCTGATACATCGTCGAGCACCGACACTCTGAGCTGTTTGAGACGGTCCGGTTCGGCGATCACTTCCATCTCGACGATCCTGCCCGCCGTGACTTTGCATCGAATTGCCATAAAGAGTTGCCCGCGGGGGGCCAGCACGATACCGGCAGAGCCGTCCACCATCGCAGATCGTGCGAACTGCGCTTCCCTGGCATGCGAGAGCGATTCCCTCGCCACGAGCGCCGCACCATGAATCTCTCGATCGGCAGCCGGCGCGACCGCCGCGTGGTCCGCCCGGCGCACCACGTCGGGATCCAGCACCGCCAGGACGCCGACGAGATCGCCGGCGCGCAGCGCGCTGAGAAACGCGTCGACAACGCGCCTCTGTGCGGTCAGATGACCGGGTGAAACGGTTATTCTCCCCTGCACGCGCCGGCGGGCACGGCTGGCAAGCTGCCTCGCCGAAACCGCGGAGCGTCCCAGAATGGCCGCGACTTTCTCGAACGGCACCGCGAAAATATCATGCAGCACAAAAGCGAGCCGCTCAGCCGGCGTCAGCCTGTCGAGGACGACGAGCAGCGCCAGGCCGACAGAATCCGCCAGGAGACTTTCCTGTTCCGGGTCCGTTCCAGCTTGTTGCTTCGCAACCGGCTCGGGCACATGCTCGCCGATGGGCTCCTCTCGCCGTGACGCCCTCGCGCGCAACATATCCAGGCACACGCGCGAGACGACCGTTGTTAGCCATCCCCCAAGGTTGTCAACGTCGTTGCTCCCGGAACGGCTCAGCCGTATCCAGGCTTCCTGGACAGCGTCTTCCGCCTCGCTGACCGATCCGAGCAGCCGGTACGCGATCGCCCGCAGATGATCGCGTTTCTCTTCGAACCGCTGCGCCAGCCATTCGTTCCGCTCCCCGGATTCCATTGCATGAGGGTCCACATAACATTGACGGATCGGACCTGCCCGACGTGACAACCAGATCGGCCCGGATGCTGGCTGCCGTCACACTCCTCCTCCGGCGTTCGTCAAGGTAGCGAAGAGGACATCCAAAAATTTTGTGAGTAGGAGATCAGGCAATGCGAGTAAAAACGATACAAATGGCCCGGCGAACACCAATGGCCACATTGCTTCACGTGGATTCCAGCCCGATAGGCGAAGCCTCCATCACACGTGAGCTCACCAGGGAATTTGTGCGGCGGTGGCGAGATGCCAATCCGCGGGGTAGGGTCATCGAGCGCGACCTCGCCAAAATCGCAATTCCCGTCATCGATGAGGCCTGGATCGCCGCGAACCTCACGGCACACGAGGCTCGTACCCCTGAACAGCGCGAGATCCTCCGGCTCTCCGCGGAACTCGTCCGGGAATTGTTGGCGGCGGACGAGTACGTGATGGGCATCCCAATGCACAACTGCGGCCCGTCCGCCGCCTTCAAGCTTTGGGTGGACCACATTGTCACGCCGCTGGGGCGAAGCGCTCCCCTCGACGGAAAGCGCGTCACGTTTCTCATCGCCACTGGGTCGCCCTACCGTCCCGGCACCGAAAACGCCTGCAAGTACCTTCTGGAGGCGTGGCTCCGCAATCTGTTCGGCTACCTGGGCATTCGCGACATGCGATTCATCATTGCCGGCAGTGCCGCGGCCGTGAGACATCGGACAGTTGATCGAACGGCATTCCTCCAGCCTCATATCGCCGCAATGGACGAACTGTTCCCCGGCGCCGGCGCACCCGCCCCGCCGGCCTTCATTTCGGCATCGCCGGGCAGGACGGGCTGAACGCCCACGACGAATCTTCCTCTAAGGTGACTTGCGAGCTCTGCTGCTTCCATGGGCGGCTTCCGTCTCGCGGTCCGTACAGCTTTCCATCCGGCCGGAACGCGCGCGCCAGGCTGCCCTGGTCGTCCATTACCAGCTCCGAGTTTCCGAATGTCCCATACAAATCGAAACTGGGACGGCGGTCGCCCACGAAGTTGGCCATCAATGGCCAGTTGTACAGGTACAGATGGATGGGAACGCCGCGGAGATCCGTGCCGTGATTGCGCGGCATGCTCCCGCCGAAGTGGAGACGGAACCTCTCTCCTCGTGGGCTGCAGAGAAACGCGGTCCCCTGGAGCGGAGACTTGCGATAGCCAGGTGTCGTAGGCGTGAAGCGCAGCCACAGGTAGTAGTCGCCGCCCGCCGTTCTGGCGTGTATCCAGCCTCGTCCCGCCCAACCCGGCACAAGATGAAAGTGCCCGCCGAAATAGAAGTTCCACGGCGCCAGCAGGGCGAATATTACGTACGTCAGCACACAGCCGAACAGGAGTGCCAATGCTGACTGCGTCAGGCAGCCGGCGCATCCTTTGCGGCGGGGCTGCCCCGGGTTCTCCAAAGGCCTCACAGTGGAATCAGCTTACCATCGGTCACGGCCAGCCTCGCGATTCGTCACTGCTGGCGCTTTATCTGACCGGCAGCCCCATGCCTCGCATGATCTCCCGGAACCGCGGCTCCTTTCGGATTTGATCCAGCCTCGGGTCCGGGAGAAACCAGCCGTTCATCGAATGTTCCGCGTAGGCCTTCTCGAAGTACTCGAGCGCCCGCTCCCGCTCGCCAAGGCCTTCATACGCGATTGCAAGACACTCCGGCGGAACGTACTTTCGTCCCTCCAATTCCCGCAGCACCTTTTGCGCTTCGGCCCGGGCGCCCGTCGCCCCGAGCCCGTGAGCCAGAAATGTCAGCTCCGGCGCGGTGCGGCCCCAAACATCCGCGGCCTTCTTCAACGCGGCGATCGCCTCCCGCGGCCTCCCCGTCTGCAAATACACCGACGCGATAATGTATCCGCCGGTGTAATGAAGCTCCCGCTGGCTTTCTCTTTGGTCTTCAACCTCCGCCTGGGCATATTGGCGATCCAGGTAGAGTTTCCAAACGACGTTGATACCGTGCGTGCCCGAAAGCGGCTCGACCTCGCGGGCGCGCATCGCCTCACGCACCGCCTCCCGCGTCCGGCCGACCTCGGCCAGATACGTCGCGTATCCCGCATGAGCCTCCCCCTGGTTGGGATTCAACTCGATTGCCCGCTTGTACAACTGCTCCGCGCCGGCCCAATCCCATTCGTAGTTGGTTTTTATGGCCGCGAGCACAACCATGGCTTCCGCCAGCTTCGGGTCGAGGCCCAGCGCCTTTTCGGCGGCGGCACGAGCCACCGGCGCCATCTCCTTCAGCGGGAGAGCGCCCCAACTCGCCAGCCTGCCGCAGGTATCCGCCAGCCCGGCCCAGGCCCGTGCATACCCGGGATCCTTTCGGATTGCCTGCTCGAAGTACTCCCGAGCCTTGCCCAGGTTCCTCTCGCCGCTGATGTCCCACAAATAACGGCCCCTCAGATACGCTTCGTACGCCTCCGGATCGACCGCCCGCGGCGTGTCCAGCAGCGTCCGCTCCCCCGCCGTCAACTTGACGCGGATCTCTTGCACCACCGCCTTCGCCACCGCGTCCTGCAGGGCGAGCACCTCGCTCAGGTCGCCTTCGTACTGCTCCGCCCAAAGATGTTTTTCCGGCGCGGCGGCGATCAATTGGGCGGTAATTCGAACC
The DNA here is from genome assembly GCA_035578025.1 of Verrucomicrobiia bacterium. Classification (GTDB taxonomy): domain Bacteria; phylum Acidobacteriota; class Terriglobia; order Bryobacterales; family Bryobacteraceae; genus Solibacter. Next base: position 8,672 of record DATJYJ010000178.1, read on the forward strand.
CGGCCGCGGTCGCGCGTGACCGTGCCCTCCAGCAGAGCATCGACGTTCAGCTCGCGCGCGATTTGGGGTATAGGCTCTTTGGTCCCCTTGTACCGCATGACGGAGGTTCGGGAAATCACCCGCAGCGCGCTGATCTTCGCCAGGTTGGTGATCATCTCGTCGGTCAGCCCTTCCGCGAAATAATCCTGTTCGGGATCGTTCGAGAGGTTTTCGAGCGGCAGCACCGCCAGCGATTCGATCGGTTTCGATGCCGTCCGCGGCAGCAGCCGGCTCCGCCATCCGCCGCCATTGAAAACCAGCAGCGCGACGCACGCCGCCAGCAAGACAGTTCCGCCCGCCAGCAGCCGGCGTCCCGGCGTACCCGAAGGTTCCGCAACAGGCGGGCTCGGAACAGGCGTCGTCAGCGCCGCGGCGCCAGCAGCCCCTTCCGCCGGAGCGGCAACCGCGGGCGCAGACTCCGCGGGCTCCAGCCCGGCGATGAATCGATAGCCGCGGCGGGGGATCGTCTCGATGAACTTTGGCTTGCCGGCATCGTCATTCAAGGCATCCCGAATCTGCCTGATCGATTTATTGATGCCGTGCTCGAAGTCGACAAACGTATCGCCGCTCCAGATCTCCTGCCGGATCTCCTCACGCGTCACCAGTTGTCCGGGGTGGCTGGCCAGAAACTCCAAGAGGCGCAAAGCCTGCGGCGGCAGTTTCACCGGCCTGCCGCGGCGGCGCAGCTCTTTGGTCCGTGAATCAACCTCGAAACCGGAAAATCGTAGCGTCTCGGGCGCGGGCGAAGCCATCGGATCCACCACCGCCGCTCATTATATCTGCGGGTTCGCCGCTTCCGCTGCCAAAAGCGCTCCTCGGCCGGCGGCGGCTCCGCCGTTAACGCGAGCGATTCCAATCGATTGAACGGTCACCCGCCGGTCATTGGAAAGTCACCATCCGCGTCCTTGTGCGCCGGCCCTGTACGCGGTAGGTTTCTCGCACCGCCGCCAGATGAATGGCCGCATGAAAGGAAACTTCCAATGAAACGAAGACGTTTGACCAAAGCCGCCCCTGCTGTGTTGCTGGCGTCCGTCGCCGCCCTGGCTCTTTTCATGAGCATCAGAGTGCACCCGGTACAGGCGTTCGATGCGCGCAGCGGACCGATCCACATCGTGAAGGATTGCTCCGCCTTTACCAGCATCAACTTCCCCTACTGCACCATCACATTCTCCAGCCTTGCCCAAATCCCGCCCGGTGTGGTCGGCAAGCCCGCCGCCGGTTCCCTCGTCGTCTACGACCAGCCGGCCAACAATTTCGCCGGCATGCTGGACAGTAACGTGGTCCTGTACGTCGGGGTCGGCGATTGGGCGGCCGGCCGTTGCACGCTCAATCCCGACGGAAACACCGGCCTGTGTACGTTCTCGGACGGCGTTGGACAGCTCGCCGGGTTCACCGCCCGCGTCAACGTTACCTACGTGCCGACCGCCGCCAATCCGTACCTGTTCGCCTGGAACGGGACCTACTCCTTCAATTCCTTGTCTCCGAAGTAAACGGCGGGTGGAATCTCCGCCTCGTCAGGCTATGCGACGCTCACTGGTACGTGACCCAGATGGGACTTACCCATATGGCAGGCATCAGTTTACATGGCTCGCCCGAAACATCCGGACAGGCTTCGTAACTCTGCCGGTCGCCCTGATAGATCTCCACCATGGGCTCCAGCGACTGGTTGTTGTCGCCCCAGTCGGTGCCCTGATCGGTCGCGCTGGTGTGGGCCGCGGTTCGCCCGCGATTGTTGTAAGGGGTCTTGCCGAAGAAACTCAGGTACGAGTACAGCCACTGGGTGTCTGGCTGCGAGACCGAGCCCTTCTGTAACGGAAGGCGCGGCAATGGCCGGATCCCCCGCTTCTCGAACATGACGTTGCGGTGGCCCCTCGGATAGCCCAGGCTGCGCTCGTAATAGAACACCGGCACAAACGCGTTTCCCAGCAGATAGGCATCGGTGTACTTTTGCGCCAGCCACCAGGAGTATTCGCGCGCGCCGCCGTTATCGTGATCGCAACACGAGAACCAGTTCATCTTTGCCGCGTCGATCCCGTAGCGACACGTGTCCACCAGCGCCCGTCGGCATGGCCATCGAAGGAGAGCTCGGTGTGGCGGTGAAAGTCGCCCCGCATCAGCCGCATGGTCTGTCCGCTGACGTTGGTCCGGTAGTCGTTCAGGACCGCTGCCGCGGCTAACTCGGCGGTGGTCTCCGCGGTCGGAGCGCCGGGCGAGGCCGGCGCGGGCGATCCCGGCGGTAGCCCGGTCACCGGCGGAGAAACCGGGACCTGAAGCTCCAGAGCGTAAATGTCCGAATCGACGCCGTCCCGTTTCGGCGTTCCCTTGCGCAGCGGCGAGAGGCGATGGTCCATGGCCTGCGCGATCAGCATCCGGCCCGCGGCCATCGGGAGCATGGCTGGGCGATTGTCCAGCAGGCCATCCGAATCCGCGAAGATGCCCGGGCCATGCCAGCGCGAAATGTCGAAATAAACCAACTGCTCCGACCAGATCGAACCCACCGTCTGCCCCGTTGCCGCGCCGGTGGAGGTTCCCAGCCCGTTGAACACACGGTACGCGAGGTAGATCGCGCTCCCGTCCGTTGCCAGCCGGGGAAAGCTGTTCGCCAAACCCTGAACGCGGGGCAGGCCGCTGTTCGCCGCGCGCGTCAGCGCCAGTTGCGGATTGGGCTGCGTCAAAGGCGTCACCGTCGCGCATCCCGTCGCCGGCGGTGTGCCTTGTGTCTGCGTAGGTCCCGGGCAGACGGGAACCATGAGACCGCTGGCCTGTCCCGCCAGGACCCGCGAAACGTCGTCGGACGGCGCGTAGACCGTGTTTCCCACAACGAAGCGCACTTGAATGGTGTGATTCTGGTAAAGCGGCGTTCCGCTCGAGTCGTAGGCGCCGTAATCCTTTCCCCACAAGGGCCCCGAAACCTCGTAAGCGATCCAAAGCACGCTCGCCGAGTTGTAGACGATCGAGGCACGGGCCTCGAAGTTCGGCGTCGTCGCCACCGGAATGGGAGCTTCCATCGTGACCCCGTTCGTTAAATGCACGCGCCGAAGATACACATCGTAGTCGCCCTTGTCATAGGTGTCCCAGCCGATCGCCACCTCCCCATTGGGAGCGGCCGCGATGGCCGGATCCCAACTGCTGCGCTGCGATGTGGAAACCACCGCCTCGGGCGTAAACCCGGGCACCGTCGATGTTGGGCCTTGCTCCGCCGACGTGAGGATTTGCAGCCGGCCGTCGCGGTACCCTTGCCACGCGACCCACGCGCGGCCGGCGCTGTCCGTGGCGGCCACCGGCCACAGGTCCGCACCGGGTCGGTGGTGATCCGGATTTCGGCGGATACCGCGCCGGCGGCGCTGATCGACCGGGCGAAGATGTCGGAGTTGTCCGACCGCCGGGCCGAATAGAATACCCAGGCCAGCCCCTGGCCATCGACCGTGACCGCCGTCCGCATGATGTCTTCGCCCGGCGACGTGATCTGCAACGGACCGGTCCAGACGCGCTTCGACTTGGAGTAGTGAAGCACCAGAACCTGGTCGCCGCCCGCAGCCTGCGCCAGAACCGCGAGGTTCGGCAGGTCCTTCGGACTGCTGATTCTCAGAGGCTGCGCATTGTTTCGATTGCCATGAACGAACCTGGTATATGCCAGGTAAACGTCGTCGCCGGACTGCGCCATGGCCGGATAGTCCTCTTCTTCCATGCTGCTCGTGAGTTGCAGGACTGCAGGCACCTGGTAAACCAGAGCCGCCCCGCCCTGAAAACTGAGCGCGCCTTCGAAGGAAGCCTGCTGCGAAGAGAACGTGAACGTGCTGTTCTGCGTGCAGGACGGCGGCGACGCGCAGTAAGAGACAGTAAAGTTGACAGGCGAGCTGTTGTCCGCCGCCGTGATAAGAAAGCCGTTCTCTTCGTAATACCGGCCGCTGGTCGAGGCGGATGGCGACTCTTTTGTCCGAAAGCTGAAAGTGAAACTCGTAGACGTTGTATTAGTGATCTTGTCGGGATCCTCGAATCGCCAACCCTGCGTCGCTAAGATATTGGCGCCCGTGGCGGAGACGGTTCCGGTCCACGTCAGGACACTGTTGCTTCCGATGCCGAAGAGCACCGCAAAGGACCGCGCGGGTGGCGATTGGATGGTCCGGGGCGGAGGCGCAGGGGCCGGCGCCTGTGGTTGAAGACGCAAGACCACCTGGAACCCCATGAAAACGAGGATCACGGCGGCAACCGGATTCGGTCGCATAACACCTCCTGACTTGCAGGGGTAAGCGCAAATTTGAATCAGTGTACATCCGGCTTCGCTTTCTTGCTTACTCGGAAAGCCGGGCTTGGATGTGATACCGTGTCTAAACCATGCCGCACTTATGCGGGCTGCTCTGCGCCCTGCTGTTCTCCGCCATAACATCCGTTCTTTCCGCCGCACCCGGCGGTCGCATCGATGGCGTGGTGCGCGATCCCAGCGGCGCGGCGGTTTCTGGAGCCCAGGTCACCATCACCGCGCTCGATCGCGGCGAACGTCGCTCCGCCCGGTCGGACGCTTCCGGAGCGTTCGAGTTCCCCGGCATCGCGCCCGAGGCGTGGTCGCTCGAAGTGCTGGCCGAAGGTTTCCGCCGCGCCCTGATTCCCGAATTGCCGGTGCACGTGGATACCACATCGCGCGCCGAGATCCGTCTGGTGTTGGGCGAACGCAGCGAAACCGTCACCGTCGATTCCGATCCCGCCGTCCTGGAAACAGCCCGCCCCACCACCCAGACCGTCATCGACACTCGTACCGTGGCTAACATGCCGCTGAATGCCCGGCAGTATCTCGACCTCGCGCTGCTCGCCGGCGGGACCGTTCCGGCGCCGCCCGGCACGCAGGGCTCGGGCTTCAGCGTCGCCGGCATCCGGTCGCAATCCAACGTCTATCTGCTGGATGGCGTCAGCAATATCGATACCCAAACCAACCAGCCGCTCAATCTCTTCCGCATCACCGAGGCCGTGCTCGAGTTTTCCGTGCAGACCAGCGTTCCGCTGCCCGAGTTCGGACGCGGCGCCGGGGCCCAGGTGAATGTGCTGACCAAATCGGGGAGTAATGCGCTGCACGGCTCGGCATTCGAATATCTCCGCAATACTAACCTGACTGCGGCGGACTTCTTCACCAACAAACTGGCGGGACCGAAGAACGCCCTGAACCGCAATCAGTTTGGCGCAAGTATCGGAGCTCCCGTGCGCCGCGACCGTACCTTCGTCTTCGCCTCCTACGAAGGCTTCCGGCAGGTCGCGCCCGCCGTTTCCTCCACCCTGGTGCCCACCGCCGCCCAGCGCGCCACGGTCACCGACCCGATTTCGCAGCGGCTGCTGGCGTTCTATCCGCTGCCCAACACCTCCGGCGCGCTCAATTACATCGCCAACGTTCGCAACCTCGATTCCGATAACACCGGCCTGGTCCGCGTCGATCACCGGGCCTCCGCCGCGGACCAGATCTCGGGCCGCTGGACGCAATACTGGGGCAGCAGCACCGTCCCCGGACCCACGCCGCTCTCCGGCGGCAACACGGGTCCAATTTCGCAAGTCTCGGGCATGTTGAGTGAGCAGCACACCTTCTCCGCCTCGGCCCTCAACGAAGTACGCCTCGGCTACTCGCGTTACAGCATGCAGCGAGCGGTGCAGGATGCCGGTTTCGATGCCGGGACCATCTTCACCGCGGCGGACGGCACGCCGCTCGCCGGTGTGCCGCGCAACGCGGGATTGCCCAGCATCGCCATCGGCGGCGGATTCGCCTCGCTCGGAACCAACGCCAATTTTCCGCAGGCTCGCACCTCCAACACCTTCGAAGTCTTCGACAATTTCTCCCGTATCGGCCTGCTCGGCTCTCCGCGGCACACGCTCCGCTGGGGCGCGCACGTTCGCCGCGAAGACCTTGCCCGCAACCTCGACCGCTCCTCCCGCGGTTCCGTCAACTTCGCCAACTTCGCGGATTTCGCGCGCGGCCAGATCAACAGCGCCACCATTCGCACCGGCAGCACGCGATCGTACTGGCGCCGCTATCCGTGGGATGCATACTGGCAGGACGAGTTCCGCGCCTCCGGCCGCCTGAACCTCACTTTCGGCCTGCGCTACGAAAGCCCCTCGGCGGCGACGGAGCTCCAGGGCCACGCCACCGGCGTCGCGCCCGGCATCGGCCCAATGCTCGCGGGCACCAATCGCGTTCTCGACATCGACCCGTCCCTTCGCGGTCCCGCCGCCATCGTGTATCACGACGTAGCCGTCCGCCTGCCCGCCGCCGGCGTCTATGCCGACCGCAATAACTTCGCCCCCATGTTCGGGTTTGCCTGGACCGCCGATCGCACCGGCAACACCGTACTGCGCGGCGGCTTCCGCATCGCTTACGACGACCTCTTCAACAACGTCGCCTCCGCGATGGGGCTGTCGGCGCCCATGAGCCTGCAAACCACGCAGACCGCCAACGTAACCCAGCCGGCGAAGTTCGCCTGGCCCCTGGCCTTCGATCAATCTGTGCCGCTCGTGTCGAACGCGGGAAGCCAGGGGCCGGGAACTCCCGTGGTGGGCGTGCTGAATTTCCAGGCCCTCGACCCGCACCTGCGTAGCGCTCAGGCCTACATCTACAACTTCTCCGTCGAGCGGCGGGCGGGCGATTTCGCTCTGGCGGCGGCCTACCAGGGCAGCGCCGGGCGCCACCTGGGCATCTACGTCGATATCAACCAGCCC
>DATJYJ010000179.1:0-13763 GCA_035578025.1 Verrucomicrobiia bacterium
GCCATCGACGTCAGGCCCTGGCTGGCAATGAACAGGAGCCCGAACATACTCGAGAACCAGTGCGGATCCACGGACATCACCCAGTCGATCGCCAGGAAGGTGACGCTGAAGCCCCAGAACAGAATTCCCGGCGCCGCGGCACTGGACAGCTTTCCGTGCACCGCGTCGTGGCCTTGTTCGTCCTCGATCGCCGACAAGCGATTGAGCCGCCACGAAAGCACCGCCCAGCCGGCGAAGTAGATCGCCGCGCGTAACAGGAAGAACGGGACGTTCAGGTACGGCGCCACGTGATGCATGTGTGCATCGGCATCGACTAGCTTCTTGTGGGCCCACGGATAAAGATTGTTGATCCCGATCACGAGAGGCAGAAACATCACCGCGGTGAGCGGCAATGTACGCGTGGCAGCCTCGCAGGGGCGGCGAACCACCAGTCCCCAGGCGCCCCCGGTAACGTACTGCAGCATCAGCCAGGCCAGCGGCCCAATGGTCAGCCCAAGAACATAAATGTAAGACCAGAGATACGACCGGTAGAACTGGTCGTGATCCACCAAAAAGCCGATCGCGGACAGCGCTGTGCCGGCCGCGCCGGCCATCAACGCCCGCGTGCGCCACCGCCGCAGGTCCGACTGCAACTCCGGAGAAATGGCGAAATCCACCGTTTGCGCGGTCATTTCCCGCCCCCGGTGGAGAGCTGCCCGCGGGCATCCGAGGGCACGTCGTTGATCGACGCCTGCTGGCTCAGTTGCAGCGCGCGAACGTAGCTGACAATCGCCCAGCGATCCGCCGGCGGAATCTGCGCCGCATAATCGGGCATCGCCCCGAATCCGTTAGTGATCACGTCGAAAATGTATCCGTTTGGAACCTGGCGCAGGCGGTCGCTGTGATAGGTTGGCGGATGCCGGTAGCCGCGCTGCACCACCATGCCGTTGCCGTTGCCTGTGCGATCGTGGCACGGCGTGCAGTAGATGTTAAAGCGCTGCTGCCCGCGCTGGATCACCGCCTTCGTCACAGGGAACGGAAATTCATTGACCGGCTTTCCGTCCGGACCCTTGCCGGTGTAGAACAGCGTGTCGTCGTTGAGGTGGCCGCGGGCGACGGTGCCCTCGGGAATCGGGCGCGCCGACCGCCCGTCCGCGAAGAACGTGCTGGGCCGCAGCGGAATGAACTTGGGCTGATCCTGCATGTCCTGCCGGCAACCGGCCAACAGGATCGCGATCACCGACCCGCACACGTAGAGGCCTCGCATGCTGAATTGTGACTTCCGAATTCCGACTCCTGTTTCAGTGCGCAACTTCGGACACCTCTCTGGGCTCCAGCGTCTCGAGAAACTCGCACGTGCGGTCATGATCGAACAGCGGATCGGTGGCCTCGATGCACAGAAAAAAACGATTGCGGCTGGCCAGCGCGAAACGCGGCACGTTGAACGTCGGATGGTACGGCATGGGCAGCCCGCACAGCCCGAGCAAACCGAACACCGCCGAAAGAGCGGCAAGCAGAATCGTCATTTCGAACGTGATGATGATGAACGAAGGCCAGCTATGCAGAGGACGCCCGGCGATGTTGATCGGGTAGTAGTCCACCGCGATCCAGTACTGCATCAGGTACCCCAGCGTTCCGCCCACGATCCCGCCGATCAGCACGATCAGCGGCAGCTTGTTGTGGTGCAGGTGCAGCGCATCGCTCAATTCTTCGATCGGGAACGGCGAATAGGCGTCCAGCTTGCGGTAGCCCTTCTGGCGCGCGGCATGCGCGGCAGCCACCAGCGCGGAAGGACTGTCGAACTCGGCCATCACCCCGTAAATCGGCTTGGTCATCCGCGCGCCTCCTCCTCCACCTTGGCCTGCGGAAGCAGCGTGCGGACCTCAAAGATCGAAATCATGGGCAGCAGACGAATGAACAGGAAGAACAGGAACAGGAACAGACCGATCGAGCCCAGGTACGTCGCCCAATCCCAACGCGTGGATTCGAAGAGGCGCCAGGAGCCCGGCAGGTTGTCCTGCGCCAGGCTGCTGACGATGATCACGAACCGCTCCAGCCACATGCCCACCAGCACGATCAGCGACCAAATGAACAGCAGCACCGGACTTCTGCGGATTTTCGTGAACCAGAGCGCGTTCGGCGCGATGACGTTGCATGCCACCAAAACCCAATACTCCAGCCTGTATGGCCCGAACATGCGGTTGGCAATCACAGCCTGCTCGAAGACGTTGCCGCTGTACCAGGCCAGGAAGGCTTCCAGGATGTACGCGTACCCGACGATCAGCCCGGTGGCCATCATCACCTTGCCGCAATAGTCCAGGTGCGTATCCGTGATCAGGCCCTGCAGTCCGTAGACTGCGCGCAGCGGAATCGCCAACGCCAGAACCATGGCGAAGCCCGAATAGATGGCGCCGGCGACGAAGTACGGGGGAAAGAACGTGCTATGCCAGCCGGGCACGATGCCGATGGTGAAGTCGAAGCTGACTACCGTGTGGACCGAGAGCACCAGCGGCGTCGCCAGTCCCGCGAGCAGCAGCGATGCCGTCTCGTAAATGCTCCAGTGCTTCGCCGATCCACGCCAACCCATCGCCAGGATGCCGTAGGTGAATTTCAGAAACCGATTGTTGGACCGGTCGCGCAAGGTCGCCAGGTCAGGTATCAGGCCGACAAACCAGAAGAGCGCCGAAACGGTCGCGTAAGTCGAGACCGCGAACACGTCCCACACCAGCGGACTGCGGAAATTAGGCTCGATCCCCATCGTGTTCGGATAAGGGAACAGCCAGTACATCAGCCACGGACGCCCCAGGTGCAGGATCGGAAACATGCCTGCGCAGGCCACGGCGAAGATCGTCATCGCCTCGGCGAAGCGGTTGATCGAGTTGCGCCAGCGCTGGTTGAGCAGCAGCAGGATGGCGGAGATCAGTGTGCCGGCGTGCCCGATACCGACCCACCAGACGAAATTCGTGATGTCCCAAGCCCAGAACGTCGGCGAGCGCAGTCCCCAGATTCCCAGGCCTTTGGTGAAGAGAATCGCGACCGCCAGCAGAAACAGGAGCAGCAACGCAATGCCAACCGCAAATGTCGCGAACCAGAAGATCGGCGTCTTCTTCGTCAGTACGACCGTGGCGATCTGGTCGGTAATCGTACCGAAGGTGTACCCCGGAGCAATGATCTGCTTGGGAGCCGGCTTGTCGATCACCTGTTGTTCATCGGCCATTGGCTAGGACTCCAGATCCTGGTTGAGATTGCGCAGCGTGGCGAGGTATGTGGTCCGCGGGCGCGTGTTCAGGTCCGCCAGCAGCGAGTAATTCCGCTCATCGGCCTTCAGTTTGGCCACGCGGCTGTTCTTATCGTTGATATTGCCGAAGACGATCGCCTCGGCCGGGCACGTCTGCTGGCACGCGGTCTGAATTTCGCCGTCGCGTACCTGCCGGTCTTCGCGCTCGGAATCGATCTTGGCCTCGTTGATCCGCTGCACGCAGTACGTGCATTTCTCCATGACGCCGCGGCTGCGCACGCTGACGTCGGGATTGCGCGCCAGTTTCAGGACCGGCGTCTCGAAATCGCTGAACAGGTAGAAATTGAACCGCCGCACCTTGTAGGGGCAGTTGTTGGCGCAGTAGCGCGTGCCCACGCAGCGGTTGTAGACCATGTCGTTGAGGCCTTCGGAGCTGTGCGCGGTGGCTTGCACGGGGCACACCAGCTCGCACGGCGCGTTTTCGCACTGCATGCACGGAACCGGCTGATTGTAGATGGCCGGATCGTTCGGAGGCCCTTGATAATAGGAATCGACGCGCAGCCAGTGCATCGTACGGCCGCGGCGAATCTGGTCCTTGCCCACGACCGCAATGTTGTTCTCGGCCTGGCAGGCGGTGACGCACGCGCCGCAGCCGGTGCACGCGTTGAGATCGATGGCCATTCCCCACGCGTAGCCTTCGTACTTCCACTCGGGATACAGCGTCAGCCCGCGCGCCGGATTCTCGGCGCCCTCGTGAACGCTCTCGGGATTCTTCTTGAAGTCGGCGAGATCGCCCTTGTGGATGATATGGCGCCGGTCGGGAGTGTCCAGCGCGTGGAAATCCTGCTCGCTGGCGAATTGGTACTTGCCCGAGAGCTTCGCCGCCTCCATCCCGACGTCCTGCCACAGCGCCGCGGCCGTGCGCAGCCCATAGGGATTGAAGCCGAACCCGGTGCCGGCCCGCCCCGCGTGCGTGCGGCCGTAGCCGAGATGCAGCGTGATGGCCCCGTTGGCGTGTCCCGGCTGGATGAAGGCCGGAGCCTGCAGCGTGCGGCCCTGATAGGTGAGCTTCAGCATGTCGCCAGTCTGGACGCCGCCCAAATGCTGCGCGGCGGTCGCGGGGCTGACGAACGCGGCGTTATCCCAGGTGAGCTTCGTGATCGGCTTGGGCAGCTCCTGCAGCCAGCCGTTGTTGGCGAATCGCCCGTCGTAGATGGCCGGGTCGGGCCGGAAGACGACTTCGAACTTGCCCCCCAGATGCCGCGCTCCGGCACGCGCGGTCACGGCATCTCCATGGACGGCGGGAGTCTTCGCCGGCAGGGCGGAGTTCGCGATCACGCCGTCGTGGACCGACCGCCGCCACCAGGCCTCGAAATCGGCTCCTTTGTGCTGATCTGCCCAGTAGCCCTTGACGATCTGGTAAGCGCGCTTATCGGGTTCCGCGGTGAACAACTGCAGCAGCTCGATCGCCGAGCGCCCGTCGTACAGCGGCTGAATCAGCGGCTGCTGGATCGTCACGGTCCCGTCGAAGGCGCGCGCATCGCCCCACGTCTCCAGGAAATGCGTTTCCGGAATCTGCCAGTGGCAGACTTCGGTTGTCTCGTCGTGATACAGCCCGAGCCGCACGCGTAGCCTGGCTTTCTTCAGCCGGTCCCGCATTCCCAGCTCGACCGGCGCGTTGAACGCCGGATTCCCGCCGAGAATCAGCAGAAGATCGACTGCCCCGGCATCCAGATCTTTCACCAAGTCGTGCAGCGAAGCCACCTGGTCGGCTGGTTCGGCTTCAATCGGGTCGGTATAGAACACCGTTTTGCCGACGTTCTCCAGCTTCGAATTGATGACGTGCGCCAGCGCATGCACCACCGGCGGCTGATACTCGCCGGCGATGACCAGGCTCGCGCCCTTGTGCAATTGCAGGTCGCGCGCGATCCCGCCCAGCCACTTATAGATATCGTGGTTCTCGCCTTCCTTCGGACCTTGCGCAATCCCCAGCGAAACCGCCAGCCCCCAGGCGAATTCTTCGATATCTCCCGCCCGCAGCGCCAACCGATGGTCGGCCTTCGCGCCCGTGGGCGTCGGCATGGGCTCGACGACGTACAGTCGGCTCATCGTCTCCTGGCCCTCGCCCACCCGCCGCCGCCGCGCAAACTGGCGCGCGTAGCGCAGGCTGCCCGGTCCCGACGACAGGAAATCCGCGTCGAGCGAAACGACCACGTCAGCCTTGGAAAGGTCGTAACAGGTGTTCACAGGTTGGCCGAACGCCTGTACGGCGCCCGCCCGGGCACTGTGCGGTCCGGCCGGGTCCCACTGGTGCCACTTCGCCCCCGGATACAGCTTCTGCAACGCCCGAATCTGTGCGGCCAGCGTGGGCGACGTGACCGTTTCGGTGAGGATGCGGATGCCCGCGCCATTCTTCGCGCGCTGCTGCGCGAGCTGGTCGCGAACCATCCCGGCAAACGCACCCCACGGTCGAATTTCGCCGTTGAACGTCACCGCCTGCGAGCGGTCGGGATCGTAAAGCTGCAGCACGGCCGCCTGCCCCATCGCGTCGAGCGCGCCCAGCGACGCCGGGTGCTCCGGATTGCCTTCGAGCTTCGTCGGACGGCCTTCGTGACTCTCGGCCAGAACGCCCGTCGCCACGCCGTTCAGCGTGGTCGCGGTGGCGAAAAACAGCGGGCGGCCGGGGATCAGCTCCTCGGGCTGCCGCACGTAGGGCATGATGTGTTCGGTCGGTTGCCGCGTACAGGCAGCGAGGCCGCCCAACGCCAGCGACGCGCCCATCAGCTTCAGAAAATTGCGGCGCCCCTCCCCCGGGTTCTCGTCTTGGCTCCATCCGATGGCCTGCCGCGGGAACTCGCGCTCCAACAGCTCCTGGAACTCCGGCGTGCCCGCCAGATCGTCGAGGCTGCGCCAGTAGTCCCGGCCGCGGGCCGTACTCAGGCGCTCCCGAACCTCGGAGATGTTCAGTTTGGGCGAATCGCTCATCGGTGGCAAGTATTACAACTGGTCAACGCACGCGCGTCCTTCACGTTGTATTCCTTTTTCAATCGCAGTCCGACCTCTTCCTGGCCGCCGTCAGGCTGATAGCCCATGGTGGTGATGAACTGCCGCGGACGGAGATGCTTCTCCGGCGCGCGATGACAATCCAGGCACCATTCCATGTGCAGCGAGCTCTGCTGCCAGGTAAGGGCCATCCGGTCTACGCGGCCGTGGCAGCTCTCGCACCCGACCCCTTTGTCGATATGAATGCTGTGATTGAAGTACACGAAGTCCGGAAGGTCGTGAACCCTTGTCCAGGCAATGGACTCATTCGTACGGAAGCTCGCCCGGACCGGTTCGAGCGTGGAACTGCTGAGCCAGATCTGCGAGTGGCAGTTCATGCACGTCTTCGTCGGCGGGATGCCAGCGAAGCTCGAATTCTCCACTGACGTGTGGCAGTAGCGGCAATCCAGTCCCATGCCGCCTACGTGGTGCGCATGGCTGAAAGGCACGGGCTGCTCGCGCGCCTGGTCCTGGCGCGTAGCGTAGCTGGACCGGTCCAGCACGGTACCCACCCATGCCACGAACCCCAGAAAAAACACGGCGCCGAAGATGGTAATGCGCGAAAACGTGTTCGTGCTATGCCGAAAAATCTGGGACATGGTCGATTAGCGTCCCATGCTCAACTGCATCAATGATTGGTTTCGCATCAGGAGAAACAGCAGCCCAGTTATATCCCTCGAAGAACAAACTCCTCAGTTCGGTTCACTCCTAGGTGATGCTGAATTGGGGAATTTGTTTCATTTTATCCAAGCCGGCATCGAAGCACAACTTGAAGGGCGTCGATATTCTCGACGAACTATCGGGCCTCGAGCAGGTGCGCGCAGTCTTCGTGATGGCTGGCGCGATCGCTGGTACAGACCGCGAACTGGGCCGGCGCACGCCCTGGACGCGGTCCCCACAGTGTTGCCCCCGCGTATTCGCCGTCCTTTCTGAGGGCATAGAACTGCAAGTCGACCTGCGCCAGCCGGTCCATGTCGTTATCGAAATTGCGAACCACGCGCTTCAAGGCGTCCAGCGCCGCTTCTTTAGGCGACATGCCGTGCCGCATGTTCTCGACGACGGTGTGGGCCCCGCAGGCCCGGATATTCTCTTCTCCCCTACCCGTAGACCCCGCTCCGCCGATATCCTGGTCCAGCCACAAGCCGCCGCCGATGATCGGCGAGTCGCCCACTCGCCCGGGGATCTTCCAGGCCATCCCGCTGGTCGTGGTGACGGCGGACATTTCGCCCTGCGCATTGAGTGCGATGCAATTAATCGTGCCGTGCGGAGGATGCGCGGCATTACGGATCGCCTCCAGGAGCAGCTCCTCGCCGGCATTCGGAAACTCTCTCTTCAACTCCTCCAGATCGAGCGCGGCCTTCTTCTTCGCCGGCGGCGTGTCGATCCCGGGCCCCCAATTGTTGTGATTGTTGCCGTCGCGCAGCGACTTCTTCCAGACCAGCCACTGGATGCGCGATTCCTCGGTCAGCAGGTTGTCTTCCTTGAACCCCATGATCCGCGCGAACTTCAGCGCGCCTTCGCCCACCAGGAACATATGGTCGGTCTGCTCCATGACAGCCTTGGCCACATTCGACGGAGTCTTGATGTTGCGCAGCGCGCCCACCGCGCCTCCGCGGCGCGTGGGTCCATGCATGCAACTGGCATCGAGTTCCACCACGCCCTCCTCGTTCGGCAGACCGCCGTAGCCGACACTGTTGTCCCGCGGGTCGAGTTCCACGATGTTCACGCCGGCGATTACCGCGTCCAACGTATCGCCGCCGCCCTGGATTACCTCGACCGCCTTGGCGCAGCAGTTCATGCCGCCGTTGTTGCGGTTCGCGCTGGAAATGACGATGGTCTTCGGCCTTGCCTGCGCGGCCACCTTCTGGATCAGGGGCAGACTGGCCGCGCCCATCATGACAGCGCGGCGGCTCACGCGAAATTCCTTCATGTGGTCTCCGTGGGGCAATTATGGCATGCTGCCGCCCTCCGCGGTACCTGCTACACTTCTCCCCATGAGAATCCTGACCGCCATCCTGGTGGCCTTCTCGCTGGCGGGAACAGGTACTGCGCAGAAACAGAAAAGGCCGCCCGATGTCCAGATCGTCGATACCCGGGCGGTCCGCGGAACCACCAGGATCGCCGTCGACGGCAAAGTGAAAATCACGGCCGACAAGCCGCTCAAGGGTCTGGTAATCGTTTTCGATTTTCGTTCGCCTGAAAAAGAGGTGATCACCAGCCAGAAAACCGTGGTTCAGGAAGACACCGCCGAACCAGGTAGCGCAGGCACTTATCACGCCGAAATGGCGGACGATGTCCGCGCCGTCTACTACACGATTCGAGCCTTCGACATGCACGAAAAAGAACTGCGCGTGGCGAATCCCGGCCCCTACGTCGTGGAATAAGCAAGCCTAATCCGGGGCTTTTTACAAAGTTTTTACAAGTTGCGGATTACCTATTTCCGGGCTGCCCGTAGCATACCAATAGACACCCAAACTAAAGGAGGGAAACGGGAATGCTATCAGGGAACAATCACCAGGTAATGCCGTATCGCGACGAGCACTTGAGCCTCGACTTCGAACACCAGGCGGCCGTGCTCGACAGTGAGCGGATGATGCTCACGCGCAAGGAGTACGACCTCCTGTCCCTCCTGGTGCAGCACGCCGGCGAGATCATTCCGCGCGAGGCCCTGCTGATGCAGGTCTGGGGCTACGGCGCCGAGATCCGCACGCGCACGCTCGACGTCCACGTGCGCAGGCTTCGCAAGAAGCTGGGCGCCTACGCCGACCAGTATATCGAGACCATCTTCGGCATCGGCTATCGCTTCCAGCCCTATCACGCCCCGCGATTTTTCTCCGCGATGAACAAGCCCGTAATCGCCATGGGGGCGTAGCGAAGGCCGCAGGAGGTAGCTGACAGCTGATGGCTGATGGCTGATAGCTAGATACATTGACACCCCCATTTGGGTGCTGTTAGCCTGAATTT
Organism: Verrucomicrobiia bacterium; assembly: GCA_035578025.1. Taxonomy (GTDB): domain Bacteria; phylum Acidobacteriota; class Terriglobia; order Bryobacterales; family Bryobacteraceae; genus Solibacter. Next base: position 9,224 of record DATJYJ010000179.1, read on the forward strand.
TCATGTCCGCAGCGCCCGCTCTTCGTGTCACTCCGCTGAATTCCGTCCATCGCCGCCTTGGAGCCAAAATGGTCGATTTCGGCGGCTGGGACATGCCCGTCCAATACACCGGCATCATCGACGAGCACTGCGCCGTCCGCAATGCCGTCGGCCTTTTCGACGTCAGCCACATGGGCGAGATCGAGCTGCGCGGTCCCGAGGCCGCAAAGCTCGCCGATTTCGCCACCACCAACGCAGTCGCCAAGCTCAAAGCCGGCCAGGCGCATTACTCCGGTCTTCTCTACGATCACGGCGGCTTCGTCGACGACATCCTGGTCCATAAGGTCGCCGACGACCACTACTTCCTCTGCGTCAATGCCTCCAACCAGGACAAAGACTTCGAGCACATTCAATCCTTGAACCGTTTCGACGTCACGGTGGAGAACGCCGGCAGCCGCTACACACAGCTCGCCATCCAAGGCCCGAAAGCGAAGGCGACGCTGCAGAAGCTCACGGGCGTGGACCTCTCCGCGATCAAGTATTACTGGTTCACCGACGGCGAAGTCGCCGGCACCAACGCGCGCATCGCGCACACCGGCTACACCGGCGAGGACGGCTTCGAAATCTACGTGGCGCCCGACGAGGCCGAGCGCATCTGGAGGCTTGTGATGGATGCCGGCTGCGAATTCGGCATCAAGCCCTGCGGCCTGGGCGCGCGCAACACGCTGCGCCTGGAAGCCAAGATGGCGCTCTACGGCCACGAAATCGACGCCTCGATCAGCCCGCTCGAAGCCGACCTGGCGTGGATCGTCAAACTCGACAAGGGCGAATTCAACGGCCGCGCGGCGCTCCTCAAGCAGAAGGAGGCCGGCATCCGCCGCAAGCTCGTCGGATTTGAAATGCGCGGGCGGGGCATCGGCCGCGACGGCTACGAAGTCTTCCTCGATGGCGCGGCAGCGGGTTGGGTCACCAGCGGCTCCCCCTCTCCGACGTTGAACAAGAACATCGGGCTCTGTTACCTCCCGGTGGAACACGCAGTTCCAGGCAAGACTATTCACATCATGATCCGCAACCAGCCTGTGGAGGCGGTGACAGTCGAAACCCCGTTCTACAAACGAGCAAAATAGAAATGTATCCAGACAATTTCCGGTACACGAAGGAACACGAGTGGGTCCACGCGCAGGGCGATAGCGCGAGCGTCGGCATCAGCGATCACGCACAGAGCGAGCTCGGCGATATCGTCTACGTCGATCTTCCCAAAGTCGGGTCCAAGGTCGAAGCCGGCAAATCTCTCGGCTCGGTCGAGAGCGTCAAGGCGGTGTCCGACATCTATTCCCCGGTGAGCGGCGAAGTGACCGAGATTAACGAGACCCTCGCGACCGCCCCCGAGAAGCTGAATACCGACCCGCACGGCGAAGCCTGGCTGGTCAAGATCAAGCTCAGCGCGCCCGCCGAGATCGACGGCCTCATGACCGCCGCCGACTACCAAGCCTACATAGGAGCCGAAAAGTAGTTGCGCTATCTCCCGAAGTCTGACTCCGAGCGCCGCGCGATGCTGGATGCCTGCGGCGCCGCCAATGCCGAAGAACTGTTCGCGCATCTCCCCGAGGCCGTGCGCCTCAACCGCCCGCTCAACCTCGCGCCCGGCATCAGCGAGTACGAGATCGTCCGTTACTTCCGCGATCGCGCCGACGAGTGCGCCAATGGCTATGCGTCGTTTCTCGGCGCAGGCGTATACAACCATTTCCGTCCGGTCCTGGTGGACGCGGTGGTCTCGCGCGGCGAGTTCCTCACCTCGTACACGCCGTACCAGGCGGAGATCTCGCAGGGCACTCTCACCACCATCTTCGAATTCCAGACCATGATCTGCCAGCTCACCGGCATGGACGTGGCCAACGCGTCGATGTACGACGGCTCGACCGCCGTGCCCGAAGCCGCCATGATGGCCGTGCGCGCCACCGGCAAAGGCCGCGTGCTGGTGGCCAGGAGCGTGCACCCCGAGTATCGCCAGGTGCTGGCCACCTACGCGAAGTACCAGGGCATGCCCGTGGCCGAATTCGGCTATAACGGCGAAAGCGGCGCGCTCGATCTCGAAGACCTCGAGCGGCAGATCGACGATCTGACCGCCGCCGTCGTCATCCAGACGCCCAACTTCTTCGGCATCGTCGAGAGCGTGAAGACCGCCGCCGAAATCGCGCATCGCAAGGGCGCACTGCTGGTCGTGCTCTTCACGGAAGCCGTCTCACTCGGCATTCTCGAGCCGCCCGCCGATGCCGATATCGTTGCCGGCGAGTTGCAAAGCTTTGCCATCCCGCCCAGCTACGGCGGCCCGTACGCCGGCATCATCGCCACCAAGGAAAAACTCATCCGCCAGGTACCTGGCCGCCTCGTGGGCCAGACCACAGATTCGCGCGGCAACCGTGCTTTCTGCCTCACCCTGGCCACCCGCGAGCAGCACATCCGCCGCGAGAAAGCCACCTCCAACATCTGCACCAACCAGGCGCTGATCGCCCTCATGGCGACCGTGTACATGACGGTCTACGGCAAGCAGGGCCTGCGCGAGCTGGCTGAACAGAACCTGGCCAAGGCGCACTACCTGGGGTCGAAGCTCAACCGCCGCTTCACCGGCAATTACTTCAACGAATTCGTGGCCCGCGCGCCCGAAGAGAAAAACAAAACGTTGCTCAAGAAGAAAATCGTCGGAGGCCTGCCGCTGGGCCGTTTCTATCCCGAGCTGGCCGACTGCCAGTTGCTCTGTGCCACCGAAATGACGGGCCGCGCCGACATGGACACCGTGGCGGAGGTGCTCTCGTGATCAAAAAAGTCACCCCCCACCTTTCGCAGAACGAAGCGCTCATCTTCGAGCGCAGCTCGCCCGGCAAGAAAGCCTATCAGCTTCCCGAGCTCGACGTTCCCCCTGTCGACGCGGCCGAAGCGCTCGGCGCCGGCAACGTCCGACGCGAAATCGAGGGCTTCCCCGAAGTGAGCGAGGTCGAGACCATCCGGCACTTCACGCGCCTCTCCACCTGGAACTACGCCATCGACTACGGCATGTACCCGCTGGGAAGCTGCACCATGAAGTACAACCCGCGGATCAACGAGCTCGTGGCGCGCACCGAGGGCCTCGCGTGGGCGCACCCCTACCAGCCGGAAGCGCTCGCCCAGGGTTGCCTGGAAGTCATGGCGCGCCTCGAAGCCGCGCTCGCCGAAATCACCGGCATGGACGCGGTCACCCTGCAACCGGCCGCCGGTGCTCACGGCGAGCTCACCGGCATACTTCTGATCCGTGCGCTCCTGGAAAAGCGCGGCAACCCGCGCAAGAAAATTCTCATCCCCGATTCGGCACACGGCACCAACCCCGCCACCGCCGCCATCGCGGGTTACGCGGTCGAAAATATCAAGTCCAGCGAGACCGGCGGCGTAGACCTGGCCGCCCTGGAGCAGCTCGTCGACAGAGATGTCGCCGCGCTCATGGTCACCAACCCGAACACGCTAGGCGTCTTCGAAAACAATATTGTCGCCGTTGCCGAAATCCTCCATCGCAAGGGCGCCATGCTCTACATGGATGGCGCCAACATGAACGCGCTCGTCGGCATCGCGCGCCCGGGAGATTTCGGCGTCGACGTAATGCACCTCAACCTGCACAAGACCTTCTCCACGCCCCACGGCGGCGGCGGTCCGGGCGCGGGACCAGTCGCGGTGAAGAAAATCCTGGAGCCCTTCCTCCCTACGCCGCGGCTGAAGCGCTCGGGTAAGAAGTGGGCGTTCGACTACAAGCGCCCGCGCTCCATCGGCCGCGTCAAGGCCTTCTACGGCAATTTCGGAGTGCTGGTCCGCGCCCTCGCCTACATCCTGGCGCACGGCGGCCCCGGACTGCGCAACGCCACCGTCGACGCGGTGCTCAACGCGGTCTATATCCGCAAGGCGCTCGAGCCCTACTTCGACCTGCCGTACAGCTCGCCCAACATGCACGAAGTGGTCTTCAGCGACGATCGCCAGGCCAAGGCCGGCGTCCGCACCGGCGACATTGCCAAGCGCCTGATCGACTACGGATTCCACCCCTACACGGTGAGTTTTCCGCTGATCGTTCACGGCGCGCTCATGATCGAGCCTACCGAAACCGAGGGTAAGCTCGAGCTCGACCAGTTCATCGACGCCATGATGTCGATCGCCAAAGAAGTCGAGACCGACCCGCAATTGGTGAAGAATGCGCCCTACTCCACCCGCACCAGCCGCGTGGATGAAACCACCGCCGCGCGCAAGCCGGTGTTGCGATGGAAGCCCGCGTAAAGCTCTGGCTCCTGCTCGCGCTCATGGTACTGCTCCGCCTGCCGTTCCTGAACACACCGATCCAGGGCGACGATCACATTTATCTCACCGAAGCCGAACACGCGCTCATCGACCCGCTCCATCCCAACAACCTCAAGTACGTCTTCATCGGCGATGAAGTAGACCTGCGCGGCCATCCGCATCCCCCCGGCAACGCGTGGATCCTCGCCGCCCTCCTGCTGTTGTTTGGTGACGTCAAGGAAGTGCCGTTCCACGCGGCCTACATCGTCTT
>DATJYJ010000180.1:0-5066 GCA_035578025.1 Verrucomicrobiia bacterium
GGCCGCCGGGCCCAAAGTCATCTGGAAGCGCACGCTCGGCGAAGGTTACTCTTCCCCCGCGGTCGAAAACGGCACGCTGTACACTCTGTACGGCAGGCCGCGCGAAGAAGTGGTCACCGCGTGCGACGCCGCCACCGGCAAGACCCTCTGGGAACACAACACGCCCATGATCTTCCAAAGCGACTACGCGGAGGTGATGGGCAACGGTCCGTACTCGACCCCCCTGATCGCCGGCGACCGCGTCTTCACCACCGGAGTCGCCGGGCGGCTTCAGGCCTTCGACAAGAAGTCCGGCAAGCTCCTCTGGACCCAGCAACTCTGGGCCGAGCACAACGGCACCCGGGTGATGTACGGCTACGCATCCAGCCCCATCGCGTGGCGCGATACCTTGATCGTGCCCGTCGGCGGACGCGGCAAATCCGTGATGGCGTTCAAGCAGGCGGATGGCAGCGTCGCGTGGGCGAAAAACGATTACCCCAACGCCTACTCCTCTCCGCTGCTGATCAACGTGGACGGCCTCGACCAGTTGGTCGTATTGATGGACGGCAGCGTGTTCGCGGTGAACCCGAACAACGGCGACCTGCAATGGGAGACTCCGTTCCGCGCCAGCTATGGCATTGCGGTCGCCACGCCGGTGTGGGGGCCGGGCAACCTCCTGTTTTTCTCGGCGGAGTACGATGCGGGCGCCAAGGTCATGCACCTCGAGCGAACCGGCAATCAGGTCAAAGCGACCGAGGTGTGGACGTCGAATCGCTTGCGCCTCCACCACGGAAACGCCATGTGCATCGGCGACACGCTCTACTTTTCCAGCGGAGGCAAGGGCAGTGTGGCCATCTTTACCGCCGTGGATTTCCGCAGCGGCAAGGTCCTGTGGCAGGACCGCAGCATCGCCAAAGCCACCTTCGTATGGGCCGACCAGAAACTGATCACCCTCAACGGAGACGGCGATCTCATGATCGTGCATCCGAGTCCCCAGGGATTCAAGGTCGCCGCCAAGGCGTCGTTACTGACGTCTCTGGCGTGGACACCGCCGGTCCTGGTCGGCTCGCGCCTCTACATCCGCGACCGCCGCAACATGATGGCGGTGGACCTGGGCTGAAGTTAGTTCGGGCCGCAGATCAACGCAGATCAACGCCGATGATTTCAAAAGAGCTTCCATCTGCGTTTATCTGCGTTCATCTGCGGCCGATCCAAACGCGTACAGATTCTGCATCGTCCGCACGTAAATCGTGCTTCCCGCAATCGCGGGAGTCGCCACGATCTCTTCGCCCAGCTCATTTCGTGCCAGGACCTCGAGCTGCTCTTTGCCCGCAGCGATCACGGTCACCACACCCTCGCCCGATGCCAGGTACACGCGCTTCGCCGCGGCCACCGGCGAAGCGAAGTACGCTCCCGGTGCGCCCGCCCGCGCGCGATAAGTCACCTTACCGGTCGCCGCATCGAGGCAAGTTACAATGCCGCCATTGCGCACCAGGTACAGGCGCCCGTCATAGAGCAGCGGCGATGGCACTTCCGGAATCGAGTTATTCTCGCGCCATTCGATCGCCGCGGTGTCCTCCTTCGGCCGGATGGCCAGCAAGCCGTGGTCCTGGGTCGTCGTGCTGATTCGTGTCCGAAACGCCTCCCACTCGGATTCCTGCACCACGCCATCGCCATCCCTGTCCACGCTTCGGAAAGACACATAGTTTTGTGAGTTAGGCACGTCGTCTAACTCCGGCCGCGCGGTGTATTTCAACTTACTGGGAAACTCGGCGTCGCTGATCTTACCATCGCCATCCTTGTCGTATTGCTTGACCAGCGTGGTGTAGTCCGGCAGGGCCGAACGCTGGTCCTCCTCTCCCAAAACGTTCCAGGTGGCAACATAGATGATCGATTCCGTAGCGACGGCGGTGCTCGCTCCCGATGTGTTCACCGCCAGCGACCACAGCCGCTTCCCGCCGGACACGTCGTACGCCTCGATGATCCCGGCCCGGTGCAGCACCAGTTGACCGCGCCACACGATCGGCGTCGAGTAGCTCTCCACCCGGCCGCGCACTACGGGGTACTCCTGCTTCCACGACGGGTTGCCGGTGCGCCGGTCCAGCGCCAGGAGGTATCCGCCTTGCATGGCGTCGTGGTTCACGATCAGCAGATCGCCGGCGAGGATTGGCGATGCTCCGCTGCCGTGATGCGTCTTCGGCATGGGCAGCGGGGCGGTCCATTGGATCGCGCCCGCATGGTCGAAGGCCATCACGCCGTACGAAGAGAAATATGCGTAGACGCGCTCCCCATCCACGGCGGGGGACGCGGTGGCCGGACCGCTTACCGCATGCGTCTCTTCGAGCCGCTCCGCCGGGGCCGTTCGCCGCCACAACACCTGCCCGGTCTTCCGGGCCACGCAGATCACTTCCAGCTTCTTGGACGACGCGTCGAACGCCGTCAGGAAGATGCGATCGCCCCAGACGGCCGGAGAGGAATGTCCCGGCGGAAGCGCTTGCTTCCAGAGCATCCGCTTCGATGGTCCGAATTCTGCCGGAGGCGACGCATCGGCCGCGGCGACGCCGCTGGCATTCGGACCGCGGAACTGCGGCCAGTTCGCGGTCTGCGCCGCCAGCCCTCCGAGTGCCACCCCAGCCGCCAACAGCGCCCGCATTGCCGGATTGTACCGCGTCCCGCGTTGCAGGCTCGCGCCATGATCTTTCTCCTGCGATCGGTCTGCGTGACCGAAGCCCTTTCCGTGCATGCCCTATTCGGCGCGTTTTTGGCCGGCATCGTCATGCCGAGAGGCGGCAAACTCGAAGCCGAGAATCGCGACCGCCTCGAATCCGTCACGCTGGTCCTGCTGCTGCCGCTTTTCTTTGCTTATACCGGCCTGAGGACCAGCATCGCTCTGTTGAACACCGCCGGCGCCTGGCTGCTGTGCGGTCTCATCCTGTTGATTGCGGTGGGAAGCAAGCTCCTGGTCAGTACGGTCTGTGTCCGCGCCAGCGGCATTCCCTGGCGCGACTCTCTCGCCGTCGGCGTGCTGGTGAATACGCGAGGGCTGGTGGAACTGGTCATCCTCAATGTCGGGCTCGACCTGTACATCATTTCTCCCGCCCTGTTCTCCATGATGGTCATCATGGCCCTGACCACCACTTTGATGGCCGGACCGCTGATCGACCGGATCCTGCCCACGCCTCGGCCGACCGTTTGAGCTCCCGCGGAGGTATTCGTGACGATTTCGAACAGGCAAACCAGCGCGCTCGGGAACTCAAATCGGCGGCCGGTCGAGGAGCAAGGCCAAGCGGCGTGCATCCAGGGCAAATGGAAGACTCGGAGGCAGGCCCAGGAAAGTAGCGAAGCAGTAAGATGGCAGTGTCGTGTCCGCGCCTCCGCGGGCCGGCACGTGGAACCCGTCAATGCCCGACAGGGACAACATCTCGCGCGTCTTCACTTCGCGCCGGGAGACCCGCGACTTCTACGACAAGATCAGCGATTTCTACGACGCCCTCGCGGACCACAGCGAAGCCCCGGTCCGCGCCGCCGCCGTCGACATGCTTGCCGCGGCCCCGGGGGAACGGATTCTGGAAATCGGCAGCGGAACCGGCCATAGCCTGGCCGCGATCGGCCGCGCCGTCGGACCTCAGGGCCGCGTTCTGGCCATCGACTTGTCGGAGCGGATGCTCAATCGCGCAAGGGCGCAAGCCGATGCGGCCGGGTTGACAGACCTTGCGCGATTCCTTTGTGGAGACGGGCTCCGCCTGCCGATACGCTCGCGCTCGGTGGACGCTGTGTTCATGACGTTCACGCTCGAACTGTTCGACACGCCCGAAATTCCAGGGGTACTCGATGAGTGCAAGCGCGTCCTTCGGCCCGGCGGCCGGATCGCTGTCGCTGCCATGTCGAAAGAAGGCCCCGGCGGCCTGATGCTCGAATTGTACGAATGGTCGCACCGCCATTTTCCCAACTTTGTCGATTGCCGGCCGATCTTACTCAGCCGCAGCGTCGAATCAGCGGGCTTCCACGTCGTGCGGAAAAATGTGATGGAAATTTGGGTGCCGGTTGAGATTGTGCTCGCCAGGATCTGATTCTTGGGCGACGTCACATCAGAAACCGGTACCCGACCCCCTGCACGCTCTGGAGATGCCTCGGCGATGCCGGATTGCACTCGAGCTTCTGGCGTAACCGCATCACGTGAACATCGGCCTTGCCTGCCTGGAAGCGGCCGGCGTATCCCAAGACCGAATGCACTACTTCCTCGCGCGGCACGACCCGTCCGCCGCTGCGCAGAAAGTAGACCAGAAGGCGATACTCCACCGGCGTGAAGCCGACCTCCGCGCCATCGCGCGTCACCCTTCCGCTCTCCAGATCGGCTTCGATCCGGCCGAAGCGGATCAACCCGGCCGGCACACCCGCCGTCCGCCGCAGAATGGCCCGCACCCGGGCCAGCAACTCGCGGAGACTGAACGGCTTGATCACATAATCGTCGGCTCCGGCCTCGAAGAGGCGCACTCTCTCAGCTTCGTCGCCTTCCCCGAGCACTACCAGCGGCAACCGCGTGAGGCACGCCCGCAGCCCCGCGCCGAATTCGGCGCACGTCATCCCCGGCATCGGCAAATTGAGCAGCACGAGCTCCGGCTTGTTTTCCAATGCGCTGCGCAAGCCCTCGCGAGGATCGGCTTCGGCCAGGACCCCGAGATTCTCCCGCTCGAGTGTGGCGGCAAGGCTGGCTCCGAGGCTGCCGTGGTCGATTATGAGAATTCTGTGCATCCCTGCCTGCCCGATACGCGCGCAAGGGCGCAGTGCAGCCTGCCGCTGATGCGCACGAATGCCGCCTTGGCCGCCGCGACGCTGATGTCCAGCGCTTCGCTCACTTCGCGGAGGCCCAGCCGCTCATGGTGCCGCAGCTCGAAAACGATGCGCTCGAGGGGGGTGACTGTCCGCAGAACCCAATCCAGATGCTCCGTCCCGCGGGCGGGCCTCTCGCCGGACCGCCGCACCTGTTGCAAGTGTTTCAGGCACACCCGCGCGGCCAGGCGGTAAATGTGATTTCGGAGAGTGCCGGGCTCGATGGAAGCCAGGTCGCGATGCAACTCGACAAAAAC
>DATJYJ010000181.1:0-10685 GCA_035578025.1 Verrucomicrobiia bacterium
GGGCTGTCGATGATGAGGGCCATCGGGATCTTATCGAGTCTCTCGAGCCGCGCGGCGCGTTTGAAAATGTCCCATTGAGCGGGCAGCATACGGGTCCCTTTCAGTAATCGATTGCCGGCGTCCGGCCATCCGCCGGGTCGGCCCAGCGGTCGTTCGGCACGATGGGCGTCCAACCCGGCCGGCCAGGATCCTGATCGTACGCATAGCCGCCCAAACGCCGGTAGAGTTCGTGATACTCGGCGAGCTTTTCACGATTGAGCCGCACGCCGAGGCCGGGGCCCTCGGGAACGCGGATCGCGCCGTCTTCGTACTGCATCAGGCCGCCTTCGATGATGTCGTCGGCCAGATGATGATAGTGCGCGTCGGCGGCAAAGCTGAGGTTCGGAATCACGGCGCCCAGGTGAAGCATGGTGGCAAGCTGAATCCCGAGCTCGCCCGAGGAATGCACCGCGACACCGAGTTGGAACGTTTCACATATGCCCGCGGCTTTCACGCAGGGCCGGATCCCACCCCAGAATGTGGTGTCGAGCAGAATTACGTCCACCGCGGTATCCAAAGCATTGGCGGCAAGCTGCTCGAAGTTGACCACCACGGTATTGGTGGCCAGCGGCATGCGAACTTTTTCGCGGGTCCGGCGCATGCCGTTCAGACCGAAAACCGGGTCCTCCAGATAGTCGTTGCGTATGTCTTCGATTGCCTGGCCGAAGCGGATGGCCTGCTCTGTGGACCACACGGCATTGGGGTCGAAGCGGAACGAATCTCCAGGGAAGGCATCGGCTAGCGCGCGGTAGCATTCCAGCTCGTAATCGGGGTGGAACACACCGGCTTTCAGCTTGTGCGTCTTGAACCCGAAGCGGCGCTTCAAAGCGCATGTGTATTCGACCAGTTGCTCGGAAGTGCGAACCTCGCCTCCGCCGGTCTTCGGATTGGGGTAGCGGAAGAAGCAGTAGGTGGCGAACGGCACGCGCTCGCGGAGGCGGCCGCCGAGAATGTCGCAAACCGGCACGTCCCATGACTGACCCAGAAGATCCAGACAGGCAAACTCGAGCGCGGCCAGAATCTGGGTTCGATTGTTATATAGAGATGCTGTCGGATTGGCGATGAGAAACCGCATCTCTTCGATGCGGGCCGGGTCATGACCCACCAGGTACGAGTTCATCGCCCGGAAGACCGCTTCGGCCGTCTCCCCGCCGCCGCCCATTTCGCCCAGCCCGATCAGTCCGTTGTCGGCTTCGACTTCGACGATCGTTCGGACAAAACGCCCCCAGTGGCATCCGTTGGCATGCCGCAACGGCGCTTCGAGCGGTACAGTAACGGTTGTGGCCCGAATTTCACGGATCTTCACAATTAGTTTTATGGTACAACAAATTCTATGAAAACGACCGCGGAAACCAGCCAGGTGACTGAGCAACAAGCGCTCGTCTCACGCCTCATGAAGGCTTGCGGAGGCTCCTACAGCTCCGAAACCCGACGCAAATACTTTATCTCAGGTCCGCAGTGGGCGGCAGCCTACCAGGGGCAGGCGTTGTTCCATGCTCCGACGCGGCCGGCGATCGGCTTCGAAGAAGTGATCCGCCGTTACGGGGAGATGGGCATCGGCCACTGGACCACCCACGATACCGACGTGATCCCCACCGAGGCCATCGGAACCGATCGGCAAGCCGAAATCGTGGGGCGCATCAAGGCTGCGCTCGACGCTAACGGAGTGAAGTGCTCCATGGTCACCACGGAGACATTCCATCACGCCGTGTGGGCCGCAAGCCCGGCCGCGGAGGCTCCCGAGGTCCGCGAGTACGCCGCGTTTCGCGTGAAAAACACGGTAGAGATAGGCCACGAGCTGGGCGCCGGTTTCGCCGTTTATTGGCCGGGGTCGCTGGGATACTACGTGCAGGGCGCGATCGAGGAAACCGACACGCTGCGCTGGTACGCCGCCGCCCTCAACGCCGCTTGCGAGCGCGATATCGAAGTAGCCAAGGCCAAAGGCAGACCCACGCTCAAGCACTGCCTGGAGGCCAAGCCATTCGAGCCGCAGGCGGAAATCCTCCTGCCCACCAGCGACGCCATGCTCGCTTTCATCGCCAGCGGACTGCTCACGCACCCGGAGATGGTCGGACTCAATCCCGAGTACCTCCACGAGCTGATGTGGGGCGCCGCACCTCGAGCCGCGCTTGCGCGGGCGCTTCTCGCGGGCAAGCTCTTCCACTTCGATATCAACGACGGCTACCGTCTGAAGCACGATGTGGATATCGCCGTCGGTCTGGTGAACCCGCTCGACTGGCTCAACGTCCTGGTTCTGCTGCGTAGCCACGGCTACAATGGCCCGTTCAACCTCGATTACAAGCCGCCCCGCACCACCAGCGCATTCGGCGTGTTCGAGGTCAGCTTCCCCACAGCTGTAGACCGCTTCATCACCCTTTGGGAGATGGCCGGCGAAGTGATCAGCGATCCGATCATTAAGGAAGCTACCGACGCTTTGAAGCGCGGCGGCGGTCCGGTGGCGGACGTCCGCGACGTCGATGCGATCACGCGGGCCAATGCGGAGTTGCTCACACTGCACGAGCTGATCGCGCACCGCCTGGTGCAGATTCTGATCGGCGCGCACCGCGGGCGAGTGTACTCGCTGTAACGCCCGACTCGCCGTGCCCTCGCCTCAACTGTAGTAAGGGATCGGACCTTGCGGCAAGTGCGGGCGCTTGTTTTGGGGTGATAGGGGAGAGCGCCCGCTGTCGTAACGGGGATTTGTATCAGGAGACGGTCGAAGTCCGCAAATGGTTACCACTGCAGGTGGAAAGCAGGGGCACTCAAATTACTCACCCGAACATAGCTCGATAGGTCTACCGTGTCCGGGTTAGTTCCGGCCACCAATCGTTCCCGCGCGAGTCTGTCGTAATCGATGATACAACGGGCATGGCCCTCGTTGCGCCGGCGTACGAACGGGGGCATGCGAGCACGTCTCCGCCGCGATCAGTTTTTGCCGCCCGGGGAGTCCGCCGGCTTTTTCGCCGGCTGCCGGAATCCGCGCTCCACCATGTCCTGCGGGTCGGTCGAAACGGGACCGTCGCGCCACAACCAGCGCATCATCTCCGGCAGGATGGCGCCGCCCATCTTCTGGCCGTGAAGGTTCATTCCCCACGCGTAGTTCAGGTCGTATCCTTTCTGAGCAAGCGCCTTCATCAGGCGGACGTTTTGAAAGAACCAGTCGCGGGTTTGGTCATAGGCGCCGCCGCGGCCCGTACCGCGGTTGTCGTTGCGCCCGTCGCACAGGAAAATGCGGAGGGGCTTCTTCGGACTCTCCAGGACCCGCTCCGGATAGACATGCCCGCCGCGGAGATTCACGAAGCTTCCCACGATGCTCAGCACTTTGCGGAAGTCGTTGGGCCGCTCCCAGGCGACGGTGAAGGCGGCGATCGCGCCGGAGCTTGCGCCGCCGATGCCGTGCTGCTCGGGATCCTTGGAGATGTTGTACTCCTTGTAGAGCGCCGGCATCAGCTCGTCGACGATGACGCGCGCGTAGCGGTCGTCGAGCGAGTTGTACTCGGTGGGGCGGTTGGTAGTGCGGTCGCCCCATTCGGTCTGCGGGCTGGGCTCCGGCTGCTCGGGCGTGCGGCCGGGGTTGATGAACACGCAGAGCATCACCGGAATCTCGCGCCGGTAGATCAGGTTGTCGAGCACGTTCTGGGCGCGCAGATCGCCGTCAGGATTCTTGAACGCCTGCCCGTCCTGGAAGATCATCAGGCTGGCCGGCACCGCAGGGTCGTACTGCTGCGGCACGTAGACCCAGTATGTGTGCTGCGTGCCCGGATAGGCCTGGCTGGGCAAGGTGAACGGTCCGCGAATCTCGCCTTTCGGCACGCCGTCCTGCGGCATCGAATCCGGGCCGAGCCGGTATTGCGAATTGGGATTGGGCGCCGGCTGCGCCGGACCCTGCGCCAGAGCGGCGGCGGCCAGCACCGACGTCACCGCGAGCTTCGGTATTCTCATGGTCAGTTCTTTACAGGGGTGGCCGGCTTGTCCACCTGCGCATCGGCATCGACCGGGCGGAAGCGCCGGATTACCGGCTTGGCGCTGGCCAGCTCGACGTAGGCCTGCACGATGCGACTCTTCTGTTCGGGATCGCAGACGAGGTAGCGGTGCCGGCCGCTCTCCGATGCGGTAAAGGAGGTGCCGCCATTGTCGCCAACCGCGATCGTCCCGGGAGCGGAAATTTTGAAGTAGCCTTCGTTGGGCCGCGCGGCGTAGAGCGCAGCGGCCATGGCCCCAGAGGGTGTATCGTACGGCATGGGCCGGTGCGCGCGATACGCGTCGGCAATCGGATTATCCGGCGTGACGGTGGCGAATTCCCTGTCGATGCTGGCGCCGGGAAACTCGATGGCCGCGGCCACCTCGCTGCCCACTGCGACAATCGGCGTGGGCCATTCGGCAAAAACCTTGCGCGCGGCCGGAATGTCGGCGCGGATGTGAGCTTCCGGCGCTCCTGCCGGGAAGGCGCCGCCGGCCACGACGAGGAACCTCACTTTCTCGCGGATCTTCTGTGGCACTCCCGGAAACTCGAGGACCGCCGCCAGGTTGGTCGCCGGTCCAGCGAGCACGAAGAAGGCATTCTGCGGGTACTGAGCATCGAGATAGTTCCGGATCATCGTGTTGGGATCGGCGGTGTCGATGACGCTCTTGACTTCGTTCCTGTACACCGGTGTCCCATCGGGCTTCTTCTTCCGGAAGGGTTGGACGAAGGCCGGCGACGTCTCTCCCGGATCGCCAAACGTGGCCATACCGATTGGCGGGACCTGTGCGAAGTTCCCGGCCGGTCCGCGATAGTAGCGCTCGACCGAGTCGGCAAAGGCCGCGACCGCGAGATTCGGACGGCTGACGGTGACTACGGCCACACGGCAATCGTTTTTGCCCTGGAGCCCGTGGAGCACACCCATCGCGAGCACGCAGTCGATGGTCGCGAAGTCGCTATCGAAGAAGACGCCCGCGGCCGGTTTCTCCGCCATGCGCTGTGGCATACGCTATCCCAGGTCGAGCCCTTGCAGCTTGCCGGTGGAATCGCCGAACCGATCCATGTGCACGCCCATGCGATCCATCATGGAGAGGAACAGGTTGCACATGGGCGTCTCGCGGCGCGCCAGGATGCGACGCCCGGTCTTGATGGTGTTGCCGCCGCGGCCCACGATCAGGGTGGGCAGGTCCTCGTGCAGGTGGGCGTTGCCATCGGAAAGACCCGCACCGTAGACGATCATGCAGTTGTCGAGCAGGCTGCGGTCGCCTTCTTTGGTGGACTTCATCTTTTCGACGAACCCGGCGAACTGCTGCACGTGGTACTCGTTGATCTTTCTCACCTTTTCCATCAGCTCGGCCTGGTTGCGGTGGTGGGTCAAGGGATGGTGACCGTCCGCGATGCCCAATTCGCGGTAGGGGCGCAAGCTGCCCTCACGCGTGACGAGGAAGGTGACCACGCGGGTGAGATCGGCCTGAAAGGCGATGGCGATCATGCCGGACATGAGCCTGAAATGCTCGCTGAAATCCGCCGGAATGCCGTAGGGCTTGTCCATGTGCGGATCGATGCGTGAATTGTCCTTCTCGGCGAGCTCGAGTTGCCGCTCCACCTCGCGGATGGAAGAGAGGTACTCGTCGAGTTTGCGGCGGTCGGACGGTCCCAGCCCGGATTCCAGTTTGTGGGTGCCCTCGGTAACGAAGTCGAGAATGCTCCGGCGGTCTTTCAACTGCTGCGCGCGCTGTTCGGCGGTCATTGGCCGGCCGGTGCCGAACATGCGCTCGAACAGCGCCCGCGGATCGAGCGTCGGCGGCAAGGGCTGCGTCTCGCTGCGCCAGGCCATGTTGTTGGTGTACGCGCAGGAATATCCGCTGTCGCAGTCGCCGGCCTGGCGCGCGTCATCCATGCCCAGTTCGAGCGAGGGAAAGCGCGTCTGCTTCCCGACCTCGTTGGCCACGATCTGATCCACCGAGACGCTGGCCTTGATCTCGGCCACCGATTTCCTGACCTGCACGCCGGTAAGGTACGATCCGCAGCAGCGCCCGTGATCGCCGGCTCCGTCGAGCAAGGCGCGGCCGGAGTTGTGGGTCAGGTTGCCGATCTGGAGGACGTCCTGCTTGTAGGGTTCGAGAGCCTTCAGGGCACGGGGCAACGCCTGGAAGGGGCCCACGTAGTCCGGGTTCCAGGCGTCCATGATCACGCCGTTGGGCACGTAGAAAAACGCCATCCGCACCGGCGGCTTGCCGGGGACGGAACTGGCCGCGAAGGCGGGCGCCATGGCATCCAGAAACGGCAGCCCGATGGCGGCTCCCATACCTCGCAAGATCGCGCGCCGCGGCAGAGCGGCGCCGGTGACGAATGCCGGTGCTTTCGGTTTCATCAGTGAACTTTCTCCTTGGGTTCGTCCGAGCCCAGCGCGGCAATGCTGCGCCCCGCCGGTTCCCCCCGCCGCGACTGGAACGGCAGGCTGTGCACGATCTGGAAAATCAGGGTCTGAAAGCGATACTGATCGGCGGCGAGCGCCTGGCCGATCTCGTCCAGGGCAGGATTGTCGTAGGGCTGCATACCGCGCCCGAGGGCATAAGTCATCATCTTTTCGGTCAGGCAGCGTGCGAACTGCGGCAAGCTGTCCAGCAGCACAGTGCGCATTTCGGCCGGCGTCTGGAACGCCTTGCCGTCCGGCATGGTGCCGGCCGGGTCCACCGGGAACCGGCCATCCGCGGTGCGCCACCTGCCGATGGCGTTGTAATTCTCCAGGCCGAAGCCGAGCGTGTCCATTTTGCTGTGGCACGACGCGCAGTACGGGTCGGACCGGTGCTGCTCCAGTTGCTTCCGCATCGAGATGCCGGTACCGATCGCGGAGACATCGAGTGCGGGAACGTCCGGTGGAGGTGGGGGTGGCGGCGTACCCAGAATGTTGTCGAGGATGAATTTGCCGCGCAGGGTGGGCGAGGTCCGGTTGGGATAGCTGTTGGCGACCGCCAGCACTCCCGCCTGCGTCACCACGCCGCCCCTCTGGCCGGTGGCCAGCTCCACCCTGCGGAAATCCGGCCCCTGCACCCCGGCGATCCCATAGAACTTGGCGAGCGGCCCATTGAGGAAGGTATAGCGGGCGTCGAGGAACTCGGCGATCGGCCGGTTCTCGCGCAGGATGTACTGGAAGAACAGCTCGGTCTCTGTGCGCAGGTCGTTCTTGAGGCCCTGGGTCCACTCGGGGAAGAGTTTGGGGTCGGGCGCGATCGAATCGAGGTTGCGGATCTCCAGCCACTGACCGGCGAAATTCGCGGAGAGCGCCTGCGCCTTGGGGTCGGCCAGCATGCGCTTGACCTGCGCGTCGAGCACGGCCGGCTGGTGCAGACGGCCGGATTCCGCGGCGGAAAGCAGCTCGTCATCGGGCATGGAGCTCCAAAGGAAATAGCTGAGGCGGGAAGCAAGCTCGACATCGGTCACGCGATGAACCTGGTTGGGGTTGGGGTCGTGCTCGATGCGGAAGAGGAAGTCCGGCGACACGAGGACGGCCTCCAGCGCGAGCTGAATTCCCTGCTCCGTGGATTTGCCCTCGGCCCTTGCCATGGAAACAAACTTGGCGAGTCCGGCCACTTCCGCTCCGGTCACCGGCCGCCGCCAGGCCCGGCGCGCGACCGTGGACAGGATGCGTTCGGTGCAGCCCTTTTCGGACGCCGGATCGCAGACAAGGATCCGCTTGCGGCTGGGCTTTTCGACTTTCGACGGGTATGGTCCGATGAACGTGATCGACGCGATGAACTTGTTCTTCTTGGCGCTGTAGGCGTCCTTGTCGCTGGTGAAGGTCTTGATGAAGTCGTCGTTCTGGAACTCCGCGCGGAAGACGTGATCGCCCGCGGGAAGGTAGAGGCGCATCTCGCCATCGGAGAACGGGTCGAAATACACGAGCTTGGAGGGTTTGGTCTCGACCTCCATGCTGTCCAACACGCGGCCGTCCATGGAGAACGTCATCGTGACCGGTTTGGCGTCGGCTCCGCGCGAGCCCGGAAAGCCGAACCGGACGATGTAATCCGCATCGAAATCCACGCGGTGCCGGGCTTCCACGGTATCGTAATCGAGGCGGCGCAGGGTGTTGGCCTTGGTTTCGTAGGCGCGCTCGATGGGTTTGGCGGGCAGCGGGTCGGCGCCAAGCGCGGCGGAGGCGATGGTTTCGGCGGCCTCCAGATACTTCTGCATGAGCACGGGCGACACCGTCAGGATGTCGCCGATGTTGTCGAAGCCGTTGCCGGAATCGTCGGTGGGGAAGTCGCGCTCGGCGGGAAAATCGACGGCGAGAAGGTCGCGGATGGTATTGCGATACTCGTTGCGGTTGAGGCGCCGCGCGACCACGCGTCCGGGATCGGGCTTGAGGGCCGCATCGGCACGGGCGAATTCGGCGTGGAGGAACGCGGTCAGCTCCGCGACCTGCGCCTGCGGGGGGCGCGGGATTCCCTTGGGCGGCATTTCGCCGGATTCGATCTTGCGGAGGATCTTTTCCCAGGTAGTGCGATCGGTGGAGACGGTAGCGGCATCGAGGTACGGTGCCAGGTTCAGGTCTCCGGATCGCACGCCGGCGTTGTGACAGCCCGAACAGGTCTTGAGAAGGATGGGGCGGACCTTGGCATCGAAACCCGCCGTGTCGACCGTCGCGGCCGACACACAATTAGCCGCCAATACCAGCCAGTAATAGAGCCGCATCCTTCCGCACGCCCTCCGGGTACAAGTCCGCTTGGCACTGAGAATACCAGAACCGGGGTCCAAAGTCACCCGTGCGGTGCGGCTTGTGCAGGATGGGCTGGAGGCTGCGCAGACCAGCGCTGGTAATTCGGTATTTGACATACATCCGCGGTTATCGGCGTTCGCGGGCAGCCGGGACTGCTTCGGGATCCTCAGCGCGGCGGGCGGCGGACCGGTTATCGGAGGGGGTGGGGAGGGGCGTTGTGGCGCCGGGCGCGGGAGTGTCAAAACGAACCGGACCGGCGAGGATCGCGGTGACGGGATTGGGGGTTGCGGGCGCGGGGTGGGGGCCGGTCCCGGGGTCGTGGATGGGCTCGGGCAGCGAGGCGAGGCGGTTGGTCCTATGGATTTCGAGTTCTTTGCGGGCGCGCTCGGCCTGGCGGCGGGCAGCGGCGCGGCGACGCTCGATTTTCTGGAGGACATTGGCGCCTTCGGCGTCCTGGATGAAGATGGCGCCGAGCGCGTTTGCGCGGTCTTCGGGGGAGAGGGCGGCGTAGCGGATATTGATGACCTCGGTTTCGATACGGGCGTAGCGGCGCTCGAGCCAGAGGGCGCGGACGAGGTCGTTGAGGAGCATGGTTTCGTCGGCTCCTTCGGGCTGGTAGGTTTCCTGGAAGTCGAGGGCGAGCTGAGCGAGGGCGTCGGGGTCTTCGCCGGGGAGGATTTCGGCCTGAGCGAAGAGGCCGAGCTTGAGGGAGTTGCGGGAGGAGGCGGCTTTGCCTTCGGGGGTGCGGGGTCCGGTGGAATGCTGCGCGTTGGCGATGGCGGCGTTGATTTGCGCGGTGGTGGCCATATTAGATCCTTTCTGGAAAGAAAAAAGGGCGGGCCCGCGGCGGGGCTCGCCCTGTCAAGGTGAAAGTAGCATGGGGGTCAAGGGGTGGGAGGGGGCGGATGGGGGTAAGTTACTGGGGGGTAAGGATAAATAAATGTGAAAGTCCGGTTACGGTACTCCTTTGGTCTGTTCGGGGAGGGGACGTTTTCCATGCGCGGAATGGGGATGATGCGGCTGGGTGGATCGGCTGATGGGCGGTTATCAGGACTGATCCGCAGAGAGCGCCAGAATAGCAGGCAGATCAGTGGAATGGGCGTATACCTCCGCTGGGCTGTTCCTTCGGGCTCGCGCGGTCAGCAACCGTTGTTTAGGTCGGCCGTGATTCAGTTCATGCCGGTGGTGCTAGGATTGACACCACCGGCATGGACACTCGGTATGACTAGGTCGACTGTTGCCGCTTCCGTTCTGATGTTTGGCATGCCATTTCTTCTCCTCGCTGCCTGCTACGCCGCTCTGCCGGTTGAAGTGCCTGTTCTGCGGAATCCGGTCGCCGGAGCGGTGTTCCTCGCACCAAAGTCCCTCTTCACAGTGTTCCGTGTTCCGCTTATGAATCTGACCCACGGTCTCATGGCCGCTGTTATGCTGTCGCGCTCAGGGGACTTCGAGGACGCAAAGCGCCGGGCATCCTATTCTGGTATCTTTCTGGCTCTGCTGCTCGCGGTTGCCCTCAAGTCGGACTTTGAGGCGCTGGAAATGGGTGGTTTGGCGTGGTCGTTCGGGCCTGTCGTGCCGTGGTTGACTCGTGGGACTGTGGTGTCGGTAGTCGGAGGCCTTTGCCTCGCGTTCGTACATGCCCGCGGCGTTCCGATACCATGGCCGGAACTGCGGCTATCCAGGCTTCAAAAGACTATCCTTGCTTGTCTATTCGCAGCCTACCTGGCTATGGTGACCGCAACGCTGCTTGTTTCGCGCCGAGGTTAGCCCACAAACAAGGGCGCAGCGATTGCGAGTCCATGTTGCCGGTTTGTCGACGCACCGAATGGCAATGGTTCGGTGGGCGCCGGCCCGGAAGGAATCGTCGGGCGTGGATGCGTCAACTTGGCAATTAGAAGAGGTCAAGTTCCGGTTGGCGCGTGGTTCAGGAGTTGGGCGCCGGTAGATTGGCGGCCGCGTTACTGC
>DATJYJ010000182.1:0-34665 GCA_035578025.1 Verrucomicrobiia bacterium
TTCCCGGCCCGTCTGCCGTCGCGACGGTCGGCGCGACGAAGTCCACCGTGACATTCGTCTGCACCGAACCGTCGCTGGCCGTGGTCACCGACTCCTGAACACCGAACTGAATGTCACCGCGATCATCCAGAACGCTGCCCAGCAACGGGCGAGGAACGCCGACGCCGGCGCTGCCCAGGCGCCGGCCGCCGCTTGCCGACGTTACCTGCCCGTTGCTGTCGGCATACCACGAATCGTCATGAATCTGCGCCGTAATTGTCGACACGCGGTGATTCGCTCCGGGAGCGATCTTCACCACGCGGAAGGGTTGGCGCGTAAAACCTTCCTTCAAATACGTGACCGAGATGAGGTCCCCTGGCCTGATGCCGAACGATCGGACGCTGGTTTGCAACTCCACATATGTGTTCCCGCGAATCGACTTGTCCAGGTTCAGCTTCAAAATTCGCGCCGCCTGGTCGAAATTCCCGATGCCCAGGGCCGCCAGCGTTTGCGATACCTCCTGCCCGCTCCGCGTCACATCGTCCGGATCGCATAAAGAGAAGCTGTCCTGCTGATATTCGTTCAGCGAGTCCTGAAACTCCACCGAGAACCGGTTCGGAGTATCTGCCATGCTTCGCGAAAACAGTCGCAGGCTCGGTTCTCCGGTGGCCTTCCGCATGATTCCCGAAATTCCGTTGCTGCCATCGCCGAACTCGTAGCTCGGCCATCCGCCGTTTAGCTGTTCTGTGCTGTTGGACCATGCGGGCTTCGTCGCCATCTCGGCGGCCAGCGTGTTCTCCACGCGAAGCTGCAGAATTCCGCTCGTGCCGTACGTCAGCAGCATGCGCGCCCCGTTCCTCACGCCCCGCATCACATCGCCCGCGCTCCGCCGTTTCTGGATGACCAGGTTGCACTGAAACCGCGGCAGGCTGATCGGATTTCCATAGACGTCCAGCGCGGGAATCTGCTCGTCGCAGTAGCTCGCCGCCGCCGCGAAGCTGGGGATATCGATCTCGTCCGGGCCCCATCCCGCTCGCCGCAGCATGTCCAGCAGAACCCAGGCCGGATTGCTTGAAAATTGTTCGCCTGTGAACGTACCATCCGATCCGTACACCGGCAGCTTCAGCCCTTGCACCAGCACCGAAACCTTGGGTAGCGTTGTGCCGTCGTTGATCCGGTTCGGCACCACCACCGAAAGGTAGGCCATGCTCCCGTAAGGATCTCCCGCCGGCTGGCCGCTCCCGTCCAGAAAGTCCAGGTTGAATGCGCCCGTCCGCGTCCCGAGTGTCGGAATGTTGTACCATCCCGTGCCCGTCATGTTGGTGCCCGCGACGCCGGCCGGTATCTCGATATCGTTCACCAGCACCGTCAGCACGCCCTGAATTTCGCCCAGTCCGAGCAATACTTCCATTCGCGTCAGGTTTCCGTCGTTGCGCGCGAAGACCACCGGCGGGTTGTACCATGCCGTCCCATACACCATCGGCACGAAATCGTTGTAGCGCGCCTCGTTCGCCTGCACCGCTGATGTGTGCCAGTTCTTGTCGCCGTATGTCCGTACCTGGATCGCGGGCGGAACAAATTCGATCCCGCCGAAATTGTCGAACATCCCGCGTGCCTGGCAGTCCCCGCGCGTGTACCCGCAGTCTGCGAACGGCGCGCTTCCATTTATCGCGCCCGACCCGCCGCCAACACCAGCCGAATACCCGCATCGATAATAATTCGAGTACTTGCCGCTCGCGCCGCCGTTTACCGCCTCGGTGCGCTGACTGTCCGTTGCCGGAAACGTCCACGGGCAGCGCCTCTGGATTCTCACCTGCGGCAGCAGCAGCCTTTGCAGGCTCATTCGATTCGTGGCGGTGACGCGGAACGTGGCCTCGCGAATTTCGTCGGGCGGGTTGCAGATGCCCTGGAACACCACCGCTACGTCCGTCAGCGGCGCTGCATTCCGCAAGTCGTAAAAGAGAAAGCTTACCGTGAGCTTCGAGCCTTTGATCCCTTGCGCCCGTTCGATCTCCGAAAAATGCGAGTCCGCGTTCGCCAGCGTTATGGTGATCTTCGGAACCCCGTCCACGCCCTGGTCGGAGGCGGTCTGCAATTCAAATATGTTGTGCTGCAGAACTCGCGCTGCGTACTGGGTATTCCCCACCGTCACCGCGTGAGTGCTCCAGTGCTCTGCGCTTCCGTCCCCAAGCCTGCAGTCGAACAACAGCAGCGGAGCGTCCGTGACGGCCTGTTCTTTCAACTCAAAGATGGTTTGCATGAACGATACTCACGTTGCACGAATTGCGATTCAATCCCGTACAAGTCACGGTCAATTCATCGGCACTGAAGTGTGCGTCCGGATAGACACCGCCACGGGTGCTGGCTCTATACGCCGATGCCGCGCCCTGCGCCTCTACCTGCAGGCCATAAACATTCACCGTCGCTCCGGCGGCCACCTCAATCCCGAATCGCATCGACGCAGTGTCCGCGTCTCCCGTCGCTGCCATCACGATGCGGCTCCACGACGTGCTAACGGCCCGTTCCGCCGTCTGGGCACCCGCGATGAGGCCCACGCTCGTTGGCGTCGCCGAGAGTACGTACGCGCTCAAACAGTAGAGGTACACTCCGGGTACTTCCAGTGTTTGAGCCAATGCCTGGCCGGCCGCGCCTCCGTTGACCAGTTGCCAGGCGTCCGATCCCCCGCTCGGGTCTGCGATGCCGCCCGTCACTGTCAGCATCGGGTCCTTCTGCCATACCTGGTCATTCAGTTGATCGCTCCACGCGAGCAGATTCCCGGCGGGATCCACAAACGTGAACCCGTTCAGCGATCCCTCTGCCGCCGTGAAAAAGTCGCGCAGCGCCCCGGCCTCCGGATCGCTCAGGTCCACGTACTTCAGCAGCCATTCGGTTACCTCGGCTGCCGGATCCGCCAGTTTGATCTCGCTCCCGTCGGCGGCGCGGTTCACAACCGTCCGGGTTCTTCGCTTCTTCTTCAGCGGAAGCTGGCTCAGCGCCCCTGTTGCGAGTTGTGGGTAAACCAGCATCGTCATTTCTTGTTTTGCTGGATGGCAACTTTGGTTGCGCTCCGCATCTCTTCTACCGTCAGGACCTCGAGTCCGTCAGCCTGCAGGCTGCAATCGTCGTAGGACTGTCCATCTACCGGATCCGTGAACGCGAAGCTGCCGAACGCGCCCTGATTGGCCAGGAAGAACTCTTCCATCGACGCCATCTCGCCCTCGTCGAGGTCCGCCAGGCGGATCCCCCATTTCAAGCGTGCCGACGGTGCGTCCCGGTAGCGTTGCTGCGTGCCGTCGACAAATGTCAGCGTCTGGTTTTGAAATGCCGTCGTTCTGTCCAGCGGGTACTGTGCAACCGCTGCCGTCTTCAGTTTCGGAAAAGTCGCCATCTCCCACCTTCCTCACAGGTCATTCACCACGTCGTTGATCGCGTTCAGGTTTAACATCGCGTCCCTGACCGCCAATGCGATTTCGTTGCTCCGGTCCATGAAAGATCGAGCGTCCATGGCCTGCACGTTCACTGTGATTTGTGGCGATGCTGCAGCGGACATCGCGCTTGGGTTGGCCGCGGCAGGTGCCGCGGGCTCCGCGCCGGCTGGCGCCTGAGCTGCATATGTCGTATCCTGCGCGTTCACTCCTCCCGCGTCCATCGCATCGGACGTTGCCTGCTGCGCGCCGTAATATCGCGCCGTCCCCGTCTGGTCATAGTCGAGGTTCATAATCTGTCCGCCCGCTTCCGCCGCTTGAAAATTGACTGCCGGCGGCAGTGCGTACTTGGACAGCGGCGGCGGAGCTGAGCTTTCGCCTCCGCCGAACAGGCTCATGATGCCCTGCACCACCGGTGACAGGCCCAGTCCGCTTTTGAAGACATCCAGCACCGTCGATAGCACCGAGTCTCCGCCCGAATCGCTGCTGCCGCTGGCACCGGCCGTGGACTTGATGTACTGCTGTGCCATGTCCTGATGCACCTGGTCCGCCTGTACGATCAGGTCGGAGAGAGATTCTCTCTCTTGCGCCAGTTCCTCCGCCTGCTGCTGGGAGGCGTTAAGAAAACTTTGATAGATCTCGTCTTGTGCTGTGTTCGCCATTGCTTCTCTCCGCCGCCATCGCTTGCTCCAGAACCAGAAACGCCTCCACCTGCCGGGCCGTGAGCGTGCTGAAATCGATTCCTCCGAGCTGGCGCCTTACCAGGAACTCCTCTACCAGGCCCTCGCTCTCCGCCGTGATCACCGATTTTGGGCAGCGTGTCACTGCAATGTTGTTGCGCGCCCAGACCACATTGTTCGGCGCGTTCTTCGCGGGGTCTTGCGTCGGCCACGCGCACCTGCGCCGCATTTCCAGACCCGTTCGTCGGCAGTCGTCGCACTTCCACCCGGCCTGGTTGGCGAATAAGAAATGGAAGGCGACTAGGAGTTTTTTCGCTGTTCTTCCGTCAGCCCGGTCTCTGCTCGAACCGCCGCAAGTGCCTCGCGAAATAACTCTTCCGGTCCTGTTTCAGCGAGCATTTCAGGTCCCGCTTCCCGCCCATCGATGACCAGCCCGGAAACCGCTCTGACCCCCCACGCCACATAAATGCGTTCAATCTCCGCCTGTGCCAGCGATGCGTCCATCTTGTCTTCCGGCGCCTGTCCCGCCCGCAGGAAATCCGCGCGCCGCGCCAGCTCCCGTATCCGCTGCATCAACTCCACTCGCCGTGCAAAGGACATCCGCGCAATCGTGAACCTCACGCCCGGCGAGGTCCGCGATTCCACGATCGTGACGCTCTCGTAAGAGCCGGCGTCTCCGCATTCTGAGTTCTGACTCCTGACTTCTGAATTCTTGCTCTTGCCTTTTCCCTTATCCGAACGCCACGGCAATTTCATCGTCGATCGTCCCCTGCGCCCGCGAGGGCCGGAATTTCCACTGCAGCCGGTTCTGTCCGTCGTCGAATTCCGGGACCTCCGGCATCACGCTCTTCAGGTACACGCCCATCATTTGTCCTGGTACCTCGCCAAGCTGGAACATCACGCTGATCGGCGATTGCTGCCGCGCCGCCTGGTACAACGCCTTGGTGGCGTCGTCGTCCATGCTGTACAGCTCGAACGCCGCCTGTACCGTCCTCTGTCCCGGCGAGATCGCCTGCGGCAGTTGCGTTCCGAATTCCCGGCTCCGCGTGTCCAACGCGTTCTTCAATGTGATAGACGCCTTGGTCACCGTAAAAAACTGTGACGCGGTCGTTCCCAGCCACGCCTGTCCCATGTGGCCCGGAACGATCGAGTAGTCGAACGCGCCCAGCGCCGGTTCCGCCGGAAAGGCGTCCAATTGCGCCGCGCCGCTCGAGAAACTCGTATTGTCCACCACGTCCTGCGCGGCACCGCTGAAATGAAACTCGTGATAGTCCCCGTTGATCAGTACGTCCAGTTGATCTACCGCCGCGCCGCAGAGCAGCCGCTGGACCGCGGTCGATGGACTCCAATAATCGAACACGCTGACGCTTTTGAGATCGGTCGCCGGCCCGTAAGTCACCGCGCTCCCCAGCGTCTCCCCGTTGGCCGGCAGCACCGTGAAGGGTGCGTTCAACTGCACGGTCTGCGGATCCACGATCGCGGCGACGAACCGGATCTCGCCTCCGCTCGCCACTGCCTGTCCCGCGGACAATCCGTGCGCGCCGGCGAATCCCAGCCTGCCCGTCGTCGTGCTCGACGCCACGCTCGCGCCATGAAACTGCAACGGGTCTGCGCCCAGCGCCGCCTGGAAGAGTGGACCGTAGCCCGGACCCGGCGCGCTCTTGTCCCAGCTCGTCAGGTAGGTTTGCAGCTCGAAGTCCGTCTTCCGCCGCACGCCCACCGGCAGCCCGGCGAACGTTCGGCTTCCCGTCTTGTCCCGTCGCGTTCCCGTTTCCACCTGCTGCCGGATCGACAGTTTCACTGCCGGAATTCGATTGGCGGCCGTGATCGATTCCGCCTTGCCGAACGAATCCTCCAGCGCCGTGTAGAATCGGTTCGCATTTGATGATATGTAAGATGCCATACTAATTCCTGCTCACTCCGATCTCGAACGTCACCTTCGCCGTTTGTATGAAATTCTTCCCGCCCTGCTTCACCGCTCCGAACGACACCTCGTACTCGCCGGTGTAAAACATCCCATCGCCCCAATCGCCGCGGCTCGAGTTCAACATCTGCATGGCGCTGTCCGCGTACAGCTCCAACTGTTCCTGCAACCCTTCCAGGCGGTCCTGGGAATGGCGTAATTCGATCGCCATCCCCACACTGCCCGAAAAACTTCGGAACTTCTCCTTCAGTTGGTTCGCGATCTTTTCGCAATACACGTTTACGGCCGGGTATTTCACGCCGCCGCTTCGTTCCGCCATCTCGGCCGCAACGTTCAGCGCCCTCACCTGTGCCGCGTCGACCATGGCCGTGAACGTGGAGTCTCCGTCCGTCAGCGCCGCCAGGCCGGCATTCAGTCCTGCCGGACCGGTAATACGCGCCACCACCTTGTTCGTAACCGCGCTTCCAATTCCGCTGGTCATCAGCCCCTCTGCAAGATCCGCGGCGCCTGCCGCATGTAATTCGGCTTCTGGCCTGTGCTCGCTGGACCGCCCGTGTCTGCCAGCCGGCTGGGTTGGGTCCACGCCTGATTGACCTGGAGAGGACTCGCATTCTGCAGAACCAGCGCCCCGGGGCTGGTGCCCGCATAGATGTTCCAACCGGTGGCGTTCGCAGGCGCTTGCGCCGGCTGGACCAGAAACGTGCTGCCGCTGGTCGTGATCGCCGTCGCCGTCGAAATGGCCCCTTCCTCGCCGGCCCCGTTTGTCCACGACGCTGCGACATAGTAGGTACCGTCCGCCAGAGCGCCCGCAACTACCGACACCGTAGGCTGCGCCGCTTGCGCTATCGGATCCCGCGCGATCCCGATCCCGCTCTGGATCAGCTTGTCGTACGCCCACTTGGCGAGTCCGTGAAATTCGTCCCGCTTGCCTGCGTAACGGTCGTTCAATTGGCTGTTGTAAGCGTCCCTGTAGACCAGCTCCAGCGTCAGGAACGTGTGCCACAGCTTCAACGGCGGAGTGACCACAACCTGCTCTATCCCTGGAGTGGTTGCCAGTGTCCCGATCTCGCCCGCCATGCTCAGCCGCGCCAGCAAAGTCGCCAGTTCGGTTGCCATCTGATCCTGCGCGAGTGCCAACTTGCGGGTCACGTCGATCCCTTCGACGCTGGCCACGTCCAGGAGTTGCGTATCGTGTCCGTGCAGATCTTCGATGCTGGAAGCCGGACCGTCGTTGAACAGTGCCATCTCTGCCGCCTTATTCGTCTTCCTTCGATATCCGTACGCTGGCCTTCAGGCTTTCCAGGTCCGCCGTGGAGATCACCGAAAGCTGCAGCCTCGAGGCCGCCGCCGCCTGATCGGCAACGCGCTTCGCTTCCGCCAGCGCGGCGCGAAACTTCGCGACCTCTCCCGGTTCCGCCAGTTCCGCAACGCCTTCCACCACCAGCTTCGCCGCGATCTGTCTGGGCACCTCGGTCTTGATTCCCGCTTGCCCGCCGTCCGCGCTCTCCTTGCTGACCACCACCGGGAACTCATCCGCGATCCTGCTCGCCACATCCCGAATCTTCTGGTAATACACTCTCAAATCCATCCCCGTCTCCTTCCTCTGCGTTTCCTCTGCGTCTCTGCGTCTCTGCGGTGAATCTTTCCCCGCCGTACAGGGCGAGGCCCTGAAGCCCCGCCCCTCCCGCCTGCTAGGTGTTCACCTGCACGCCCGACGAGTTGCGAAGCACGCCGCAACCGTAGAGCACGTCCACCGTAAACTGCTGCGCCAGGGTGTTCGGCTGGTAGCTCATCACCACCCGCATGCCGAAGTTCCCCAGCTCCGCATACTCCGCGATCGCGCCCGTCCCCGGCAGAGGTTGCGGCAGACGGCGGATCACCAGGCCGATGGCATCCCGCGTGAACGCCAGGTTGTGTGTCGACACCGGGCTGCTTCCCGTCTTCTGCACGAACTGCGAGCGGAAAACGAAAAAGTCCTTGATCTTACCCACGCTGCCGTCGATCAGCGACCGCAGACCGGCGTCGCCCGCCGTCTGGAATTCGCTGAACCGCGGAATCTGCCGCCAGGTCGAATACGTCGCCGCATCCACCACGATGAACTTCTGCGACGTGGTCGGAACCTTGGCCATGAACAGCGCCGTCTCCGCCGCATCGATCGTCGCTTCCGTGATCGGCGTGCCCGCCGTGCCCACCGGAGCGTTGGAAGTGAAGCCCGCGTACAGGCCCAGCAGATCGCTCTCGATCTTCTCTGCGATCGCCGCTACTGCCGGCTGCATGTAGACCTTCAGCAGATCCGGTACCGCCAGCACCTTCGTCACGTCCGGAATCTGGAACGTCGATTCCGCGTGCGTGTTCAGCACGATCTGCGCGTTGCCCAGGTTCGGATTCTGCAGTTGCACCGTGTTGCCTTCCGCGATGTTGTTGGCCACCATCGTCGGAGGAATCGGCACGTTCACCGTATCGCCGGCTTGCGCCAACACCGGCTCGTAATCGCGATTCACCAGGTTGCCCATGACAAGGTTACCTACCAGCACCGGCAGTGCGTCGGCCGCTACCAGCTTCACGATCGCGTTTGCGACATTGCTCGAAGTAATAACTCCCAAAACTGTCTCTCCTTTTCTTTCCGTCGTAGCTCACGCTTCCGCGTGCCGCCTCGACACTCCTGTCGAGCCGGGCTTCACCCAAGTGCCGCCCACCCCGCCATTCTTCACAGCCCCCGTAGAGTCTGCGACGCAACCCGTACGATCTCTTCCCGTACGCGCTGCATCTCCTCGGCGCTCATACCCGGACGAATTCGCTCCAGGTCGACAGTTTCCCGGCCGCCCGCCGGGACTTTCTGTGTCGCCGTCATTCCGGTCCCGCCTGCGATTCGCGCCGGCAAAAATTCCGGGTTCTCCGTCACAAACGCGGCTAGGTAGTCTTTCACCGGCGCCTCGCCGGATTCGGTGCGGGCAACCAGCCGCCCGTCCTCGGTCCGTACGATGCCGTCCTGCACCGCTTTGAACGCAAGATCGATCTTGGCGACGCCGAGCCGCTGCAGCTCGGCGCGGACAGCCGAACTCCGCTCGGCTTCCTCCGCCACTTTCCGGCTGCGCCGGTTCTCTTCCACCAGTTCGTTCAGCTTTCGCTCCAATTGCTCGCGGCGCCGTCGCTCCTCCTCGAGCTCTGCCTTATATGCCGGTTCGCTCCGCGCATGTTCGCTGTTGACGAACTCCTGTACTGCCTGTCGAACAATCCCTTGAATGTCCATGCCTTCCATTTCGTTCCCTTTACTCTCCTCGCTCTCCCCACCGCCCCTAACCTCCGCTCGCCGCCCCGTCTATCTCCTCCGCAACCCGGTTCTTTACCTCCTGCCGGCTGTCGCACAGGTATTTGAAAGCCAGTTTCTTGAAGATCTGCCTCCTCAACGTCTCCGAGCCGATCCCCAGTTCCAGCAGCTTCTTCGCGTCGTCCAGCTCCGTGCTGAAATCGCCGATGTCGAACTCGTCCATCCCCGCGACGTCGATCGTCACCCCGTCCTGCCGTGCCTCCGCCACCGCTTCCAGCACCCGCTGCATCGCCTCCTTCACCATGTCGCCGTAGGCCCGCAGCACCTCCTGAGTCACGCTGAAGTCGATCTGCTTACTTAGTCCGCTGATCCGCTGGTCCCCTGTGCTCGAGTCCGCCTGGTTCAGCAGGTAACATACGCGATAGATCTCGTCTTTGAGCCTGACCAGGTTATCCGCCGCGATCTGGTAGACCTTCCCGTCGGGCTCGGTCCATCCGAACCGGTCCTCCGGCGCGAGCTGGATGTAGTAACTCTCCCCGACAATCTGCTGCCATTCCCGGTTCGAATAAATCACCGGCGTGGCAAACAGCCCCATCGTCAGGGCCCATCCCAGCGCATTCGACTTATTGAAGTGCTCCAGTTGCAGCAGCGCCGCCTTGTTCATCAGCCACAGTCCGTCGGAAACTCTCATCTCGAAGACCGGCACTCGATTCAGCCCCGCCAGTGCGTGCCTTCCTTCGTCGATCAGCTCGATCTGCTTGGATTCGCCTTCCTTCCGGTACATCTGGAAGTTTTCACGGTCGTAGTAGACCCAGCGAGTCTCCTTCTCCCACTTCGCATCCGTCACCTTCGACTGCTGCAGGCACGAGGTGCGGATCACCACCCAGTCCAGTCCGCCCTGTTGATCGTAGTTCCAGTTGATAACCTCTTCCGCGCTGTAATCGACCAGGTACGCCCTCGATCGTCCCGTGGCATCCTCCTCGGCACGCGTCAGCAGCGGACCTTTCGCCCGCGGAAAATCCACAACCGCAAAGCTTCGCCCGTGGATCAGGGTGCTGATAAATCGCTGCCGGAAGAACTCATGCAGCGGCGTGCCCTTCAAATCGCAGTCGTCGGTGAAAACGTTGTAGAAGCTCTTGCTTCCCGGATCGCTTCCTTCGAACAGCAGAATCGGCTCCCGTCGCATCAGCGTTGCCGCATACCAGTCCACGATGGACCCGATGTAGTTCTCGTAGAAGATCCGGCTGAGCCGTTCCCCATACACCTCCGCCGGCTCCTTGTGCCGCCGCACCAGATATTCAGAGGCGCTCATGCGCAGCCGCTCGCCGCCCGCGTACAGGTCGTTGTACTGTCGCCACATTCCCTTGCGCGCGACGTAATCGGGATGCTCACGGTTGATGTTCTGCGTCATACTTACTCTTCCTTCCTGACAGATTCCTTGTGTTTCAAGGGGCAGGTTGCCCAGCCTGCCCCTGAACCGGCAGTGGCCGCTCGGGTCCCCCGACCCGCACTGCCGGTGTTCGTGCGCGGGCGGACGCCCATGGCAGTCGTCCGCCCGCGTTGCAGCATCCCCCAAACGGAAAAAGCCCCGCGATTTCTCGCGAGGCTCACAACCGCTCTCCTGGTTTGAAACTAACATCCGGCCCGTCGCCCGCAGGCAGGGCCTAATTTCAACTTACTGAAAACAGGCTCAATAAAATTCTTACTGATTTGTGAACAGGAATTTTCCGCCGCTCGATTCGGTCACGTGAAAGCGCTCCGCGCCTCCAAGCTGCTTCAGGCGCTGCGCCTTGGGCCCCTCCACCGTCAGATAGTATCGGTCCGGCCCCGTCCATAGCCGCCTGAACTCTTCGTCGTCGATGAACACGTCCTTCGGCGCATCTGGAGCATAAGAGCCATAGTCCAGGTTGTTCACTCGCCCGTTCAGCAGCAGCGCCCGCCGGTTCGTATAAAAGAAAACCGAAGAGAATGTGTAATACTGATCGTCCACAATCAACTTACCCGGCGGCGCCTTCAACAGCGCCTCCGCCAGCGGACGCGATGACAGGTAGGGATCGAACACTACCAGCGCCAGCCTCGCTGCATGAAAGAACAGCACCAGCATGGCCGTGAATGCCGCCACCGGCAGCCTGCTCCGCCATCCGCCAACCGCTCCGATCGCGAACGCGATGCCCGCCACCGCCAGCGGCAACCGCAGATATGCAAACGACGTCAGGGTCAGGTCCAGCATGTGTCCCAATGACAGCGTGTACACGTCCGGATTCGAATTCAGCGCCGTCGCGATATCTCCGGGCGCCGCCATTCCCCGCACCATCCACAGAATCGCGCAAACCGCCGCGCACGCCAGCGTCGCCATCCCCGCGCCCAGTTTGCTCCCTGCCTTCAACCATGCGCTGCCGCTCGTCATGGCGCACGCCAGTAGCATCGCCAGCGCGGGATAGCAAGGCATCGAATAGTATTCCTGCGTCGTTGAAAACGTGAAGAACGTCAGGATGAATCCCGCCCAGCACAGGCACAGCAGCCTCGTCCGCGCCCCCCGATCCTCCCCCCGATACTTCAGCTTCACCGCTGCCGGAAAGTACAGGCTCCACGGAAAAAACCACAACAGGTGGAATGCCCAGAACAGCCAGCGCGGCACCGTGTTGTAATCCCTCGGATACCGCAGATTCAAAAACCGCAGCAGATGCTCGTTGATGAAGTAGAACCAGAAAAACCCGTGGTACGAGCCCTTCTCGCTGTGCATCGTCAAATCGAAGTACGGCGGATTCCGGATCGTAGCCAGAACGTGCCACGGTGCCGCGATCGCCAGCGCCGCCAGCACCCCCGAAAATGGCTTGATGCGCGCCCACGTCCGGCGCACGAGTAACTGGCGCGTCAGCCCCAGATAAATCAACCCGGCCGCGACTGGAAATGCCGCCGCGATCAGCCCCTTCAGCAGCAACCCGGTTCCGATCGCCGCCCACATCCCGATCGCCCACGCCGCCGGGTGTCTTTCCTCCTCGTCCAGTGCGCGCAGCAGTCCCCACAGCGCCAGCGTGATCGTCAGCGTCAGAATGACGTCCGGAATCAGAATGCGCGTGAAGAGAAACAGTCCGATACTCGTCCCCATCACGAGCCCTGCGTACAGCCCCGCCCTCGCACCGAATGCCCACGCCGCGAACCGCGCCGTCACCCAGCACAGCAGCACCGCGCCCAGCGCCACCGGAATCCGCGCCGCCCAGTCGTGCGGCCCGAACACCGCGAACGACACCGCGATCATCCAGTATTTCAGCGGAGACTTTTCCAGGTACGCGACCCCATCCAGCCGCGCCGTCACCCAATCGCCCGATTGCAGCATGTTGCGTGCAATCTGCGCCTGCACCGCGTCCACGTCGTCCATCAACGACGGCGGACTGACCATGCACCCCACAAACACCAGCGCCGCCACCACCGCGACGATGATCTGATACCGAATCTCCCCAGCGCCCTCTCTGCGTTCTCTTAGCGTCTCTGCGCCTCTGCGGTGAACACCACGCTCCGCGCGTCCTCCAGACCAGGCGTCTCCACCTTCCACCTCTTCATCCATAGGAACAGCGTCAGCAGCCCCCACAGATGATACCCGATATTCACCCGCCGCTCCATGTGATCCCGGATGAGCCCCTGTATCCCGCCCACATCGAAAATTCCCGTCGCCGCGATCGCCTTCGGCGTCAGCGTCTCCATCAACATCCCGCGCAGCACTCCGCGGAACCAGTCGTGCGTCGGAATGTCGAAACCGGTCTTCTTCCGGCTCAACACCGACTCGGGCAGTTTCCCGCGCATCAGTTCCTTCAGCAGAAACTTCTGCTTCATGCCCCGAATCTTCAGCCGCTCGGGCAACCCCGCCGCAAACTCCACGATCCGGTGATCCAGGAATGGCGGCCGCACTTCCAGCGAGTGTGCCATGCTCATCCGGTCCGTCTTATAGAGGATGTCGTCCGCCAAATAGTAATTCTGGTCCACCGCCAGGTACCGGTCGAGCACCCCGCACCGCGGAATCCCGAGTTCTCTCACTAGCCGCCGCAGCCCGCCGCCGTTCGATCCCGGCCAGATCTGCTGCCGCTGCTCTCGCGAAAATGTCCCGTTCCAGAAAAAGTGCGCCTCGTCCGGATCCAGCAGGCTGCCTTCGATCCACCGCTTCAGCTTGTACTCCAGGCTGATCTTCTCGTCCGACACCGGTATGTACCGCTCCAGTGCCCCCCGCGCCGCGCGCCGCACTCCTTTCGGCACCATCCGGAACGGCCGCGCCAGGCGATCTGCCACGTACGTCAGATAGCCGCCGAACAGTTCATCCGCGCCTTCGCCCGATAGCGCCACCGTGACGTGCCGGCGGCTCATCCGCGACAGGTACCACACCGGCAGTGCCCCCGCGTCCGCGCTCGGTTCGTCGGAGTAGTACGCAAAGTCCTCGATCGCGCTCTGCAATTCGACGTCGGGATTCAGGTCGAACTCGTGGTGGTCCGTGCCGTATATCTGCGCCACCTCACGGAAGTACCGGCTCTCGTCGAAGCTCCGTCCATGGAAGGAAACCGAAAACGTCTTCAGCCGGTCACGGCTCTCCGTCGCCGCGTAATGCAGTACCGTCGACGAATCGATCCCGCCCGATGACCACACCCCCAGCGGCACATCCGCCACCAGGTGCTCCCGCACCGAGTCGCGCAGCAGCCCGTCGAGTTCGCTCTTCGCGTCTTCCAGCGAAATCCGCCGGCCGCCCGGAGCCGGTGCCTTCCACCACCGCTCCAGCCACATCCGG
The DNA here is from genome assembly GCA_035578025.1 of Verrucomicrobiia bacterium. Classification (GTDB taxonomy): domain Bacteria; phylum Acidobacteriota; class Terriglobia; order Bryobacterales; family Bryobacteraceae; genus Solibacter. Next base: position 14,048 of record DATJYJ010000182.1, read on the forward strand.
CCCTGGTGCCACTCCAGGAGATGCCCCGGGGGAACCTTCCTGATCCCTTCGATCAGCGTCTGCTGTCCGGGCACGTAGTTGACCGAGAGATAGTCTTCCAACGCACTCAGGTCCAACTGCCTCGGCACATCCTCATGCTCCAGGATTGCCTTCAGCTCCGACCCGAAGTACACATCGTCGCCGCGCCGATGGTAGTACAGCGGCTTGATTCCCATCCGGTCGCGAACCAGCACCAGGCGCCGCTCTCGCTCCACCCACAGCGCCACCGCGAACATCCCGCGCATCCGCCGGAAACACGCCGTGTCCCATTGCTGAAACGCGCGCAGGACCGTCTCGGTGTCGCAGTGCGACCGGAAGCGGTGCCCCAGCCCCTCCAGCTCCCGTCTCAACTCCAGGTGATTGTAGATCTCCCCGTTGAACGCGATCGCCGTGCCGCCGTCGTCGCTCACGATCGGCTGGTCGCCGCCGCCTAGGTCGATGATCTTCAGGCGCACCGCGCACAAGGTCGCCAGGCTGCCTTCAAAAATCCCCTGTTGGTCGGGACCGCGATGCGAAATCGCTTCGTTGATCCGGTGTGCAACCGGTCGGCCCACACTTCTGCTCGCCCCATTACCAACACGCGTAAATCCCGCGATACCGCACATTTGTAATTTCCCCGTTCCCCGAGAGGAACTTCTCACCGATCCATACTTCGATGGATTTGTGATGAAGTATACCACAAACTCTTGAATTCACTCCATGCCTCCGTTCGTCGTACGATCGGCCCACTGGTGCCTTTTTTTCACGCTACATTTCCTTCGAAAACCCCTCAACCAATCTGCCGCCGTCGGCGTCTAATTTGCGAGATCGCATTCATGAAGAGTGTCGTGTGTCAGGTCGCGGCCGTCATCCTCTCCCTCGCTGCCTGCTCCCGTCCAACTCCGCCAGTCGCTCACGCCGCTCCGCCCTCTGTTCCCGAACCCGCGCGCGCTTCTCGCGAAACCCGCCTGAGCGGAATCGTCGAGGCTGTCCACTCCACCAAGGTCATCGTTCCCCAGATCTACGGCCAGAACAGCCAGATGACCCTCACCCGCATCATCCCCAACGGCACCCGCGTCAAAGAAGATGATCTCGTCGCCCTCTTCGACAGCACCACCCAGGTCGACCAGGCCCGCGACGCCCAGGCCAAGTTCGAAGACCTCGGCCACCAGGTCGAGCAGAAGGTCGCCTCCAACCGCGCCGACGCCGAAAAGCGCGCCGCCGACCTCCGCCAGGCCGAGGCCGATCTCGCCAAAGCCGAAATCGAGCTCCAGAAAGGTCCCATCCTCAGCGAAATCGACCGCCTCAAGAACGAGGTCCGCGCCGACATCGCCAAAACCCACGCCGAGAGCCTCAAAAAGTCCAACACCGCTCACGATCGCAGCGATGCCGCCGCCCTCCGCATCCTCGAGCTCCAGCGCGATCGCCAGAAGGTCATGCTCGAGCGCACCAGGAACAACATGGCCAAGCTCGAAGTCCACACCAAAATCGCCGGCATGGTTGCTCACGCCAATCTCTGGCGTAACAACTCCATGGGCCACCCGCAGGAAGGCGACCAGTTCTATCGCGGCCAGGCCCTCCTCAGTGTCTTCGACCCCAACGAGATGCGCGTACGCTGCGCCGTCGGCGAGCCGGATGGCGCCGCCCTCGTCCCAGGCGTGAAAGCCACCGTCTACTTCGATGCATACCCCGATCTCAAGCTCCCTGCACATTTCGAGTTCGCCAGCCCCGTCGCTTCTTCCGCCCTCGGCAGCCCCATCAAGACCTTCACCGCCGTCTTCGTACTCGACAAACCCGATTCCCACCTGATGCCCGATCTCTCGGCAGCCGTCGTGCTCGAGCCGCCGGCCCAATCCGACCTCCCTCCCGGAGCTTCCACCTCCACGGCCCTCAAGCCGAAAGGAACCGCCCAATGAGTGCCCGCATGCGCACAGTCCGCGCTTGGGCCGTCTTCCTCTTCGTCCTGCTGATACTCGGTGGAGCCTCGGCCGGCGTCTATCGTTATCGCCAGACCCACGCCGCCGCCATCCTCCCCTCTGCGCCCGCTCGCGAAGGCGACTTCCTCGTTCTCATTCGTTGCCGCGGCGAGCTCAAGGCCGGCCGCTCCGTTCAGGTCTATACGCCGATGGTGCCCAACCTCCGCATCGCCTGGCTCGCGCCGCCGGGCGAATTCGTCAAACAGGGCGACGTCATCGTCAAGTTCGATTCCTCCAGCGCCACCGAGCAGCTCATGCAGAAAGAGGCCCAGCTCCGCCAGGCCCAGGCCACCCTCGATCAGGCCATCGCCCAGGCGAAAATCACCGCCGAGCAGGATAAGACCGACCTCGCCGACGCCCGGTTCACGGTCGAGCGCGCCCGCCTCGAAGCTTCCAAGCAGGAAATCGTCAGCCGCATCCAGGGCGAGGAAAGCAAAATCGATTACGGCGTCGCCCAGCAAAAGCTCAAAGTCCAGGAAGCCACCGTCGCCCTTCACGCCGCCAGCGACAAATCCAAAATCGCCTCGCTCACCCGCCAGCGCGACCAGGCCCAGTCAGACGTCGACATCACCAAGTCCCGCATCGCCCAGATGCAGCTCAGCGCCCCGATTTCCGGCTTCCTCACCTTCGAATCCAACTACTCCCAGGGCTGGATGAACGCCAAGCCCTTCAAGGTCGGCGACAACGTCTTCTCCGGCATGGTCCTCGCCGAAATGCCCGACCTCTCCACCCTCCAGTTCGATGCCAAGGTCGAAGAGATCGATCGCGGCCGCATCTCCGTCGGCCAGGACGTCCACATCCGCATCGATTCGCTTCCCGAGCTCACCGTCAACGCCAAACTCGACCAGGTCTCCCTCCTCGCCGAAGTCAGCAACGAGTTTCCACCCGTCCGCAGCTTCCGCGCCTACGCCCACATTGCCCAGCCCGACCCCCGTTTCCGCCCCGGCATGAACGGTGGCCTGGACATCGTGATCAACCGCATTCCGAAAGCCATCAGCATCCCCGCCAAAGCCCTCTTCACACGCGCCGGCAAGCCCATCGTCTATCTCGCCTCCCACGGCGATTACCGCCCCGCCGAAGTCGAAGTCCTCGCCCGCAACCCCGACGAGATCGCCATCAAAGGAATCCCTCCGGGCTCCGCAGTCACCTTAGTCGACCCCGAAAAAAAGGAGTCCAAAAAGTGACCTCCGCGTCTCCGCGCCTCCGCGTCAAAAAACTCGCGCGCCCCATCCTCGTTCTCGCTCTCGTCCTCTCCGTTCTCTCCCCCGCGGTCTGGCTCACCTTCCGCATCATCCGGGCCGCCGCCTCCCCCTCCACCCTCGAGCTCCCCACCACCCGCGTCAAGCGCGGAAAGGTCATCCTCACCGTCGCCGCCCGCGGCGAGCTCCAGGGCGGCAACTCCGAGATGCTCACCGCCCCCATGACCGGCGGCGGAGACATGGCCATCACCTATCTCCGCGAGCCCGGCGAGCTCGTTAACTCCGGCGACGTCGTCGTCCAGTTCGACACCACCGAGCAGGACTACCGCCTCAAGGAAGCCGAAGCCGATTTCGCCGAAGCCCAGCAGCAGGTCATCAAGGCCGAAGCCGATGCCGAAGCCACCGCCGAAGAGTCCCGCTACGCCATGCTCTCCGCCCAGGCCGACGTCAAGCAAGCCGAAATCGAAGTCCGCCGCAACCCCATCGTCGCCGAAATCACCGCGCGCCAGAATGTCCTCGCCCTCGAGGCCGCCCAAAACCGCGAGCGCCAGGCCAACCAGGATTTCACCAACAAGCAGACCACTTCCGCCGCCGGCATCGCCATCCAGAAAGCCGCCGAGAACAAAGCCCGCGTCATGGCCGACATCGCCAAAAAGAACATCGACAACATGACCCTCAAGGCCAAGACCGAAGGCTATGTCAACATCCAGCAGAACACTCGCCAGAACATGATGTATTGGGGCATGCAGCTCCCGCCCTTCCAGCTCGGCGACACCACCAACGCCGGCATGGCCATCGCCCAGATCCCCGATCTCAAATCCTGGGAAGTCAGCGCCCAGGTCGGCGAGCTCGACCGCGGACACCTCGCCGAAGGCCAGCACGTCTCCATTCGCGTCGTCGCTCTCGCCGGCAAAGAATTCCCCGGCAAAGTCAAATTCATCGGCGGCACCACCGGTATGCCCTGGGACCGCCACTTCGAAGCCCGCATCGCTCTCGATCAGCCGGCTCCCGAGCTCCGCCCCGGCATGACCTCCAACATGGTCATCACCGTCGACACGCTCGACAACGTCCTCTGGATCCCCTCCCAGGCCCTCTTCGAAAGCGATGGCCGCACCTTCGTCTACTCCCGCGGCCAGACGGGATTCGCTCCCCACGACGTCACCCTCGTCCAGCGCTCCGAAAGCCAGGCCGTCGTCACCGGCATCAACGAAGGCGATCTCGTCGCCCTCTCCACACCCGATCAGCAGACCCGCTCGGCCGGCTCCATCCAGCAGGACGGCGCCATGAAGGCCCTCCAGAAATGATCCTCCTCTCCGACATCGGTCAGGCCGCCGCCAACCTGCGCGCGCAGAAGACGCGCACTCTCCTCACCGCCCTCGGCATCGTTTTCGGCGTCGGCTCGGTCATCGGCATGCTCGCCATCGGCAGCGGCGCCCGCGAAGAATCCCTCCGCTTCATCGAACAGCTCGGCGTCCGCAACGTGCTCGTCGAGTCGCGCCCCGCCACCAGCCAGGAGGAGTACCAGCAGCGCCGCCGTTCCTCTCCTGGTCTCTCCGACCGCGACGTCCGCATCCTCCGCGCCAACATCGAGCCGCTCGAGGTCCTCTCCGCCCGCAAATCCATGCACCCGGCGCGCGTCCTGCCCAAGCCCTCCCGCGACATGCCCGAACTCTACGGCGTCGAGCCCTCCTACAGCATCATCCACAGCCTCCACCTCGCCGAAGGCCGCTTCTTCGATGAATCCGACAATGCCGCCAGCGCCACCGTCTGTGTCCTCGGCGAGAGCGCCAAGGTCAACCTTCTCGGCTACGGGCCGGCGGTCGGCAAATTCGTCAAGGCCAACGACACCTGGCTCGAAGTCGTCGGCGTCCTCGCCGAGCAGGTCATGGCCGGCGCCCAGAACTCCGGCAACGCCATGCTCGACGTCAACAACATCGTCTACATTCCGCTCAATACCCTCCAATACCGCTACTGGGATCAGGGCAGCAACATGAAAGACGAGCTCGACGGCGTCGACGTCCGCCTCCGTGCCGAAGCCGATTCCATCGAAGTGGCCAAGGTAGTCACCGCCGTCCTCAACTCCACCCATCACGGCGTCCAGGACTTCACCGTCACCATCCCCGCTGCCCTCCTTGCCCAGCAGAAGCGTACTCAGACCATCTTTACTTATGTCATGGTTGCCATCGCCGCCATCTCGCTCCTTGTCGGCGGTATCGGCATTATGAATATCGTGCTCGCCACCGTCATGGAGCGCACCCGCGAAATCGGCATCCGCCGCTCCATCGGCGCCCGCCGCTTCGATATCGTCCGCCAGTTTCTCACCGAAAGCGTCCTCATCTCCGTCGGCGGCGGACTCCTCGGCATCGCCTTCGGTTTCTTCCTCGCCTGGCTGATCGCCCGCACCGCCGAGTGGAAGACCATCGTCACCTCTTCCAGTGTGGTGATCGCCTTCGGCGTCTCCGTCGCCGTCGGCATCATCTTCGGCATCTACCCCGCCGTGAAAGCCAGCCGCATCAACCCCATCGACGCGCTTCGCTACGAGTAAACGCTCATCGCGTCGCCCTGCTCGGCGACCAATTGCTGCATAGCTGCCGCGACAGGCCCTGGTTTTCACACCATGGGCGCTGCTATGGCGTGCCCATCGCTTCCGCTTCGCAGCGGATATGGTCCAGGTGATACGGAGGCTGATCCATGCGTTGCCGCTCGAAGGCGGCACGGGCGGAATCCAGTTCCAGTGTCGGAGTTTCAGGCACATTGTGTCCGGCATCCACCGAGCCGGCTGGATCGCCGGAAGCCATTCCTCGGAAGCGCCCGGCCGACGATTCAATGAAGGACAGTGTCGGACGGACGCATGCGGAGAATGCAACCATCGTTAGTTAGCGAGCGGAGAATATCTGACAGGTGCGGAGATTACCTGCTATAATCTCCGCAGGAGTTGCGGAGATTGTACATCCATCTGCTCACAGACTGGCCCCATTTCCACTGGCGCGCCGAAGCCATTTCCGAACTCCTCGCCTCCGTCCGCCACCGCCAGGGCCGCCTGAACGGGCAAATGGAAGCACTCGGATTCCCTCTCCGCCAAGAGGCGGCCCTGCAGACGCTCACCGCCGACGTCCTCAAGAGCAGTGAAATCGAAGGCGAGAAGCTGGATGCCGCCCAGGTCCGCTCATCCCTCGCCCGCAGGCTCGGCATCGACGTCGGCGCGCTCAAACCGGTCGACCGCAAGGTCGAAGGCGTCGTCGAAATGATGCTGGACGCCACGCGCCACTACGACAAGCCGCTCACCGCGGAACGCCTGTTCGGCTGGCACGCGTCGCTGTTTCCAACTGGGCGCAGTGGCATGACGAAAATCAGGACTGGCGCATGGAGGAACGACAGAACCGGACCAATGCAGGTCGTCTCGGGCCCCGTCGGAAACGAGCGTGTTCATTTCGAAGCGCCGAAAGCAAGCCGTCTCGATCGTGAAATGAAGTCGTTCCTGGCCTGGTTCGAGCGCGAGAGAGGCATCGATCCGGTTCTCAAGGCGGGGCTCGCGCATTTTTGGTTCGTCACCATCCACCCGTTCGATGACGGCAACGGCCGCATTGCGCGAGCTCTCGCAGACCTCGCTCTGGCGCGCTCCGAGAATAGCCCGCAACGGTTCTACAGCATGTCAGCGCAAATCCGGCAGGAGAGAACCGCCTACTACGGCATACTGGAACAAACGCAGAAGGCGACCATGGACATCACGCGTTGGATGGACTGGTTTCTTGGCTGCCTGGGCCGCGCCATCGATGGCGCTCAAAGCTCCTTGGCCGCCGTGCTGGCCAAGGCGCGTTTCTGGGAGCGCATCAGGGATGTGCAGCTCAACCAGCGCCAGCGGCTCGTAATCAACCGCCTGCTTGACGGTTTCGAAGGAAAGCTCACGAGTTCGAAATACGCCACGCTAGCAAAGTGCTCGCAGGACACGGCTCACCGGGACATTCTCGCCCTGGTCGCAAACGCCATTCTCACTCAAAATCCCGAAGGGGGCCGCAGCACGAGCTATTCCCTCGCGCATCTCCAATGACCGGCACGAGTCGCCGCGATTCACGGCGTAACGCAACTTGGCAGTACGGGGTCAATGGTCTCGGCCGAAAGCCGGGCCATAGTCGCTCAATACGGGAGAATCACAATTTGTCCAAACGAACTGTTGTAGACTCCGATCAGAATGCAGTCCCGCCGCCTTACAGCCATCATCGAACGAGAGGACGAGGGATTTGTGTCCCTTTGCCCGGAACTCGACATTGCTAGCCATCATCCGCGGTTGCCCATCGCTTCCGGAGCGAGATCTTCGTAACACAGGTTGAGGTTCCTGTTGCGTGGGCTTCGCGTCATCTAGGGCGATGCATTTCCCCAGGAGCAACACCACAAAAAGGCTGGACTCGGCCGGCCCTGTCGCTTCTCAGTAATCGTCCACATGCTCGTGAACGATGATCTTGAGCATGGTCTGGTAGCCGATACCACGCGCCCCCGCCTTCTCTTTGAGCTTGTGGATGATTGCGGGGTCTAGCAATATGGAGGTCGGCGTCTGCCGGCTCCTTGGGCGCACGACTACGGCGGACTTGCTCTCCACAATATCCTCCGCGAGGTCTCGCTTCTCGAACTCGTGAACCTGCCTATCCTTACGAGTGCTCTTGGATGCTCGTTTCATATAGTCTCCGTTCGCCCAGACGCATCGGCCGGCATGAGATCGGGCGAAGTTTCTCACCCCTCCGAGTGAAAATAAGGGCCAACGAACGCCCTGTGACGCTCTGACCTAAGACCAGCCCACGCCATTCATCGTGAGCCGGCTCCACGATCTTGCCGGCGAAAATGAATTTCCTGTAGAGAATCGATTCGACTTCCTCGGAGCGCACGCCGTGTTTCGCGTTCTTTGCCTGATTGCCTGAGTCCCAATCAAAATTCTCTGGATCGGGGACAAAATCTCGCAGCCATAAGCCAGCCTCATCGTCTCTGATGAATTTCACTCTCTAAAGCATAGCTATATTATAGCTATGCGGCAAGGACTCGCGCTTGGCAAGGGGTTTCATGTCCAGTCTGTTGCTGGAGGGGGCGCATACCAGCAACTATTGCCAACCCAGTTCTGCGTCGTTGCCCACGGCTGTGGCGAAGACTCCTTGGTAAAGACCTGGAGCGCAATCTGGACGGTGGTGACGGCAGCGCGCAGGTTCTTCTCACCCTCTGCCCCGCTCAGGGGCTCCAAGGTCTCCGTAAGCAGCCGCAAGATAGGTCTGCGTCATCGCCCAACCCTCGGGAAACGATTCCTTGGTGATAACCTCGAGCGCGTTCCCGTATGCTGCCAGAGCGGCGCGCAGGGAGCCGGTGCTCTGCGCCGCGGCCCCGAAGTCACCCGCGTATTCGTACGCCGACCCAGGCGGAACTGCATTTCGGCAAACATGTCCGGATACCTACTCGGAAGCAAGTGCCTGCGCGGACCAGCACAGCACCATCATGAGAGATTTCCGCAGGGCCGCACCCAGTTGCGGCGGCCATTCCTGTCCGGCGCGCAAGGAGTGGACGTCCACAAACGCGCGCAAACCCTCGGCATCCAGTCCCTTTAGCAGAGAATCCGCGAACGAAAGGTCCCCTCGGGCGTAACTAATGAACGCGTCGTACATGCGCGCATCTAAGTATACTCCTCAGGGTCCTTAGTTGATTTCCCCTCGAAGTCCACTTTATTTTGCGTTTATTTAGCTCCACTTACCCGATACTGCGGCTGGGTTCCGGATACCTGCGTGTTACCCTCGCAGCCAGGAGAGCCTCTGTGCAGAACCCTTCCCGCCGACATAGCGCCCGTGCCTCTGTGCGCCGCCCTCGTTTCCAAAATCCCGCCCGCCCCCACCGGACCACGGCAGTGCAGGATGCCGAACGAACCCAATTTCCCCCTGTATTTTCAACAAACCTCGAAAAAAACGAACCCGGGCTTCCGCGCCGCGCCCCTGCCTTACTTCGTCTTCCCTTCGCCCCTCATCAGCTCGATGCTCCCCTTGAAGTACGCCCCATCGTCGATGCTGATCCCCACGCTCTTCACATCCCCCACCAGGCTCCCGTGGTCCCGGATCGAGATTTTCTGCGTGACTTCCACATTCCCCCGCACCTCGCCGTGGATCACCACGTCCCGGGCCTTGATGTTCGCCCGCACCTTGCCCTTTGGTCCGACCGTCACCAGGTTTTCCGACTCCATCTGGCCCTCAACCTCTCCATCCACCACCAACTCCTCCTTCGTGCGGATCTCGCCGTTGATCCGCATCAAAGGCCCGATCACCGTTCGCTGGTCTGCCAAAGTCTCATCTCCCCTCACAAGAATGCCCGATCCTCGGAACCCGCCGCCGTCCTGAAAAATACCTTTCCAATGACCAGCCTACCAGCAGCCGAAATCGCGCTCCGCGCTCCTTCTTACTTCCTCCGCCAGGTCGGCCCGTCCGCTCGCCATCCCGAGCCGCACCGCCTCTGCCGATCCTGCGCAAAGATGCCGATGCACCGTTTCGCAGCCGGGGTTCAGTCCCCCGGCCGGAGTTGTCGCGCAGCCTTTCTTATCCAACCCGCCTCGCAACAATTCCACCAGGTCCTGTCGCAATCCGTTGTCCCTGGTCATCAGCACCCCGGTAACCAATGCGTCCGCTCCCTCCTCTTCCCGCCCCGCGCCCAGCAGGATCCCCGCCACCACTCGGTGCGCCTCCACGTTTTCCGGATCCAATCCGCGAGCCTTCAGCGCTGCATCCAGCGCAAGCTGCGGCTGGTTCATTCGCAGGTACACCCTGGCAATCTGCGACTGCACATCAGCCTGATTCCCATTGCCCCTTGCCATGCTCGCGCAGCGCTCGAAAAGCTCCAGTGCCCGCCGGTAAGAGTCCGCGCCGCCCTTCAAAACGTAATAGCCGCCCGCCCGCCGGTACATATCGGCGTTGTTCTTCTCGACCGGCAGCCCGTCGAGAATCGCGATACTCTTCTCCGCCTCCCGGATCACCTCATCGATGTTCCCGTGACTCGCATCCGACTCCACGAGCGCATTCGCCCGCATCTTGTGCGCCTTGAAACTCTGCGGAACGTCCCTCACCGTGGCCGCCGACAGTGTAAGATCGTCGTGCCAGTCGATGTTCCGCGTGAAGGTCCTCACGCCGCAGGCGCAGATCAGGATGCCCAGCACTACCGGCGCCGCCCGCCGTGCCACCGCGAACATCACCCATACCACCCCCGCCGCGAACGCAATCGACGGCAGATACAGAAAGCGTTCCGCCATGATCGTCCCGATCGGAAAAATCAGATTCGACGTCGGCAGAAAAACCAGCAGTGCCGCCGCCGTGAGGCAGATTCCCGGCCTGCCCCGGTGCCAAAAAAGCACCCCAACCGTCGCCCCCATCACCGCAACCACCGCCCAGGCAACCCAATCCCGCGCGCCACTCAACGGAATCTGCGCATACGAGTAGTCGCACGAGAGCCGCGCCGGCCAGACCAGCAGTCCGGCGTATCGTGCCATCACGTGCAGTGCCGTCAGCCGTCCCTCCAGCCATCCCGCCCCCACGATCGGATTGTCCGTAAACGGAAACTCCGTCGGACCCGACCGTGCCAGCACCGCCCACCTCTGCCACAGCATCACCGCGATCGGCACCCCCACCGCCAGGGTGGAGCGGACCATCGCCTTTCGCCGTCCGCTCAAGGCCCACTCATACAGCCAGATCACCCCAATAATCGCCACTGCGCTTTCCTTCGAAAACACCCCGATGGCCGTTACACCCATCAGCCCTACGGCCCACAAAGCCCCGCCGTCCTCCCGCCCTCTCAGGTGCAGCCAAAGCCCGCCCAACAGCGCCATCCCCGCCAGCAAGTCCGCCCTCCCCACAATGTTGGTCACCGACTCCGTCAGCACCGGGTGCACCGCCCACAGCCCGGCCATCAGCGCCGACTGCAGCTCTCCGGCCCCGAGCCGCCGCGCCAGTGCCCACATCAGCATCGCATTCCCCGCGTGCAGCAGCAGATTGATCCAGTGATACCCCGCTGGATGGTTCGTATTCCCCAGCACCGCATAATTGAACAAGTAACCCAGCGTGGTAAAGGGCCGGTACAACGCGCTCTCACCCACCGGCCACCAATAGGTGTGCTGCAGGATCCTATCTATGTTATCCGTTGTAACCGCGCGAATTCTGGTGTCTTCCAGTATCAACCCTTTATTGTCCAGTGCAAATCCTGCGCTGAAAGAATCCGAATATGCCAGCAGGATCAGTACCAACAACGCACCACAGGCCAAAAGTGTCGGGCCTTCGAGAACGCTCCTCTTTACCGGGCGATGTACGTCGACGTTCTTCCGGCTTCTTTTCCTGGAAATTCCTTGCGTCGGCTGATTAGTCGTGTCTATAATCCTACCATTGCTTTTGCCGGGGTGACGGAATCTCAGGAGGCGAATCTCGTGCAGGCTCTACGTTCGATCTGCATCCCTATGCTGCTGGCCGCATTCTGTGCCGGCCCGGCATTCTCACAGGCGGTCAATGCCACATTGGTAGGCACGATTACCGACGTCGGCTGCGGGATGGTGCCCAGGGCGAAAGTCACCATCACTGAAATGAAAACCGGCGTCAGCCAACGTGCCGATACCGCCCGTGCCATGGAAGCCGTCCTCACCGAGGAGCTCCCGCTCGGCGTCAACCGCAACTTCCAGACGCTCCTCGAGTTCGTCCCTGGCACCACCGAATCCACCTTCCAGCACAGACAGTTCTTCAATGGCTCCAGCTCTCTCCAGACCAATCTCAACGGTCAAGCCCGCATGGGCAATGACTATCAGATCGAAGGCATCGACAACAACGAGCGCACCGGTCTTCTCCAGATCCTTATCCCACCCGCCGAGTCGATCCAGATGGTCAGCGTCTCCACTACCAACCACGATCCCGAGCTAGGCCGCGCGCCCGGCGCCTCCTCCGGCCTCGCCAACCACATGGCCCGCTTTCTTATGGGCATTCCTGCCAACGTTGGCCGCGACGTCAATACCTACTTCCCTGCATTGCGCGCCTGGCAGCTCTCCCTCTTCGCCGCCGACAACTGGCAGGTCAGCCCCAGGCTGACCGTCAATCTCGGTGCGCGATGGGAATTCTATCCCCCCGCTACCCCCGCTTTCCCCGGCGGCTTCTCCAACTACGACTTCAACAAGAACGACCTGGTCATAGCGGGCGTGGGCGACAATCCCATGAACCTCGGAATGGTGACTCACGATAAGTACTTCGCCCCGCGTGTCGGCATAGCTTACCGCCTCTCTCCGAACATCGTCATAAGAACTGGGTTCGGGTTGAGTTATGCGCCATATCCTGATAACACCTATGCCTATAAATACCCGGTAAGAGCGAATAACTCGTATCAGACGGCTGGCGTCGGCACCAAGGGCGTCGATACCGCCTCCCAGTACGACCTCAACTCCGGCTTCATCCTAGCTCGACCGCCGTTTCTCCGGCGGCTTCTCCCTCACCACGTCCTTCACCTGGAGCAAAGCCATGGACGTCCAGGGCGGTGACGATGGCGCTCCCATGTTCTATGTCTATGAGCGGCGCAACTACGCCAAGGCCAACTTCGACCGCACCCTTCAGTTCGTGCAGAGCTATGTCTGGCGGCTTCCGACACCAGCGCGACCTTCGGCTACGTGGCCGGCACCGGCGCCGGCCGCAACGCGCAATTCGGCGCCCTCCTCGAGTCTTGACACACTGGTGCGGCGCCCGGAGGTGATCTATGCGAAGTGCTGGGCTCCTGCTCTTCCGCCACACCGGCGCCGGTCTCGAAGTCCTCCTCGTCCATCCCGGTGGTCCCTTCTGGGCCAAAAAAGACGAGGGTGCCTGGTCGATCCCCAAAGGCGAAATCGCCGGGGGCGAAGACCCCTTCGATGCGGCCAAACGCGAGTTTGCCGAAGAGATCGGCTGCGAGCCCTCTGGCGAGTTCCTTCCGCTCCGTCCCGTGCGGCAGGCGGGCGGCAAACTCGTTCACGCTTGGGCGCTCCGCTCCGAGTTGAACGTCTCCACGATCAGAAGCAACCTGTTCTCGATGGAATGGCCCCCGCGTTCCGGAAGGCAGCAGCAGTTTCCCGAAATCGACCGCGCCGCCTGGTTCACCCTGGATATCGCCCGTCTGAAGATCTTGAAGAGTCAGTTGCCCCTGCTGGACGATCTCCTACAACGCGTTGGCCGCGTCGAGGAAGCTCCGTAAGTCGCCTTCCGCGATATCCGGCAGCCCCGGCGCCACGTTGAATAGCCGCCCGGCACGCATCCACCGTTCGAACTCGTCCACCAGGCTGAACAGGTGATCGAAGCTGTCCACGATAAAGAGAATCGGCTGGTAGTGGTCGATCTCCGCAACCTGGTTGATCACCCACTCGAGTTGCAGCGGATACCGCTGGGCATCCTCGCTCTCGACCGCGTGCTCCAACTCGCCATACGAGCTGAGCAGCCCGCTCCCGTAAGCACAGATCCCGTTCGGCCCCCGCCCGCGCATCAACCCGAACTCCACGGTGAACCAGAAGAATCGCGACATCGCTCGCATCAGGCTGGTCAGCCGCCGCACCCGCTCACCGTAGTCCGTGATCTCCGCCGTCATCTCGGCGGCAGTCACCGCGCAGTCGCCGAACCGCACCAGCGTGTCCGCGAATGCCTTCTCCGTGTGCATCGGCACATGCCCCGCGGTGTCGTGGAAGATGTCCGGCTCCGGCAGGTAGTCCATCCGTCCAGCCGGCCGGATAGTGATCGTCGTCGGGAACTCCCGCCTCCGCAGGCAGTCGAAAAACAGGAATCCCGGCACGTATCCGCTTACCGCCTTAGCTTGAAACCCGGTCAATGGTGCCAGCCGGCGGTTGATCTCTTCCAATCGCGGGACCCGGTCAGCCGGAAGCTGCAAGGCGTCGATCCCATGCAGGAAATGGTCATTGGCGTACCGTTCCCATCGTGGCCGGATGCGCGAATACAGCGCCCGCCAGATCTCATGATTTTCTTGAGAATATAGCTCGTAAGGCTGTGTAATGTAGAGCTCTCCACGCGTCCGAGCTTCTTCTACAAATGGCGCGTGTCCGGTCGCGAGACCGATCTCCGCACTGGTTTGAGGCATGAACCCTCCTCTTGCCTCAAACCTACTACACCAGACAACAACTTTCAAGTGGTGTCTATAGATGACACTGCAAACAGCTACCCGGCGGCACGCTCGCGAACTTCGGGATCTCGCGCGGCCGCGTCGACGAATAGGCCAGCGCGACCACCGCCAGCACCGCCGCCGCCGTGGCCAGCGCCAGCCGGGGAACCCCCTGCCGCCGCGGACGCCCTTGCACCCGCTCCCACAACTCGTCCGGTGCCTTCACGGCCGTCAACTGGTGCGCAAGCTGCAGATCTATCCATTCAGACATGCGAGCCTCCGTTCCAGCATCTTGTGCGCCCGATTCAGCCGCGACGCCACCGTCCCCATCGCACAACCCAACACTTCCGCAATCTCCTCGTACGAAAGCCCTTCTGTATACCGCAGCACCACCACCATGCGCAGCTCCGGCGAAAGCTTCTCTACTGCCGCCCGCACCCGATCCCGCATTTCGCTGTGCAGCATACGGTCCAGGCTGTCTCCCGGCGCCCGCAGCACCGCCAGCAGATCGTCCGCGATCGGAATGAGCCGCCACGACCGCCGCTTGTGGTCGAGGCAGCAATTGACCACCAACCGGTAGATCCAGGTCGAGAAAGCTGCCTCACCACGGAACTCCCCAATCGACGAGAACAGCTTCACGAAGACGTCCTGGGCGATGTCCATCGCCAGCGCCTCTTCCCCGCTGAACCGCAGCGCGATGGAGTAGACTTTGTCCTTGTAAGCCTCGAAGAGTGCACGAAACGCGTCGCGTTCCCCGCGCCGACACCTTTCCACCAGCTTCTGGTGACCGCCCTCGAGTGCGACCGGCATCATCCCTTAGACGATTGTCTCTCCAATCTTCTTCCTATTTTAGCGGTGCTATGATAGCTCCAACCTGCGTTCTCGTATGCTCAACGGCATCAGGGCGGTTACACTTGCTACGCTCGCCACCGCTTTTGTCTCGGCCCAAACCGAGATGTCGCAGAAGGACGAACCAGCGCTATTCAAGGCCCGCGTGAACCTTGTGCAGGTCCCTGTGGTGGTCCGCGACCGCCAGGGCAAGGCCATCGGCACTCTCAAAAAGGAAGATTTCCTGCTCTTCGACAAAGGCAAGCCGCAGTACATCGCGCGGTTCTCCGTCGAGAAGGCTTCCGGCCGCCCACTTGGCGCGAAGGAAATCGTCGACAAAGACAAATCTCCCGATGCGCCCCCGTCCGACACCCCAGATCGCTTCATCGCCTACCTCTTCGACGACGTTCATTCGCAGTTCGGGGAACTTGCCCAAACCCGCGACGCCGTCCAGCGCCAGATCGATACCGGCCTGCGCACTACCGACCGCGCCGCGATCTACACCACTTCGGGCCAGACCCAACAGGACTTCACCGACAGCCGCGACGATCTTCATCGTGCCCTTGCAGCCTTGCGTCCGCGCCCCGTCACGGGTCAGGGGCTCAACCGTTGCCCCATCATGACCTATTACATCGCGGATCAGATGGAGAACAAGCGCGACCCCACTGTGATCCAGGCCGTCACGCTGGACACACTCAATTGCAACAACATGACGCCCGACCAGATGCAGCAGGCGCAGCAGTTGGCTTCGGCCGCCGCGCGCAATGAGCTCGGCCTCGGCGACCACGAGACGCGCCTTGCCATGGGGGTCATTCGCGACCTGATCCGCCGCATGGCCGCGATGCCCGGCCAGCGCACCGTGATTCTCATCTCTTCCGGGTTTCTCACCTTGCCCGAACACGCCACCGAGAAGAGTGAAATCATGGACCGCGCCATCAAGGCCAACGTTCTCCTCAATGCACTCGATGCGCGCGGCCTCTACACCTACACGTCCGACATTACCCGCCCCGGCACCAACGCCGTCACGCAAACCATGCTCTCGCGCATGGACCGTGAGAACGCCTCCGCCAACGCCGACGTAATGGCCGAACTCGCGGCCGGCACAGGTGCCACCTTCGTCCAGAACAGCAACGATTTCGATGGAGGCCTCCGCCGTCTGGCCACCGCTCCGGAATACTATTACCTGCTGGCCTTCTCGCCACAGAACCTGCGCATGGACGGCAGCTTCCATTCGCTCAAGGTGACCCTTGCCAAAACCGTGGCTATCAAGGACGCGGCCCTCAGCGCCCGCAAGGGATACTACGCGCCGACCCACACCGAAGATGCCAAGGAAACCGCCCGCCGGGAACTGGAAGAGGCCCTCTTTTCGCGCGACGAAATGGCCGACATCCCGATCGATTTCGCCACTCAGTTTTTCAAACCTTCATCGGATGCCGCCAAAATCTCGGTGTTGATTAAGCTGGATATTCGGAAGCTCAAATATCGTAAGGAAGAAGACCGCAACAAGGACGAGCTGACTCTCGTCTGCGGCCTCTTCGATCGCAACGGCGTCTACGTCACCGGTATTCAGAAGCTCATCGAGATGCGACTCAAGGACGAGACGCTGGAGAAACGACTAGACAACGGAATTACGATCCGCAATACCATTGACGCCAAGCCGGGTCAATACTCGATCCGCATCGTGGTTCGCGACGCCGAAGGGCAACTCATGTCGGCGCGCAACGGGGCAGTCGATATTCCGTACCAATAAGGGGTGTAGCGTGAAACTGCAACTGATATTCGCAATAATGGCTCTTGCGTCCGGCCCCAGCCGGGCACAGCAGACGCCTACCGTCATCCGTACCGAAACGCGTGAAGTCCTCGTCGACGTGGTCGTCACCGACAAGAAGGGCGGCTACGTCCCCGATCTCGAGATGAAGGACTTCAAGGTCTGGGAGGACAACAAGGAGCAGCAGGTCAAGAGCTTCAGCTTCGGCGCCGATGCTGCCAATCCCGACGGCAGCAAGAAGCGCTACCTGGTGATTTTCTTTGATGCCTCCACGATGAACGCGGCCGAGCAGGCCAACGCCCGCCAGGCCGCCGCGAAATTCATCGCCTCCAACGCTGGCCCGGACCATCTGATGGCCGTGGTCAATTTCACCGGCAGTCTCCAGGTCGCCCAGAATTTCACCGACGACATCGCGCGCCTACAGGAGTCCGTCGCTGGGATCAAATCCTCCGCTGTGTCGCCCAATCTCACCGCGTCGCTCGGCGGCGGTCCGTCGCTGGGCCGCGCGGAACGCGATTTCGGCGCCCGCACCATGCTGCTCGGCGTAATGTCCCTGGCCAAGAACCTGGCCGACATCCACGGCCGCAAGAGCCTGATCCTCTTCACCTCCGGATTTCCGCTGACCAATGAAGCGCGCAGTGAAGTCACCGCCGCAATCTCGCAATGCAACAAGTCCAACGTGGCCGTGTATCCCATCGATGCCCGGGGGCTCACCCCGGGCGGCGCCCTCACCGATCCGTCGCTGCCGATGGGCCGCGGCGGACGCGGGCGCGCCTCTCTCGATCTACCGGCGGCGGCGCGCAGCGGCCTTGCCCTGGCGGCATTCCCGGTGGAGCGCATCGCCAGCTTCTTCCAGCAGCGCGGCGGCGGAACGACTGGCGGCACCACGGGCGGAAATCCGGGTGGCGGCAATACCGGAGGAACTCCGGGGGGAGTCAATCGCGGAGGCGGTGTCACGGGCACGCCCAATGGCGGCAATACCAATCCCACCACCAGGGGCGGAAACTCCACGGGCAATACCAGCGGAAATACCGTGACGCGCGGAAATACGAACAACAACAACCCGGGCGGCGGCGGAAACAACAATAACAACAACCGCTACAATCCGCTGGACCCGACTGGCCGCAATCCTTACAGCGGCTCCCGCGTGATCATTCCCGAATTTCCAACGGGCCTCAGCGATCGCCAGGAAGTCATGTACATGCTCGCCAACGGCACCGGAGGCTTTGTAATCGTCAACACCAACGACCTTCTCGGCGGCATGGTGAAAATCGGCCACGAGCAGAACCAGTACTACGTCCTGGCCTACACCCCGCCGGAATCGCCAGAAGGCAGTTGCCACACTTTGAAGGTCAAGGTCGATCGCGGGGGCACCAACGTTCGCGCTCGTTCCGGATACTGCAACGTGAAGTCGCACGACTCGCTCGCCGGCAGCCCGGTCGAAAAGACCCTCGAGAGCCGGGTCACGGGCAGTTCGCCCGGCAACATCACTGCCTCGATGCGCGCCCCGTTCTTCTACACCTCCTCCGATACTGCGCGAGTCGCGGTCGCTATGGAGATCCCCATCGACAAGCTGAAATTCGAAAAGGTCAAGGGCAAGCAGCACGCCGCCATCAACGTCCTCGGCATCGCGTACCGCCAGGATGGCACCGTGGCCGCGCGCTTCAGCGATTCCGTCAAGTTCGATTTCGAAAACACCAAGGAGGCCGACCGGTTCAAGTCCACCCCGCTCCACTACGAAAACCAGTTCGACGTCGGCTCCGGCCAATACACGCTGAAGGTTGCCTTCGATTCCGGCGGCGATAACTTTGGCAAGCTGGAAACGCCGCTCCAGATCAACCAGTACGATGGCAAGCAGTTCGCCGTCAGCGGCCTGGCGCTGAGCACGAAGTACTCCGCCACGTCTCAGGCCGACACCAGCATGGATGCGATTCTGCTGGAAGGCCGTTCTCCACTGGTTGCCGGCAACATGCAGTTTACCCCCACTGGATCCACTCACTTCAGCCGCAACGATCCGCTGGTGATGTACTTCGAGGTCTATGAACCCCTGCTCACCCAGGAAAAGCCACCGCAGCTTGGAGCCCAGGTCCGCATCATCGACGCCAAGACGGGCGAAGAGAAGGTGGATTCCGGCGCGGTCGCGATTTCCAATTACGTCCGCCCCGGAAGCCCAGTCGTTTCCGCCGGCTTGAAGGTCCCGGTGCAGGGCCTGACCTCGGGCAACTACCACCTCGAAGTGAAAGCCCTGGATTCGGCCGGCAACTTTGCCGTCCGGTCGACGGACTTCGTGATTGAGTAAAGGGCGGACGACGAAGAACAATCGTCCGCCCCACGCCTCCTGCCTGCTTAGAACGTCAGGCGGAGGCCCACCTGCACCTGACGCATCGTGCTGGCGCTACGAATCTGTCCGAACTGGGTAGAGCTTAGGGTCGCTGTCGGCGCCCCCAGGTTCACCAGGTTGAACGCGTTGGTAAACTCCCCGCGCGCCTGCAGCGTCATCCGCTCCACGATTTTGAAGTTGCGGAAGATGCCGGCATCCACATTCTTGCTCCCCGGGCTGTCCATCAGGTTGCGCGCCAGGTTGCCGTCAACACCGTTGGCAGGTTTGCCAAAAGCCGCCGTATTGAACCACATCGCGGTAGTCTGATCGCGTCCCCGGTTCGGATCGAGATACGGATTTCCGATCAGCATGGGCCGGTCGTTGTTGTTGCCGTCCAGGTTGGTATCGGTCCCGCTGGTGATCGTGAACGGCAGCCCGCTTTGCAGGGTCACAATGCCGGATATCTCCCATCCATTCAGGATGGCGCGCGCCACCGGGTTCAGGTGCCCGAAGTAACTCAGGCTCCAGATCACCGACCCGACCGCGGAGTGCCGGCGGTCGTTGTTCGACCGGCCGCGATCCAGAGCCAGGTTGCGATAATCCTCCGCACCGCCATTGACCGTATTATTGTCGAGTTGCACGTCTTCCAGCGCCTTGGAATACACGTAGAACGCCTTCACCTGGAAATGTTGCGACAAGCGCCGCTCCACCGTGACCTGAAGGCTGTGGTACGCCGTGTTCATCACCGACAGCACGGAGTAGACGTTCGATAGAACTCCGGGCTGGATCGGCCGCCGGTTGTTCACGTTTCCTGTGGTCGCCGTGGAATTGTAGTACGGATAGTTGAGATCCACGGCGAACGGCAGGCGCCGCCCCAGGGAGCCGACATACGCGCCGGTCACGGTCCAGCCCTTCGGCAGCTCGCGCTGCACGGAGAAGTTCAACTGGTAGGTATAAGGCCAGCGGAAATCGGGCGCCATCCCGTAGATCGCCGCCGGGAAAATGAACTGCGGCGACGACGGGTTGTACGAATAAGGGAATGGCGAGACCCCGCCCGGCAGCAAGCCGTACGGGTTGGCCAGGGACTGCACATTGTTGAACTGCTCGCGGACGGCGAACGGCTGGTAGTTGGATGTCGAGTTCCATTCGTTGCCCGAAACGCTGCCATAAAACACGCCGGCCGCGGCGCGGACGGAGGTCTTGCCGTTGCCGAAGGGATCCCAGGCGAGGCCGACACGCGGCGCGAAGTGCCCGAGCGGCGTCGACACGATACCGCGGCCGACCCCCGGGTCGCCTACCACCAGCAGGCCCGTGGGAACATTGGAGCCCTTCAGTACCTGCGATTGGACGCCCTGCTTGAAGGTGGCCTCGCGATCGAACGGATCGGTTGGCGCCGT
>DATJYJ010000183.1:0-2600 GCA_035578025.1 Verrucomicrobiia bacterium
CGGCCAGTTTCAGCGCCGCCACCGCGAACGAGACCGGAAGACTCGCCGCCTTCGCCGCCGTAGCGCCAAAGATGACCGGAAGAAGTACCAGCACGAATACCGTGAAGAGATCCTCCACCACCAGCCACCCGATCGCGATCCTGCCCGTCGGGCTCTGCAGTTGGCCGTTGTCGGAGAGAACTCGCGTGAGCACCACCGTGCTCGCCACCGACAGGGCAAGTCCGAAGACGATGCCCGCCGGCCAGTCCCAGCCGAAGAGCCTCGCGGTCAGCGCGCCCAGCACGGTCGCTACAGTGCTCTGGCAGATCGCGCCCACAATCGCCACACGGCGCACCGCGATCAGATCCTTCAGGTGAAAGTGAAGTCCAACCCCGAACATCAACAGGATCACTCCGACTTCCGCCAGTTGATCGGCCATTTGCTTGTCGGCCACAAACCCGGGCGTGTGTGGTCCTACCAAAATCCCTGCCAGCAGGTAGCCGACGATCGGAGACCAGCCCAGCCGCTGCGTGCAATATCCTAACGCGGTGGCGCCGATGAAGCCGGCTGCCAGGGTGATCAGCAGATTCAGTTCATGCACCGTGTTGTCCCTCTCCGCAGTCGTACCCGTCGACAAGACCAATCGTTAGGATCCCGCCGCCAATGGCAAGGACTTCAGTGAATGGACCCTGGCACACTAAGGAGCTGAAAAAGTGCCACCCACGCAAGAACGGCGGCGGCGTAAACTCCCGTTCTGCATGATTTCGGACCCACACTCTATTTTATCCTTAGCCGCCTCTTTCGCGAGGCGGTATACTCGCGCTGAGGTGTTTGCGCATGTCTCGTGAGACCCCAGCCCCTCTCCTGAAATGGACGGTTCTCGTCCTTTCCTGTGCTCTCTTAGTAAGGATCGCCGCGTTGGCGGCGCCGCAGTCCACCGAGCAGCTTGCATCCGAATCCAAGCGTTCCACCCAAGCCGGCGCTACGTTCACCGCGCCCGCCAATTGGTCCCTGCGCAGCCAGGGGAACATGATCGTGCTCACGCCGCCGGAGCCCGACTCTCATCTCGTGATCGTCGACGTGAAGGCGGCCGACGCCGCTTCCGCCGTGCTCGCAGCCTGGTCTGCGTACCGTCCCGATTTCAAGCGCCCGGTCAAACTGACCACTCCATCTCCCGCGCGCGACGGCTGGGACGAGCGGAAGAACTTCGACTACGAAGTATCGCCCAACGAACGCGCCGTCCTCGGAGCACTCGCCTGGCGCGCCGGAGACAACTGGACCGTGGTCATCCTCGACGGCAAGGAACCCACATTCGAAAAGCGCGGTTCCCAATTCGGGTTGATCCTCGGGAGCCTCCGCCCCAAGGGTTACAACAAGGAAACCTTCGCCGGCCGCAAGGCGCTCCCCCTGACCCCCGAGCGCATCGCCGAGCTGAAGAGCTTCGTCGAAGCCTCCATGAAAAAACTGGACGTTCCCGGCGCATCGCTCGCCCTGGTGGACGGCGGACGCGTGGTCTACGAAGGCGGAATTGGCGTGCGCGAGCTCGGCAAGCCCGAGCCCGTCGATGCCAACACGCTCTTCATGGCGGCCTCCAACACCAAAGGTATGACCACGCTCCTGCTCGCCCGCCTGGTCGATCAGGGCAAGATCCGGTGGGATGAGCCGGTGATCGAAGCCTATCCGAAATTCAAGCTCGGCGATGCCGATGTGACGCGCCAGGTTCTGGTGAAACACCTCGTCTGCGCCTGCACCGGCCTTCCGCGCCAGGACCTCGAGTGGATCTTCGAATTCAAAAACGCCACGCCCGAAACCTCCATGGCCCTGCTCGGCACCATGCAGCCCACCAGCCGCTTCGGCGAAGTCTTCCAATACAGCAATCTGATGGCGTCCGCCGCCGGCTACGTGTCCGCGCACCTGTACGATCCCAATCGCGAGTTGGGCGCCGCCTACGACAAGGCCATGCAGGACCTCGTCTTTAACCCGCTCGGCATGAACTCCACCACCTTCGATATGGCCCGCGCGCTGAAAGCCAACCACGCCTCGCCCCACGGCGACGACGCCGACGGCAAACCCCAGGTCGCCAACATGGCCTTCAACTATTCCGTGATGCCTCACCGTCCCGCTGGCGGCGTCTGGACTTCCGCCCACGACCTCGTCAAGTATGTGCAATTGGAAATCGCCCGCGGCAAGCTGCCCGACGGCAAGCAGCTCGTCTCCGAACAGAACCTCCTCATGCGGCGGCAGCCCCAGGTCGCGATGGGCGAAAACCAGACCTACGGCATGGGGCTGATGGTCGACAAAACCTGGGGCGTCACCGTCGTCCATCACGGCGGTGCCCTGGCCGGGTATAAGAGCGACCTGATGCTTCTACCGGACTACGGGATCGGCGCGGTCTTGCTGACCAACTCCGATAGCGGCGGAATGCTGCTTCGCCCCCTGATGCGCCGCCTCCTCGAAGTGCTCTTCGATGGCAAGCCGGAAGCGGTGGGAAATGTCGATGCCTCCGCTCACAACTTCAAAGCAGAGCTCGCCAAGGATCGGGAGCGCCTGGTCATCCCCGCGAGTTCCGATCTGGCTGCCAAACTCGCCCGCCGCTATTCGAGTTCCGCCCTCGGCGAGAT
>DATJYJ010000184.1:0-5883 GCA_035578025.1 Verrucomicrobiia bacterium
GCCTCCTGAAAAACCTGCTGGGCGAACTCGGCAAGCGCGTGCCGCCAGACCTTCCATTCGTGCACACCCGGGGTGGGATACCAGACATAGCGGATGTTGTGCTGCTTCAGTTTGTCGGCGAGGTCGAGTTGTCCGACGTACCGCGGATCCTCGGTGCCGCAGCTCAAAAACAGGAGCTTCAGTTTCCGGTTCACGTCCTCGGGGTGGTCCAGGAATCCAGGCAGGTGCTGTTCCAGGTGGAACTCCCTGTCGCTGACCAGCCCCGAGCTGAATTCTCCTACCCACGCGAACAGATCCATGTGTTTCAGCCCGATGGTGAAAGCCTGGCCGCCCCCCATGGAGAGGCCGGTGATGGCACGATTCTCGCGGCCGCGCGCCACGCGGTAGGTCTTGTCGATCATCGGAATGATGTCGTTGAGCAGCTCCTGGCTGAGCAGTTCGATTCCTTCAGGCGAGCTCCCGCCCGCCCAACTGCCGTCCGTATCGCCGTTAGGCATCACGATCAGCATGGGCACGGCCTTATGTTGCGCGATCAGGTTGTCCAGAATCACGCCCGCACGGCCGGTGCTGCTCCAGTTCTCTTCGGTATCTCCGCTGCCGTGGCGTAAATAAAGAACCGGGGACCGGCGGTTGGTCTCGAGATCGTACTGCGGCGGCGTGTATACGTAGAGCCTGCGCAGCGTCTTCAGAGGCGTGGAAAGATACGTATGGATGTGCAAAGCACCGTGGGGCACCGCCTGCACTTCGTCGAAGCGCGGCGGATTGCCCGTGACCTCTACGATGCTGGCATCGAGGGCACGGCCGTTCTTCAGGTGAGGATTTCCGGGGTCGAGAATCCGGACTCCATCCACCACGAAGTTGTATTGATAAATCTCCGGTTCCACCGGGCCGACGGTAGCGCTCCACACGCCGGTTTGGTCTTTGGTCATGGGCTTCGACCCGGCGAATGAGAGAGTGACGCTGGCTGCCTCGGGCGCCCTCAAGCGAAAGACGATCGTTCGGTCGGGACGCACTTCGGGTGACACAAGGACAGGCCGGGCAGCACCTCCGCTGGAATGATAGGTGTTCCTGGGACGCGTTTCCTGCCCAAGCAGCACACACGCATACACGGCCGCAACCGCGACGATCTGTTTCATAGCTGCCCTAGATGATAACGCCGCAACCGTCCTGAAAGACTCCCGCCTTTCGAGTAGCGCGGTTCCGGGCAGGTCGGGAACCTGCCCTACGAATCACAGCGCCTGTGCCGAGTGGATGCCTTGGCCCTCGAGCACGGTGGCCATCTTCTTGAGGGCGATCTTGTGGATCTGGGAGACGCGGCTCTCGTTGACACCGAGCACGGCGCCGATTTCCTTCATGGTCATGTCGTTGGTGTAGTAGAGGAAGACGACCTTCTGATACCGCTCGGGCAGCTTGCCGATGGCGCGGGCCAGGGTGACCTGAAGCTGGCGGCGCTCGCACATGCGGTCCGGGCGGGATTCCGGGGCACCGGCGAATTCCATGGGGCGCTCGTGCTCCTGGTCGGGGTTCGGGGTGGCAGAGACCACGCCCGTCATGCTCAGCTCCATCTGGACGCGATGCCAGCGGTCGGCATCCAGGCCCATCTCCTGCGCCACTTCACTTTCGGTCGGGGTGCGGCCGAGCTTCACGCTGAGGTCGCGCGTGACCGATTCCACCTGCTTCTGGCGGCGGCGAAGGTCACGCGAGGCCCAATCCATCTGGCGGAGGCTGTCCAGGATGGCGCCCTTGATGCGGTGCTTGGCATAGGCATGGAAAGCCACGTTCTTGGAATCGTCGTACTTGATGACAGCGTCAAACAGGCCCATCACTCCGGCGTGAATCAGGTCGTCGAGATCCACGTGTACGGGGAGGTTCTCGTGGACGCGAACGGCGATCGCCTTCACGAGCGGCAGGTGTTCGAGCACAATCTGATCGCGCTTTTCCTGGGTGAGTTTCACCGGACGGCGTACGGACACACTTGGAGCGGGCATCGCTTTCTGTCCTCTTTCTGTTTTTGTCTTGGGGCCGGATCTTATCGTCCGACGCACAGAAAGATTGCAGCTTGTGTGCCACGTAATTTCACAGGTTAAAGGTCTTATTTTCAGTTAGGTAGTTTGGCGGAGGCGTTTCAGAGTGAAACGCACGTTTCAAAGTGAAACGCGGCGACGTTTCAGGACGGAACGTTACCAGCCCGCCGGGCAGGCGGAGGGGCTCGGCGGCGTCAACTTTGCGCGGTTCTGGTTCAACGCCTGAAGGAGGCTCGCGTAGGGCGCGGGATCCTGCATGCGGGTGAGCAGTTCGCGGAGGGTGGGCCAATCGCCTTGCGTCGGGTCGTGTACGGTAGCATCGCCGTCCAGTTTGCCCGATTGCACATTCATTTCGGCGGCGGCCAATTGTGCAGGGGCACCGCCGGATCGCAGCCGCTTCGCGAGCGCTTTCGGCGCTCGCTTGATCCAATAGGCGACATCCTCGGCGCCGGCACTAGGGACTTCGCAGACCGCGGGCACTTCGATCCCGGCGATCTCCTGCCGGTCGGCGACGCGGATGCTCCGGCCGCCGACGGTGTACAACGGATCTCCGTACACGGGGTCAGCAGGCAGGATCGCGCGAAATGCGCCGTCGGCGCCGGTGGTGATCCCATCGACGACGCGCCGCCCTGCGACCGCCGGTTCGCCTGGATCGCGTTCGCCATTGTGATTGCGGTCGAAGAACGCCACACCGCTGGCCGTGCCGCTCAGACAGCCGGGCAGGCGGAGCGCAGCAATTTTCGTGCTGTAGCTGGCGGCGCCTGCCTTGATGTAGTCGCCGGCGTACCAGAAAGTGCAGTCGTCGGAGGGGTCCATGGCGGTGGTAGCGTAATCCTCCCATCGCATGGTGTTGGCCTGAGAGGCCTCGCCTTCGACGAGTACGCTCTCGCGGAACGTGAGCTGGCCTGCCGGGTCGCCGGCGAGGCGCGCGGCGAAGCGCTGGCCGGGGAATTGAGGCGTGCCGCCGAAGGAATAGCCGATGCCGATGTTGCCGGCGCGGTCCATGCCGGGGCTGGCCATCCAGCGGAACCCACCCTCGGGCGCGTAGGTGCCCTGCTGGTAGAGGACGGGATTGCGGGCGGCGTCGATGCGGAATTCGTACCAGCGCACTCCTCCGCCCCCGCCCGCGGTATCGACGGAGTGCACCGCGAGGATCGATTCGTGCCCGCCGAGGTTGCGGTAGACGAGGCGCTGCATGATTTTGTCGCCCTGGGCATCGAGCTTGCGGTCGGTGCCGGGCTGCGGGACGCAGTTGGTAAGCTGGCCGCCGCAGAGATAGCGATAGGGCGCGACGGGGATCTTGAACGGTCCGGTAACGGCGGTCTTCGAGCGGTCCTGCCAATCGACGTGGAACTGCCAGTAGTAGATAACGTCGTCCTCGAGCACCTTTTTGAGCTGGGTGCCTCCGGCCGCCATGATGATATTGGGCGCGCCGGGCGGAGGCAAGCCCTGGCCGTCGATATCGGCGTTGTTGAGGAAGTTGACTCCGTCGATGATCACGCACTGCTCGGTGGCCGGCTCGCCGCGAAGCATACGGGCGCGGTCGGCGACGCAGGCGTGTTTCTGGATCACGTCGTCGCCCGTGCTGGTGGGGATATAGTAGCCGTCGGGCCAAACGGCGGGGCGCGGGTAATCGGGAAAGAGCTTGCGGCGGAATTCGTAGCGATGGTAGGGACCGAGCGGATCGTCGGTCTGGCTCACGGCGTAGCACACCGAGTAGGGCTCTTCGGGGCGATCGGGGATGCGGCGGAAGATGGGCAGGACGAAGAGCCAGCGGTTGGCGAGCTGATCGTAGCGCACGACGGCGTCGCCGGAGACGGTGGTTTCGCAGGGGCCGCCAAAACCTTTGAAGATGGAGTTGGTGACTACGGGACCGTAGAGCGGCTCGCCCTTCTTGGTGAAGACGGCGAGACGCGAGTTGACGATTTGCACCACGTGGCGCGGGCCGACGGCGAGGCTGTTGTCGGAAGGATTGCGGGTGACGGCGGTGCCCTGCGGGCCGGCGAATCCGGCGCCGAGGCCATCGAAACTGACCACCACCACCGCGGGCGGGCGCGGACCCGGCGACGTCTGTTCGACGTTCTGGCCGGCCTGAAGGCAGTTCCAAAGGAGCAGTCCGAGGATGAAGGCCCGCATTGGCGCTATTGTAAGCGACTACAGAAGTCTGGGCAGCAATTCGCCGGCCGGGCCGCGCAGGGCACAATCGACCACGGCGGTGTAGGGCGTATCCTCGGTATTGATCTCGATTACCTTGGCGCCGGCCTGTTTGGCGTACGGGATCAGGCCCGCGGCGGGATACACATTGGCCGATGTTCCGATGACAAGGAAGACTTGGGCGGTCGCGGCCGCGTGTTCGGCCTCCTTCATCATGCCGTCGGGGAGCGGCTCGCCGAACCAGACCACGCCGGGACGCGCCAGCCCGCCGCACTGGCAGTGCGGAGGGATCTTGGGGAGCGGCACGCGGCGGTCGGGCCAGTTCGCGCCGCAGACCATGCAGCGCAGGCGCCAGATATCGCCGTGGAGCTTGAGCACGCGGCCGCTGCCGGCGCGGTCGTGGAGGCCGTCGACGTTCTGCGTGACCAGGGTGAAGCTGCGCATTTTGATTTCAAGTTGGACCAGGGCTTTGTGCGCGGGGTTAGGAAGCGCGGGCGCGATCTTTTCGCGTCGCCAGTTGTACCACTCCCAGACCAGCTTGGGATCGCGGGCGAAGGCTTCGGGGGTGGCGAGATCCTCGGGCTTGAACTGCTTCCAGAGGCCATCGGCGCCGCGGAAGGTGGGGATGCCGCTTTCGGCAGAGATGCCGGCGCCCGTCAGGACGGCAACGGCGGTGGAGTGGTACAGCCACTCGCGGGCTTGTTCGAGATCAGCCAAGGGTCCTCCTCACCCGTTCTAACACTTCGGCGGGGTCGGGACGCTCAACGCGGATGACGTTTGTGGGGTAGGCCTCCTGGCCTGCCCGCGCGCGGAGCGCGCTGCCGGCGCGGACCTGCGCTACAGGCTTCCAGCGTTCGAACATTCGCGGCACGGGGAAGCCGGCGAAAATGCTGATCAGGGGAACGCCAGAGGCCGCGGCGGCATGCTGTCCGGCAGAATCGTAGCCGACATAGAGGCTGGAGGCGGCGATGATGCGGGCGAATCCGGCGAAAGAGCCGTCCCAGAATTCGACTTTGGCGCCGGAGCGCGCGACGGCGCGCTCCACGCGCGCGGCTTCTTCGCCTCCGGCGCCGCGGTCCACGACTAAGTTGGGGGCGCGGGTGGAGAGGAGCGCCAGGAGATTCTCTTCGAACGGATCGGGAATGCGTTTGGCAGGATTCTCGCCTACGCCGAGGCTGACGGCTACATACGGCGGGGGGCAGGCCGGGAGGCCTACCCTACCAGCACAAGACAGGTACGGCTTGGCGCCGGGGATGCCGAAGGTCTCTTCGGCCCAGGCGGCGGCGAGCTCGGCCAGGGGACGATCGCTGTCGGCGCCGTAGCCGCGGCTCTCGAAGAGATGATACCGGGACTCGTCGCCGACGGGCATCAGGCCGAGCTGCGTGAGTCGGCTGTCGGGGTCGATGACGAGGTCGTCGACGAGGTCGCACAGGCGGCGCCAGGCTTGCGCGGCGTCATCACGGCGGTAGTCGAGAGGGGCATGGGTGAGGCGCGGGTCAGCGGCAAAGAGATCGAAGTTCTTTCGGGGGCCGACGAAGACGATCTGCGCGTCGGGGAAGCGCTCCTTGGCGGCGTCCATCAGGACGCTGGTCACGGCGATGTCGGCGCCCAGGGTGATGCGGGAGAGAATGAAGACGCGGCGGGGCTCGAGTGTTACGCGGCGCGGGATGCGCACGCGGAAGTAGCGCGCGCAGTCGGCGCCGGG
>DATJYJ010000185.1:0-11590 GCA_035578025.1 Verrucomicrobiia bacterium
CCACCCGATCGCGGTCACAGTTTTGTTGCCGCGATGTACCAATCGCGGCATCGCAATTCGACACTTTGGGCATAGTTCCAGCGGAAGGGACATTCGGTTCTCCAACTTTGCGGTTTAGAGCCTGTATCCGCCGGCGATTTCGCTCACCGGCGGCATGAGAATCGAACCTGTGCGGCGACCGGTTTCCAGGCCAAGCTTCACCTGACCGCCTCCGCTTCCCGGGAGGCAGGCAAAAACAAGCAACAGACCGGCTGTTTTTCTATTTGAGACAGAATAGTATGAAATAAGACCGAACAAAATCGGTGGATCCCCTTATATCCGTGCTCCCGATTTCCCCGTCCTCGCTTTCTTTTTCACCGGCAACCCAACTTAATATTTCCCCTTCCCTCTATCACTTACAAATTCCAATTTCAGACCCCAGCCTCCCCTCGCGCTACCTTGACCTCGAAGGGCAGACCTCCGGGCCTGCCCCATCTTCATTTACGAGGTACTTCTTTATGGCCACCATGGCTCAAATCACTGCCGCCGTTGCCAACGCGCAGCACTCCACCGGCCCCCGCACCCCGGAGGGCAAGGCCGTCTCTAGCAAAAACGCCACCAAGCTCGGGCTCTACTCCCAAACCCTCATCCTCCCCGGCGAAGATCCCGAGGAGCTCCAGGCCATCTCGCGCGCCTTCACCGACGAGTACCACCCCCAAACCCCCACCGAACAGGCCTTCCTCGACAACGTCGTCCTTGCCCAGTGGCTCAGGTGCCGCTACCTCCGCCTCGAGCACGAAGTCATGAACGCCAGTGTCGCCGCCCTCCCCGAAGGCTCCGACCCCGACACCACCGTCACCACTGTCTTCATGCAGGACTGCGAAGGCTCCAAGATTCTCGACAAGATCTTCCGCCGCCAGCAGTTCGCCGAACGCCTGTTCCGCCACTCCGTCACCGACCTTCGCAAAGCCATCGCCCTTCGCCGCGAGCTCCAGATCGCCGCCGCCTCACGCCACGCGAAGCCCGCCCCCGCCCGCAACACGCTGTTGCAAAAACGAACCGGATTCGCCGCGGACCCGCTCTTCGAACTCCTCCTAAACCCAGCCCTGCCAATGGACCCGTACTCTCTAGCGCCCGCCTCGCCCGAGGCCGCGCCAGCCGCGCGCCCCGCCGCGCCCGCCGTTCCTTCGCAAAGCCCCCACCGTGCCGCATAGTACAATGAGATCAACCTGGAGCACCACACCCCCATGAAGCGACCACTTGCCGCGATGTTCCTCCTGTTCGCGGCGTCCGTTCCGTCCCTTTTTTCGGCTGAAGCGCCGCCTCCGCGCCCCAAAGCCGGCAAACCCGAAATCATGCACCAAGCCGACGTCAAGCCCGGCATGAAGGGCTGGGCGTGGACCGTCCTCCAGGGCACCGAGCCCGAGCCCATCCCCATCGAAGTTGTCGGCGTATCCAAAAATATGTGGGGCCCCAAGCAGGACATCATCCTCGCCAAAATGCTCGGCAAGGCCCTCCGCACCAACGTCGCGCGCGGCATGAGCGGCAGCCCCGTCTACATCGATGGCAAGCTCGTCGGTGCCGTCTCCCTCGGCCTCAGTCAGTTCTCCCCCGATTCCATCTGCGGCATCACCCCCATCGACCTCATGCTCGATATCAACGCCGCCGATCAGTCCCATCCCGCCGACGCCAAGGTCCCCGAGTCCGGCCAGCGCGCCGCCGTCTCCCCCGCCGGCTTCGATGCCCTCGCTCCCATCGATGCCCCCGTCGTCTTCTCCGGCTTCTCCCCCGCCGCCCTCAACGATTTCAGCTCCGTGTTCCAGCAGATGGGCGTGCGCATGGTGCAGGGCACCGGCGGCACCTCCACCGTCTCCGCCAAACCCGTCCCGGGTTGGGAAAAATCCCTCAATCCCGGTGATAGTGTGGCCACCGTCCTCATCGATGGCGACATGGGCATCAGCGCCTTCGGCACCGTCACCTATAACGACGGCAAGAAGGTGCTCGCCTTCGGCCACCCGCTCTTCAACCTCGGCCCCGTCTCCATGCCGCTCGCCAAAAGCGAAGTCGTGCTCACCCTCGCCTCTCAATTCCAGCCCACCAAGATCGCCAACGCCACCGGCGTCGTCGGCGCCCTCCGCCAGGATCGCCACTCCGGCATCCTCGGCGAGCTCGGCGCCACCGCGCCCATGATCCCCGTCACCCTCCGCATCCGCTCCCTCGACGCCAAAGACGCCGTCAAAAGCCAGAAGGATTTTCACTTCAGCGTCTTCGTCCATCAGAAGTGGACCCCCACCCTGATGATGCTCACCCTCTACAACTCCATCTCCAACATGAATGAGCTCGTCGACGAGGCCACCTACCGCCTCTCCGGCAAGGTCGAGATGAACGGCGTCCCGCGCCCCGTCTCCCTCGCCACCATGCAGGCCGCCGGCGATGTCCCCATGCCCGCCCCCATGCAACTCGCCCTCTGGCTCGGCGACAAGTTCAACAAGCTCTACCTCAACAACGTCAACATGCCCGACGTCAAAAGCGTCGCCATGACCCTCGACCTCGTCCCCGAGCGCCGCGTCGCCGCCATCGAGTCCGCCTGGGTCGCCAATAGCGAAGTCCAGCCCGGCGAAGACGTGCCCGTCAAGGTCTCCCTTCGTCCCTACCGCGGCGAGCCCATCCAGCGCGAGCTCACCGTTCACATTCCCGAAGGCATCGCCCGCGGCGATCACCGCATCCTGCTCAGCGATGCCGACACGCTCAACCGCATGCAGAACGCCGCCGGCTTCGGCAATCGCTTCATCGACCTTCCGCAGACCGTCTCCCTCCTCAACCAGGAGCGCACCAACAACCGGCTCTACGTTGCCCTCGTCGAATCCAGCCCAACCGCCTACTACGACGACAAGACCATGCCCAGCCTCCCGGCCAGCGTCCTCAACGTCATGCAGGCCGGCCGCGCCTCCAACCGCACCCTGATCACCACGCCCGAAACCGCCGTGGAACAGGCCTCCCTTGCGTTCGACTATCTCGTCACCGGCAGTTACTCTCTCCGCATCCACGTCAAATAATGAAAACACCACATACCGCAAACCGGGGTCTGACACTTAATATCGGTGCCGTTTCCGATATTAGGTGTCTGACCACGGTTTGCCTGACAGCACTCACCCTCCTCCTCTCCCCTCTTCTCCACGCCACCCAAACCCGCACCTGGACCCAGGGCGACCCCTCCGACTACGACAAGGCCATCCTCAAGAACCTCTCCCTGCGCAGCGACGGCCGCCTCTCGCTCGCCCCCAAGTCCCGCGAGCTCTTCGACACCGGCTCGCCCTACCTCTGGGCCCTCGCCCAGGATTCCAAGGGCACCCTCTACGCCGGCGGCGGCAATAACGCCAGGCTCTACCGCATTCCGCCCGATGGCAAAGGCAAGCTCCTCTGTGAGCTCGACGCGCTCGAAATCCACGCCCTCGCCGTCGATTCCCACGACCGCCTCTACGCCGCCACCTCGCCCGATGGCAAGGTCTACCGCATCGGCTCCGCCGGCAAGCCCGAGCTCTTCTACGATCCCAAGGCCAAATACATCTGGGCCCTCGCCTTCGATACCCAGGGCGATCTCTACGTCGCCACCGGCGACCAGGGCGAGATCCACCGCGTCGCGCCCGATGGCAAAGGCAAGGTCTTCTTCCGGACCGAAGAGACCCACGTCCGCTCTCTCGCGCTCGACCCCAAGGGCAACCTCATCGTGGGCACCGAGCCCGGCGGCCTCGTCCTGCGCGTCTCCCCCGCCGGCGAAGGATTCGTCCTCTACCAGATGTCCAGGCGCGAAGTCACCGCCGTCGCCGTCTCCTCCGATGGCGCCGTCTGGGCCGCCGGCGTCGGCACCAAGCAGGCCCCGCCCGTGCCGCCCGTCTCCACCCCGCCCCCGGCTCCGCCTCCGTCCGCCTCCGCCGTCACCGTGACCGTCGGCGGACCCGCCGCGGGCGTCGCTCCCCAGCGCACGGCCCCGCCGCCTCCCGCGCCCCCGGCCGCGCCCGGCGTCTCCGGCGGCAGCGAGGTCGTCCGCATCGACCCCGATGGCCTCCCCCGCCGCATGTGGAGCCATTCCGCCGACGTCGTCTACGCCATGGCCTTCGACGCCCAGGGCCGCCCCGTCCTCGCCACCGGAAACAAAGGCACCCTTGTCCGCATCGAAAATTCCGCGCAGTACACCTCGCTGCTCACGGTTCCCGTCACCCAGATCACCGCCCTCGTCGCGTCCCGCGACGGCCGCCTCCTCGCCTCCACCGCCAATACCGGCAAGGTCTACGAAATCGGCCCCGGCCTGGAGCGCGAGGGCTCCGTCGAAAGCGACGTCTTTGACGCCGGCGCCTACACCCTCTGGGGTCGCCTCAGCTTCGAGGCCGCGCTCAACGGCGGCCAGGTCTCCGTCGTCACTCGCACCGGCAACCTCGACCAGCCCCAGAAAAACTGGAGCCCCTGGTCTTCCCCCATCGCCTCCGCCAAAGGCGCCCGCATTTCCTCACCCTCCGCCCGCTTCGTGCAGTGGAAGGCCACTCTCGCCGGAGACGGCGCCAAATCTCCCGATCTCGATTCCGTCGATGTCGCCTATCTTCCCAAAAACATCGAGCCGCGCTTCGATGGCGTCGAATCCACTCCGCCCAACTACAAATTCCCGCCCACCGTTACCCCGCTCATCACCGTCACGCCGACCCTCTCGCTTTCCCCGATGGGCAAGCGCGCCCCGGGCCCTTCGTCGTCTTCCAGCGATCTCACGCCCGCCATGCAGTACGCCAAAGGCTGGATCGGCGCCCGCTGGTCCGCCTCCGACCCCAACGGCGACCCGCTCATTTTCATCGTCGAAATCAAGGGCGCCGCCGAGACCGAATGGAAGCTCCTCAAGGACAAGGTCACCGAGCGCTACCTCTCTTTCGATTCCACCGCCTTCCCCGACGGCGAGTACCGCATCCGCGTCACCGCCAGCGACGCGCCCGGCAACCCGCCCGCCGAAGCGCTCACCGCGCGCATGGAGAGCGACCCGTTCTGGATCGACAACACACCGCCCCGTATCACCGGTCTCGCCGCCACGCGTTCCGGCAACAAAGTGGAGGTCCGCTGGCACGCCGCCGACGCCCTCAACAACATCTCCAAGGCCGAATACTCCCTCGACGGCGGCGATTGGAAAGTCGCCGCCCCTGTCACCCACCTCTCCGACTCCCCCGAGCTCGATTACGTCCTCACCCTCGACGCCGCCCCCGGCGAGCACATCATCGCCGTCCGCGTCCAGGACGACTACGACAACCAGTGCGTCGAAAAAACCGTGTGGAACCGGCTCTAGCCGGTCCAGAAACCACGAAACATTTTGGAACTTTTTCCTCTTCCCGAAATTCCCCACCATTCGGAACTTCAACCACCTGAATGTGTTAAAACAGGACATCGGCAGACTATCATGCTGGATGGATCCGGGCGTGTGTTCACCCGCGCCCGCATGCTGAAGGACTGAATGGATCGTCAGAAGAAACTCCTGCTTTTCGGCGCCGCGTGGGTTTCGGCCTTCCTGCTCACCTGGTTCCTTTACGCCAAGGCCGTCGCCCCCCAACAGGAAAAAATGCTGCGCGTCGTCGTCGCCGCCCACGACATGCCCATCGGCACCCTCCTGGGCTCCAAGGATGTCAAGATCGTCAACTACCCCGAGCGCGATGTCCCGAAAGGCGTCGTCTTCGATTCCAAGCTCGCCACCGGCCGCGTCCTTCTGGTGCCGCTCAACATGAACGAGCCCGTCCTGCTCGGCAAGCTCTCCGCGCCCACCTCCGTCGAAGGCGTTGCCTCCACCATTCCGACCGGTTTCCGCGCGGTCAGCGTACCGATCACCGACGTCTCTGGCGTTGCCGGCCTCATCCAGCCCGGCAGCATGGTCGACGTCCTCTTCACCCGCCCCGGCTCCATGGCCGAAGCCACCACCTCCATCATTCTCCAGAAGGTCAGGGTGCTCTCCACCGGCAAGAGCGTCCAGGCCGGCCAGGCCCCCGACCCGAAGGCGCCCAAATCGCCCGTCGTCACCCTCGTCCTCAAGCCCCAGGACGCCCAGAAGCTCGAGCTCGCCAAGAATGAGGGCAAGATC
Source organism: Verrucomicrobiia bacterium (assembly GCA_035578025.1). Classification (GTDB taxonomy): domain Bacteria; phylum Acidobacteriota; class Terriglobia; order Bryobacterales; family Bryobacteraceae; genus Solibacter. Next base: position 6,083 of record DATJYJ010000185.1, read on the forward strand.
AGCCTCAGCCTGCGCAGTCCGCTGGATGAATCCGAGAACGCCAGCACCGATCCAATAACCACCGAAGTCCTCGACCCCATGATCAGCGCGCGCCTCGCCCGCGCCCGCCGCGGCCGCACCACCGCGCTTGGGAAGGCCAACCTCGACGACCCCAACGTCTGGCAGGAGCTCACCGGCGAGAAGAAGCCTACCGATCCGCGCCAGCTCGCCGCCGAAGAAGAGGCGCGCCGCAAAAAAGCCGAGCCCGACAAGCCCAAGACGGTCGTGGACGTCTTCCGCGGCGACAAGCATACCCAGGAAACCTTTAAATGAGATTCGCGGTTCAGCTTCTGTGCGCAGCCGCCTGCCTGGCGCAGACCACGCAGCCGCAGGCGCGCGAGATCACCCTGCTGGAAGGCCGCGGCGAGCTGCTCACATTTAAGAACGACATCACCAAGGTCGCCATCTCCGAACCCAAAATCGCCGACACCGTCGTGCTTTCCCCGCGCGAAGTGATGGTCAACGCCAAGACACCGGGCCGCGCCACCTTGCTGGTGTGGGAGACCGGCGCCGATCCCGCGCGCTGGGAGATCCAGGTCACCAGGGACTCCTCCGATTGGGACACCTTCGCGCGTTCCATCCGCGAGACCGCGGGCACGCCCATCACCATCACCGGCACCGGCGAAACCATCGTGCTCAGCGGCAAAGTTCACAGCACCGAAGACGCCAAGAAACTCGCCAGCATGGCGCAGACTCGCGCCAAGACCGTGATCAACCTGCTCGAAGCGCCTCCGCCCGCCGAGCCGCGCCAGGTGCTGCTCCAGGTGAAGTTCGCCGCCATCAACCGCGTGGCGCTGTCCCAGATCGGGTTCAACCTGTTCAGCACCAACCCGGCGATGATCGGCGCTGCCAGCACGCAGCAATTCACGTCTCCCAGGTTCAGCCCGTTGACCACCGGGCCCGGCGTGCTTCCCACCTCGACCGTCAATTTCTCCGACCTCCTCAACCTCTTTGTCTTCCGGCCGGATCTCAATATCGGCGCTACCATCAAGGCCCTGCAGGAGCGCGACCTGCTCCAGATTCTCGCCGAGCCCAACCTGATCACCCTCGAAGGTAAGGACGCCTCCTTCCTGGCCGGCGGCCAGTTCCCCTTCCCCACCATCACCACTACCCCCACCGGCGGCACCACCGCGCCCGTGATCACAGTGCAGTTCAAACCGTTCGGCGTAAAGCTCGATTTCACCCCCACCATCACGCCGCAGGGCGCGATCGATCTCAAGGTGGCGCCCGAAGTCAGCAGCCTCGATTACACCAACGCTGTTGTGCTCCAGGGCTACACCATCCCCGCCCTGAGTTCACGCAGGGCGGACACGGAGGTGATCCTCAAGGACGGCGAGAGTTTCGCCATCGCGGGCTTGATCGATAACCGCGTGATCGAGACCGTGGCCAAGCTGCCCGGCCTGGGCGATCTGCCCGTGCTGGGCCATCTCTTCCGCAGCCGCAGCACCGACAAGACAACCGACGAGCTCCTGGTGGTCGTCACCCCGCACTTCGTCAAGCCGCTGACTCCCGAAGAGAAGGCCAAGCTGCCCGATATGCCGGCCACGTTCCTGCCCACCGTCCAGGAGGAGAAGGCCAAGAAGAACAAGAAGAACTCCAAGAGCAGCAGTACGGTGTCGCCCGACGACCCGCAATTCGTAGGACCCCGTGGCCAGCAGATTCCCAAACAGTAACGGCCTTAGTGGGGTAGGCCTCCTGGCCTGCCCCGCGCCGCAGGCGCGTCTGCGCGGCTCCACCTCCCTCCAGCTCCTGGTGCTGATGGTCCCGGTCTTTTTCGGCATGATGGGCTTCGCCTTCGATCTCGGCCGTCTCTACCTCGTGCGCGGCGAGCTCAGCCAGGCCGCCAACTCCATGGCCGTCGCCGCCGCCTCCCAGCTCCTCGGCACCACCGCCGCCTCGGACAACATGACCAAGGTGCTGCCTCCCAACGGCCCCACCTACAACTACAACTTCGGCACCATCCCCGTCGGCACCGGCGCCGGCGCGCTCACGAGCGTGGTCGCGCAGCCCAATTGCTTCGACACCGTTGCCGCCGCCACCAGCGGCACCGGCACTCCCGGCGATTGCAGCACCGCGCAAGCCGTGCAGGTCGTCGTCACCGGCGACGCCCCGCTGCTCTTCTGGAGCCTGCTCCCCGGCGGCACCTCCCGCAAGACTTCGGTCGGCGTGCAGGCCGTGGCCGGCATCAGCGCGCCTCTGTGTACCGCCTGCAACATCGTTCCCATCGCCATCGCCGCGCTCGATCCCACCGACACCGTCAACTTCGGCTTCGACTCCGCCTTCTCCACTCTCTACACGCTCTCCTACAACTGCACCGGCACGCCGCTCCCCATCAACTACGCCTTCACCAGCAGCGTCGGCGTCAACGGCGGATCCACCATCCCCTACGAGTTCCTCAACCGCTACGACACCGGCAACGCTACGCTCGACGAGTTCGACCAGTTGTACGTCAGCGGCGCGCAGGGCGTGCTCGCTTCCACCACCCCCACCGTCAACGGCCTCACCCAGAATCCCAACACGCCGCTCGCCTGCTTCAACATGGGCGATACCGAGCAGCTTTGGGCCAACGCCGCCCCGCCCACCTGCGCTGCCGGAACCAATCCCTACATCCAGGCCTTGAACTGCGGCCTCTACTCGCGCCTCGACAACGCCAATACCCCCGCCGCCTGCACCACCGCGGTCACGGATTTCGGCTCGCTCTCGGCCGCTTACCTGCCCGATACCGACGTCACCCCCGCCGAGACGCCGCCCTACTCCGCCTACACCGGCAACGGCCGCTCGCTGATCACCGTGGCCATCGTGGACACACTCGCGCCCGATACCGCGACCGCCATGACGGTCCTCGCGTTCCGTCAGTTCCAGGTGGTCCCCAATCCCGACGGCACTTTTTTCGATCCCGGCGACGCAAACGGCCGCATTCCCGTGCTCTACATCGGCAACCCCGCGCCCGTTCAGCAGGGCTGGTTCGACACACGCTACGCCGGCGGCTCGTGCCCGGTGGGCAGCTTCACCGGCCCCGGAAAGGTGGTCCTGCACCAATGAGGCGTAGGCGCAGCGGTAATGCAGTCCTGGAAACGGCGATGTGGATGCCGATCTTGTTCCTGCTCATCGTCGGCATCATCCAGTTCGGCAAGCTCACCTACCTGAACTACGTCCTGACCAAGATCGTCTACAGCGCCGCGCGCAACCTCGCCGCTTCGCAAAACGTGAATTTCTGCGATCCCCAGGACACCGTCACCGCGGCCGCCATCACCAACGCCATCAACGACCCCGCCACCGGCAATCCGCTGATCTCGAACCTCACCGCCGACATGCTGGTAGTCACCACGCAGTGCCTCGATTCCACCGGCGCCATTGGCACCTGCGACACCACCGGCTGCCAGGGCGTAGTCGGCGCGCAGCGCCCCGATTTCGTCAACGTGGCCATCCCCGGCGGTTATCTTTTCCCGATCCGCATCCCCTACATCAACCTCGACCCCATCTCGCTGCGCCCCTCCGCCACCGCCCCTTTCGGAGGCAGCCAGCTATGAAGTTGGCTTTGCTTTTCTCTGCGCCTCCGCGCCTCCGCGTCAAGGCCGCGCCCCGCGGCCAGGCCGCACTCGAGTTCGCGCTCCTCTACGCCGCCGCCATCCTCCCCCTCACCTTCATGATCGTCTTCGTCGCCGAGATGCTCTGGACCTGGCACTCCGTGGTCGACTACACCCGCGCCGGGGCACAGTTCGCCGCCACGCATTGCTGGGAATCCGACGCCAGTGCCAGCAACGTCCTCAACTGGATGGAGAGCCACGTGCCGCCGATGCTCGATCAAATCCAGTTCCAGACCAATTCCGCCGGCATCCAGGTGCAATACTTCTCCGAGGCCTCCGACGGCACGCTCACGCCCCTCAGCAGTTGCTCCGACGGCGGCGCCATCTGCGAGCCCGACATGGTCAGCGTCGGCATTACCACCTATCAGTTCACGCGATTTTCGGCTTTTTTCAAACTACCCAACGTACAGATGCCTCCCTTCACCACCACCATCCCGATGGAAAGCGGCGGTTACCAGGATGCCTCCGGGACCTGCGTCGCGGACGCCACTCAATGATCATAGGAGATTCTTGTGCCTAGCACCGCACTGATGGTCGCTTCCAGCGACGAACACTTTCGCGAGATGGTCCGTGACAGCCTCGTCAATCTGCCCGACGCGAAAATTGTCGCCGAATACCAGGAGGTTGCCGCCAACCTTTATATCCGCGTCATGCAGGACCTCGAGCGCCACCCCACGGCCGGGCTCATCGTCGATCTCGCCGGCGATCCCGACGGCGCCATCAAGGCCGTCGAAAAGGTGAAGCAGGCCGTGCCCGACCTGTTCGTCATGGTCAGCAACTTCCACGCCGATGGCGAGACCGTGATCCAGTGCATGCGCGCCGGTGCCAACGAATTCCTGATGCAGCCCATCAAGCGCACCGAATTCCGCGACGCCATGGGCCGCTTCGAGCGCCACCCGCGCCACGGCGCGACCGGCGAGAGCAAGCTGGGCAAGATTTACACCTTCATCGGCACCAAGGGCGGAGTCGGCACGACCACGCTGGCCGTCAACTTCGCGGGCGTGCTGGCGCAGCGCAAGGTCTCGACCGTGGCCCTCGATCTCGATTGGATCGCCAATGACGTGGCCATGCAGGTGGGCGCCGCGCCGCAGTACACCCTCATGGAGGTTGCCGAAAACCTGGAGCGCATGGACCAGGCTCTGTTCGAGGGCTTCGTGACCCGCGATCCCCTCGGCTTCTTCCTGGTCGGGCCTCCCGACGCGCTCGAGCACCACGGCCATTTCGGCGAGCACAGCCTGCGCGAGTTCCTGACCTTCCTAGTGGAGAAGTACGATGCCGTGGTAATCGACGGCAGCCGCGCCGTGAACAACGAGCTGGTGCTGGCGGCCGCGCAGGTCTCGGCCGGCGTGTTCCTGGTAATCGACCAGGAATTCCCGTCCATCCGCAACGCGCAGCGCTATATCGCGTTCCTGATGCGCATGGGCTTCAACCAGGATCAGATCAAGGTCGTGGTCAACCGGTACACTAAGAAAGTTGGCCCCACTCAAGCCAGCCTGGAGCAGGTCCAGTCCACACTCAACCAGAACGTGTTTTACGGAATCCCAAGTTCGCCGGCAGTGATCGCCTCCATCAACAGAGCGCGCCCCTTCGTCGCCCACCGCGAGCAGTCCGGCGACCTGGACCGCGTCTTCCGCGCATTCGTCGACAAAGCCACCGGGAAGAAAGGAAAGGCAATTGCGCAGAATGCGTAAGCCCCTTTTTGACGCGGAGACGCAGAGACGCGGAGATAATTGCTTTTCCTCCGCGTCTCCGCGCCTCCGCGTCGAATCCAGGAGGTCCCTTTGGGTAGTCGCCCTCTAGTCCGTCCCGGATCCGGCGCCGACCGCTGGTTCGAGCTCAAAAGCCAGGTCCACCAGAAGCTCGTCAACTCGCTCACGCCGGA
>DATJYJ010000186.1:0-6538 GCA_035578025.1 Verrucomicrobiia bacterium
TGCTGGCCTCGTCGATGGCGACGATGGCGATGTCGTCGGGCACGGGGAGCGGTCCGCGGGCGCGCATGAGCCAATCGCGGGCGTAGCGGCCCAGGCCGGAAGCGTTCCAATCGACCATCAGGCCCACGGCCGCCGAGACGAACAGAATCGCCAGCGTGGAGAGGACGGTGGCAGCTCTGGCGCGCGAAGGCATGAAGTTACAACCAGCTTAATGGCACGTCGGTCACCATGTGTAAGTCGTTTATTTTCAACATGATTTTAACTGGATGGGACGCGTGGGGCGGCAACTTGCCGCATCGGGTGAAAAATGCCAGTCCGGGCTCGCCGCCTTGTAACGTCGCGGCGGCGCGTGACGCCTAAACGGTCACTATGACAAAAAAGCTGCTCTTTGTAGCAACAATTGCGCTTGTTTTCGCTTTCGTCGTTATGGCGGCGGATGTGACCGGCAAGTGGACGTATGAACAGCCGGGGCGCGGCGGCGGACCCGGCCGTCCGGTGACGATCACCTTGAAGCAGGACGGCATGAAGCTGACCGGTAGCGTTCCGGGAATGGGCCGCGGGGGTGACAATCCTCCTCCTCCGACGGAGATTACCGACGGCAAGGTGGACGGCAACAACATCTCTTTCACTGTGAAGCGTGAATACAACGGCAACACGATGGTGCAGAAGTTCGAAGGCACGATCAACGGTGACGAGATCAAGTTCAAGATCACTCGCGATACGCAGAATGGTCCGATGACGAACGAAGTGACGGCGAAGAAGTCGACGACGTAGTTCGTTGGTAGCGGGGCAGGTCGGGAACCTGCCCCACGGCTACCACGCCCGAGCGTATTGGATGGGCGGTTTGGGTTCCTCACCCAGCGCCTTGGCCGCCCGCAGAGGGAAGTAGGGATCGCGCAAGAACTCGCGGGCCAAGAGGGCCAGATCCGCCTGGCCGGCAGCGACGATTGCGTTGGCCTGCTCGGGCGTCGTGATCATCCCCACCGCAGCCGTGAGGACACCCGACTCGCGGCGAATCCTCTCCGAAAAGGGCACCTGATAGCCCGGCCCCATTGGAATTTTGGCATGCGGCGACGATCCGCCGGATGAGCAATCGACCAGGTCTACGCCGAGTACGCCCAGGCGGCGGGCAAGCGCGACGGTATCGTCGATGGTCCAGCCGCCTTCGACCCAATCGGTCGCGGAGACGCGGAAGAAGAGCGGCAGATTGGCGGGCCAGACACCGCGCACGGCGGCGGCGACTTCGAGCGCGAGCCGCGGGCGGTCGGCATACTCGTCGGTGCGGCGATTGCTGAGCGGAGAAAGAAACTGGTGGATCAGGTAGCCGTGCGCGCCGTGGATTTCCACCACCTGAAAGCCGGCGGCGAGGGCGCGCTGAGCGGCGGCACGGAAAGCGTCGACGACGCCATGAATCTCCGGGATCGAAAGCGCGTGCGGCGCGGGATCGCCGTCGCGGAACGGAACGGCACTGGGCGCAACGGTCTGCCAGCCGCCTTCGGATTCGGGAATGGCGGATCCGCCTTCCCAGGGCCGGCGGGTGCTGGCCTTACGCCCGGCGTGGGCGATCTGAATGCCGGGGACGGCGCCCTGGCCGCGGATGAAGCTCGCGATGCGCGTGAGGGGCGCGATGTGATCGTCTTTCCAGATACCGGTGTCCGAAGGCGAGATCCGGCCCCGCGGCTCGACCGCGGTAGCCTCGACCATGACGAGGCCGGCGCCGCCGGAGGCGCGGCTGCCGAGATGGACCAGGTGCCAATCGTTGACGAAGCCGTCCTCGGCCGAGTACTGGCACATGGGCGACACGCCGATGCGGTTGCGGAACGTGACTTGGCGAATGGTGAGCGGGGAAAGAAGAGGCGACACGGCTATCGTTCCGCCGTATCGATGCGCGCCTGAGCGCGCGCCAGCGCGGCCAGCGCTACCGCCGGATCGACTCCCAGAGCCGGGTTCACGCATTCTTCGAGGGAGCGTTGCCGAGCGTGCCGGGCGCGCGGGACGTCGATTTCTTCCTTGGGTTCGGCGGTATTGGCGAGCACGCGCACGTGGCCGGCGGCCACTTCGAGGAAGCCCTGGTGTACGGCAAGATAGCGCCTCTGCCCGCCGACATCGTAGGTGAGCGTACCGGTGCCGAGCAGGCCGACCAGCGGCGCGTGGCCAGGCAGAATTCCAAAGTACCCGGTGCTGCCAGGGACCTGGACTTCGGTGACCTGTTCGCGAACCAGCTCGCGCTCGGGTGTGGCGACTTCGAGTTCCAACGTCTCCGGCATGGCTAAGCCTGCTTCAACTGTTCGGCCTTCTCCTGCACTTCTTCTATGGTCCCTTGCATGAAGAAGGCCTGCTCCGGCAGATCGTCGTGCTTGCCCTCGGCGATTTCGCGGAAGCCCTTGATGTTGTCGGCGAGTTTCACGTACTTGCCCTTGTAACCGGTGAACTGCTCGGCTACGTGGAAGGGCTGCGAAAGGAACTTCTGGATCTTACGGGCGCGGGCGACCACCAGCTTGTCCTCGTCGGAAAGCTCGTCGATGCCGAGGATGGCGATGATGTCCTGGAGGTCCTTGTAGCGCTGGAGAATCCCCTTGACCATCTGGGCGGTGGAGTAGTGGTCGCCGCCCAGGATGTGCGGGTCCATGATGCGCGAGGTGGAGGCGAGCGGATCGACCGCGGGGTAGATGCCGAGCGCAGCGATGTCGCGCGAGAGGTTGGTGGTGGCGTCGAGGTGCGCGAAGGCGGTGGCGGGGGCGGGGTCGGTGTAATCGTCGGCGGGCACATAGATGGCCTGCACGGACGTGATGGAACCCTTCTTGGTGGAGGTGATGCGCTCCTGCAATTCACCCATTTCGGTGGCCAGGTTGGGCTGGTAGCCGACGGCGCTGGGCATGCGGCCGAGCAGCGCCGACACTTCGGAGCCGGCCTGGGTGAAGCGGAAAATATTGTCGATGAAGAGGAGCACGTCCTGACCCTCTTCGTCGCGGAAGTACTCGGCGACGGTCAGTCCGGTGAGGCCCACGCGAAGGCGTGCGCCGGGCGGCTCGGTCATCTGGCCGTAGATCAGGGCCACTTTGCTCTTGCTGATGTCCTTGGTGTCGATGACGCCGCTTTCCTGCATTTCGAGCCAGAGGTCGTTGCCCTCGCGGGTGCGCTCGCCGACGCCGGAGAAGACCGACACGCCGCCGTGCTTCATGGCGATGTTGTTGATCAGCTCCATGATGATGACCGTCTTACCGACGCCGGCGCCGCCGAACAGGCCGATCTTGCCGCCGCGCAGGTAGGGTTCGAGCAGGTCGATGACCTTGATGCCGGTCTCGAACATCTCCAGGCGCGTGGACTGTTCCTCGAACGAGGGCGCATGGCGGTGGATGGGGTAATACTTGGTGGCGTTCACCGGGCCGCGTTCATCCACGGGCTGGCCGATCACGTTGAGCACGCGGCCGAGAGTCGCGGTGCCGACGGGCACCTCGACGGGATGTCCCAGGCTGGCCGCCTTCATGCCGCGCACCAGGCCTTCGGTGCGCTGGAGCGCGACCGTGCGCACGCGGCCTTCGCCGATGTGCTGCTGCACTTCGCAGATGATGTCGATGGGTTCCGGGACGTCGAATCCTTCGCTGGTCACGCGGATGGCCGTGTAGACCAGGGGAATGTGTCCTTCGGGGAACTCGCAGTCGACGGCCGGCCCGGCCACCTGGACCACTTTGCCGACCACGGTTGCAGTATTCGTCGCCATAATATCCTTACTCCGCGGCGGCCGCGCCGCTCACCACTTCGATGATTTCCTTGGTGATGCTGGCCTGGCGCACGCGATTCATGAACAGAGTGAGCTTGTCGATCATATCGGCCGCGTTGGAAGTGGCCGCGTCCATGGCCGTCATGCGCGCGGCATGTTCGGCGGCGGCGGATTCCAGCAGCGCCCGGTAAAACTCCATTTCCACGTACCTGGGAAGGAGGACGCCGATCATCTGGACCGGTGGATCGGCGTAGATGTAATCGGCCGGCGCGGCCTGCTGGGGCAGCTCGACGGGCAGGACGCGGGTGAGCGTGAGCTGCTGCGCGACCACGCTTTTGAATGCATTGTAGAGAAGGTAGACGGCATCGATCTCTTCGCCGGAGAAGAGCTCCATGGCCTTGGCGGCGATGGCAGCGGTATCCTCGAAGCGCACTTTCGCGGCCAGGCTGACGTGCTCGCTGACGACGGAGGCGCCGCGTTTGCGGAAGAAGTCGCGGCCTTTGCGGCCAATCAGCACGAAAGAGACCCGGGAGTTCGGACGCTCGGCGATGAAGCGTCCCGCGGCCTTGATGAGGTTGGTGTTGAAGGCGCCGGCGAGGCCCTTGTCGCCAGTAATCAAAACCAGCAGGATGCGGTTCTCTTCGCGGCGGGCCAGCAGGGGGTTGGCGGCTATGCGCTCGTCACCAGCCACGGCGGCCGCGACATCGCTCAGCATCTTGCGAAAAACGGCTGCGTAGGGGCGCGAGGCGATGGTGCGGTCCTGGGCACGGCGCAGCTTGGCCGCCGAGACCATTTTCATGGCCTTGGTGATCTGCTGGGTGTTTTTCACCGAGCGGATGCGGCGGCGGATGTCGATCAGGCTAGGCATGGCGGCCCTCTAGAGCCGAACTCGACGAGACGCGGAGACGCGGAGAACTACGCATGCGCGGTTACCGTCTTATTCTCGGCCACGAAACGCGCCTTGAACTCTTCTACGGCGGCCTTGATCTTGGCGGTCAGGCCGTCGTCAAGAACCTTCTTGGCGGCGATCTCCTCCAGGATGGGCCGGTTAGCGTTGTCCATGAAGCGGTAGAGCTCGGCTTCGAACTTGCGGCACTGCTCGATCGGGAGATCGTCGAGGTAGCCACGGGTGCCGGCCCAGATGATCATGATCTGCTTTTCGAGAGGCAGCGGCTCGTACTGGCCCTGCTTGAGGATCTCCACCAGGTGGCGGCCGCGATTGAGCTGCTGTTGCGAGGCCTTATCGAGGTCGCTGCCGAACTGCGCGAAGGCAGCCAGCTCGCGGAACTGCGCGAGGTCGAGACGGAGGCCGCCGGCGATCGACTTCATGGCCTTGGTCTGCGCGTTGCCGCCGACACGGCTCACCGAAATGCCGACGTTGATGGCCGGGCGCTGGTTGCTGTTGAACAGGTCGGCTTCCAAGAAGATCTGGCCGTCGGTGATGCTGATGACGTTGGTGGGGATGTAAGCCGAGACGTCGCCGGCCTGGGTTTCGATGAACGGCAATGCGGTTAAGGAGCCACCGCCGAGCTCGTCATTGAGCTTGGCCGCGCGCTCCAGCAGGCGGCTGTGGAGATAGAACACGTCGCCGGGGAAGGCCTCGCGGCCGGGCGGACGGCGCAGGAGAAGCGAGATTTCGCGGTAGGCGGCCGCGTGCTTGGAAAGATCGTCGTAGACGCACAGAGCGTGGCGCTTGCTGTCGCGGAAGTACTCGCCCATGGCGCACCCGGCGAAGGGCGCCAGGAATTGCATGGGCGCGGGGTCGGAGGCCGAGGCCGAGACCACGATGGTGTAATCCATGGCGCCGTAGTCTTCCAGCGTCTTCACCACCTGGGCCACGGTGGAGCGTTTCTGCCCGATGGCGACATAGATGCAGATCATGTCGCCGCCTTTCTGATTGATGATGGCGTCGATGGCGATGGCGGTCTTACCGGTCTGCCGGTCGCCGATGATGAGCTCGCGCTGGCCGCGGCCGATGGGGATCATGGCGTCGACGGCCTTGATGCCGGTCATCATGGGTTCCTTCACCGGCCGGCGCCAGACCACGCCGGGCGCGAGGCGTTCGACGGGATTGAACTCCGTGGTGACGATAGGGCCTTTGCCGTCGATCGGCTGGCCCAGGGTGTTGACCACGCGTCCGATCATGGCCTCGCCGACGGGCACGCTGATGATGCGCCGGGTGCGGCGGACCTCGTCGCCCTCCTTGATTTCCGTGTAATCGCCGAGCAGCACGACGCCGACCTGGTCCTCTTCCAGGTTCATGGCGAGGCCGGCGACGCCGCCCGGGAACTCGACCATTTCGCCGAACATGACCTTTTCCAGGCCATGAACGCGGGCGATGCCATCGCCCACCGAGATGACCGAGCCGACTTCCGCCACGTCGATGGCGCGCTCGTAGTTTTCGATCTCCTGCCGCAGGATGCTGGTGATTTCATCCGCTCGAATTTGAGCCATAATTCCTTCCGATCAATTCTCCGAGGCGAGGCGGCGGCCGAGAGAATCGAGCTGGCCGCGCACGCTGCCGTCATAAACCGTGGATCCGATTCGAGCCACGACACCGCCGATGAGGCCCTGATCCACGCTGAACCGCATGCGAACACGCTTGCCGGTCATCTGCTCCAATACGGCGTTGAGCGCGGTGCGCTGGGCTTGGGTCAATTCGCGGGCCGAGGCGACGTCCGCGCGGGCAAATCCCAGACGCTGGTCGATGGTGAGCTCGAAGCTCTGCAGAATCGCGGGGAGCTCCGGAACACGCCGATGGTCGATCAGCACGAACAGAAAGTTGCGCGCGATGGTGGAGAGCTTCAGCACTTCGGC
>DATJYJ010000187.1:0-42279 GCA_035578025.1 Verrucomicrobiia bacterium
GAGGGCAAGGCCGTCTCCAGCAAAAACGCCACCAAGCTCGGGCTCTACTCCCAAACCCTCATCCTCCCCGGCGAAGATCCCGAGGAGCTCCAGGCCATCTCGCGCGCCTTCACCGACGAGTACCACCCCCAAACCCCCACCGAGCAGGCCCTCCTCGACGACGTCGTCCTTGCCCAGTGGCTCAAGCGCCGCTACCTTCGCCTCGAGCACGAAGTCGTCGCCGCCAGTGTCGCCGCCCTTCCCGAAGGCTCCGGTCCCGACACCGCCCTCACCACCGTCTTCATTCAGGACTGTGAAGGCTCCAAGGTTCTCGACAAGATTTTCCGCCGCCAGCAGTTCGCCGACCGCCTCTTCCGCCGCTCCGTCGCCGACCTCCGCAAGGCCATCGCCCTTCGCCGCGAGTCCCAGATCGCCGCCGCCTCACGCCACGCGAGGCCCGCTGCCACCCGCAACACGCTCCTGCAAAAACGAACCGGATTTGACCCTTACCGCCTGCCGAACCTTGCAGATACGCTTCCTCCAGATCCCGTTCACGCCCCCCGCGTCGACCGGCACGACCCGGCACTATGCCTCTAGCGTCTCCCCGACCCCCGACCCCTGACCCCCGACCCCGGCAGCAGCAGCCGCAACCCCGCCCTATGTCTTTAGTGTCGTTCCTCGGCCTGTCTTTCCGGGCCCGGCCCGAGCCCTTTCGGCACTTTCATCAGCAGGATGTCGCCGTACCCGGCGCGCAGATACAGCTTGTGTGTCGTTCCCGCAGGCTCTGATGAGAAACGATGTCCCGTCAGCCACCGCGCGCGCTTCCCGGTTCCGTCAAACTCCGAGACCACGCCTCCGAAGGAGCTTTTCGCGTCGATCGCATACGCGCCTTCCGGCAGATCCATCGTGATTCCGCCGCTGCTCACGGTCACGCGGCAGTCGCCGGTCACGTTCACCACGTGTACTTCTCCCTTGCCATGCTCCACCACCAGCCGCGCGGAGTACGGAAGCCGGATGCGATACTCCAGGTCCATCATGGTATGGCCGGAAGAAACGGGCGTAACCAGCACCTCCTCGCCTTTGCGCTCCGCGTTCACCGCCGCGGATTGGGCGGCCGTAATCTCCAACCCCGGCTGGTCCCAGCCCTCAATCGTCAGCTCGCCCGCCAGCTTCTTCACATGAAGCACGCCGCCTGCCGGGAAATCCACGCGCTGGGTCTGGTCTTGCGCCAGTGCCAGGCCGGCCATCCCCACTGCGATCAGTATGGTCCTCAGAGTTTAAGCTCCTTCCTCGAATTCGGCTTCCGGCTCGGGCAGCACGTCGTGGCTGCCGGCCGCCCACACGTAGAGCGTCGGCAGCAGGAAAATGCTCATCACCAGCGCGGTCATCAGTCCCCCGACGATCACGATCGCGAACGGCCGCTGCGAATCCGAGCCGATAGCGTGCGACAGAGCCGCCGGCAGCAGGCCCAGGGTCGCCACCAGCATGGTCATCATGATCGGCCGCAGCCGGAGCACCGCGCCCTCCACCGCCGAGTCTTCGATCGTGTGTCCCAGCGCGCGAAGCTGGTTGATGTACTCCAGCATGATCACGCCCGTCTGCACCGAGACGCCGAACAGCGCCAGCAGCCCCACCCCCGAAGACACGCTGAAATTCGTGCCGGTAACCAGCAAGGCCAGCAGCCCTCCGATGCCCGCCATCGCCACGTTGGCCAGGATCAGGCCCGCCCATTTGAAGGAGTGAAACATCGTGTACAGAATGATGAAGATGATCAGCATCGTGATCGGCACCACGATCATCAGCCGCCGCTGCGATCGCTTCTGGCTCTCGTACTCTCCCGCCCAATCCAGATGATAGCCTTCGGGCAGCTTCACCTGCCGGTTGACCTTGGCGATCGCTTCTTCTACGGTGCTGCCCAGGTCGCGCCCGCGCACGCTGTACTTGATCGCGATGTAGCGCGAGTTTCCCTCGCGGTAAATTTCGGAAGCGCCGTCGGAGATGTTCACCTTGCAGAGCTGGGCCAGGGCCACGCGCTCGCCCGAGGGCGAGAGCAGACGGATACTTTCGATCGCCTCTTTGGTATCGCGATACTGGGGCAGATAGCGCATCACCAGGTCGTAGCGTTGTTCTCCCTGCAGCACCTGCGACACGGCGTTGCCTCCCACCGCGGTCTGGATCGCATCCTGCACGTCGGCCACATTGATCTGGTAGCGGGCGGCCTGGCGCCGGTCCACTTGCAGGTTCAGGTTCGGCTGGCCCAGCACGCGAAACAAACCGAGATCCTGGATGCCCCGGATCTGCCGCATGACGTTGACGATCTGGTCGCCGGTGTCCTCCAGAAGTTTCAAGTCGCCGCCGTAGAGCTTCACGGCGAGTTCGCCCTTTACGCCGCTGACCGCCTCCTCCATGTTGTCGGCAATCGGCTGCGAGAAGTTCCAGATCACCCCCGGAGTTTTTTCCAGCTCCCGGTTCATGGCCGCGATCAGCGCCTCCTTGTTCTCGTGGAACATCGGGCGCCATTCTTCCTTCGGCTTCAAATCCACGAAATACTCGGTGTTGAAGAAGCCCGTGGTGTCGGTCCCATCGTCGGGGCGGCCTACCTGGCTGGTGGCCACGGTCACCTCCGGGAACGAAGCCAGCAGGACGCGCGTCTGGTTGGCCAGCCGGATGCCCTCGCTCGGACCCGTGCTTGGGGCCAGCGTGCCCCGAACCCAGATAGCCCCTTCGTCCAGGTGCGGCAGAAATTCCGATCCGATGACACCGCTCGTCGCCAGATAGAGTGCGCCCGCCAGGCACGCGGCTGCCGTCCCCACGGTCACCAGTCGCGCGCGAATCGCCCAGCGGACCGCTCGCCGATACCCGCTGGTGATCAGGTTCAATACCGGGTTGTGCCACTCGCGCGCGTTGTCGCGGAACAGAAAGCTGGCCAACACCGGCGCCAGCACCATCGAGAAGACCAGCGCGCCCAGCAGCGCGAACGCCACAGTCCAGGCCATGGGCTTGAACAGCCGGCCTTCCACCCGCTGCAGCGTGAAGATCGGCAGGTACGCCGTGATGATGATCCCGATCGCGTAGAACACCGGCCGCTGCACCTCGTGCGCGGCTTCCCGGATGCGCGCCAGCACCGGCTTGTGGACATCCTGTCTTCCCATGTGGCGCACGATGTTCTCCACCATCACCACCGACCCGTCGACCACCATGCCGAAATCGAGCGCTCCCAGCGACAACAGGTTCGCGGGAATGTGGCGCAGGTCCAGGCAGATGGACGCGAACAGCAACGAAAAGGGAATGGTCAGCGCGACGATGAGAGCGCCGCGCGCATTGCCCAGGAAGAGAAACAGGATGATGGAGACCAGGATCACGCCTTCGGTCAGGTTGTGCAGCACTGTGTGCGTGGTGTAGTGGACCAGGTTGCTTCGGTCCAGAAACGGCATCACCTTTACACCCCGCGGCAGCAGATGGTCGTTCAGCTCCTCGACCTTGGCTTCGATTCCCTTCAGCGTCGGATCGGCATCCGCGCCCTTGCGCAGCAGCACGATGCCTTCCACTGCATCGTCGTTATCGACAATCCTTCCGTCGGCGCGATGAATCGCCTTCCCGTTCTGCCCCAGCCGGATTTTCGGGCCTTGCGCCACGGCCGCGATGTCCTTCACCCGCACCGGCGTTCCGCTCTGCGTCTTGACCACCGTTTCGGCGATGTCCTCGACCGAGCCCACCAGGCCAAGCGCCCGAATGTTCACCTGCTGCAGCCCGGCTTCGATGAAACTGCCGCCGGCGTTTACGTTGTTGTTGGCGAGCTGCTGCTCCACCTGCCCGATGCTCAGCCCGTACTCGATCAGCTTGTTGGGATCCACCCGGACCTGGTATTCGCGCGTCGGGCCTCCCAGGCTCGACACGTCCACCACGTTCGGCACCGACTTGAACTGCTTCTCGAGCACCCAGTCCTGCAGCGATTTCAGGTCCATCACGTCGTAACTGGGGTTCGAGCTGAACAGCGTGTAGAAGTAAATCTGTCCCACCGGGCTCCAGTCGGTGCCCATCTGCGGCTGAAGGTTCTGCGGCAGGTTCACCTGCGAAAGCCGCTCCAGTACCTTCTGCCGGTTCCAGTCGTTCTCGGATTCGTCGTCGAAAATCAGGGTCACGCTGGAAAGCCCGAACAGCGAGGTCGAGCGCAGATGCTCCAGGTGCGGCAGCCCGTTCATCACGATCTCGATGGGATTCGTGACCTGCTGCTCGACTTCCTCGGCCGCCCGCCCGGGCCACTGCGTGATCACCTGGACGTAGTTGTTGGCCACGTCCGGATAGGCTTCGATCGGAAGCTGTTTGAACGAGACGATGCCCCAGGCAAACAGCAGAACTGCAAGCCCGGTGACCAGGAACCGGTTGTTGAGCGCAAAGTCGACAATGCGGCGAATCATCGCCAGTCTCTCCTCGCGCGCGGCTACGTTGGCCGCGCCATAGCATCCCTATTGCTCGACGGTGTTCTGAAACACCAGAGCGTTTTGTACCACCCGCGCGCCCGGCGCCAGTCCCGAAACGATCTCCTGCATGTTTCCGGGAAGCATGGCGCCGGCCGTGACCTCCAGGCGCTGAAACTGGCTGCCGTCCACCGGGACGTACACCCAGTCGCGGTCGTGCAGGTGCAGCACGGCGGTCGCGGGCACCATGGCGTGCGTCTCTTTCCTCGCGCCGTGGAAGGTGGCCGTGACGAACATCCCCAACCGCAGAATCCCCGGGTTTGCCACTTCGAGCCGCACCTTCGCCGTGCGGATGTTGGGATCCATGATCGGCGAAATATTGTCGATCCGTGCGCGCAGCACCCGTCCCGGATAGGCGTTCAGCCGGATCTCGGCATATTCGCCCACGTGTACGTCCGCCAGGTCGTTCTCGTACACATCGCACATGATCCACACCTGCGACAGGTCGGATATCGTGAACGCGTTCGGCGAGGCCAGGCCCTGCGTTCCCGCCGCCGTGGTCACCTGCTGGTCGGTAATCACGCCCGACGCCGGCGCGTCAATCTCCACAACCGGCACCGGATTGCTCGGGTCCGCGCCCAGGATCTTCAGGCGATTCAGCGCGGTCTCCACCGCGACCGCGGCCTTGGCCTCGGCGTCCTGCGCCACCTCTACGTCTTTCTGGGCGATGGCGCCTTTTTCATACAGAACCTTGGCCCGTTCGAGCTGCGATTTCGCCAGCACCTCGTCGGCCTGCGCCTGCCGGTAATCGGAAAAAGCCTGCGAAATGTCCGGGCTCTGTACCTTCAGCAGAAGCTGCCCCTTGGTGACCGTGTCGCCCAGCCGCGCGTGAATCTCCATGATTCGCCCCGATGCCAGCGAGATCACCGGCACGTTGCGCGAGACATCGGCGCTCACCACGCCGGTTACATTGAGCGCCGGAGCCGCGTCGTACCTGCCCGCGGTGGCCAGCGGAAACTGCTCGGGATGGTCCACCCGCGCAGTCCCGGCATTCCCTTCGTGGATCACTTCCGCCGGAGGCGGCGCCCCGCCGCCGGCTGCTCGCGTATCGGCCTTGCCGCTGGCTCCGCACCCCGCCAGCAGCACGGCCGCCGCCAGCGTCAGCAGGGCATATGCGCCTAGGGTGCGTTTCATTGGATGACCTCTCGGCCCACGGCCATATTGAGCTGGCTCGCGCTCGTCAGGTAAGACCCGATCAGGTTCAAATAGTTCAGTTGCACGGTCCGGTAATCCTGCTGCGCCTGGAGGAAATCCAGCAGCGAAGCCCCGCCGCGCTGGTACGAAAACGAGATGATCTCGCGAACCCGCTCGGCCTGCTGCAGGTACCGGGCCTTATATGCGGCGAGCAGGGTCAGATTGCTGTTCACGATCGAATAGGCCGAGTCCACGTCGTTGAAGATCTGCGCTTCCGTGGCCACGCGCAGCTTTTCGTTGCGGCTGATGTCGAGCTGGGTGCGCGCCTTCTCGCCCTGGTTGCGGTCGAAGATCCGCAGCGGGATCGTCACGCTGACGCCGATTGTGTTGTTGGCCACCGGATTGTTGAAGGAGGCATTGTGGCTCCACCACCCGCTGAACGTCGGGTCGGTGGAACCGTTGGCCACGGCCAGCCGGTGATCGGTGCGCGCCTTGTCCACCGACTGCGCAGCCGCCTTCAGGTCCGGCCTCGCCGCCAGCGCTTCCGTGCGCAGTTCCTCCAGCGGCGTGATGTGATCCGGAAACGTGAATGGCCCGTTGACATCGAAGCCCTCCACCGGCGTTCGATCGTTCAACAGCGACAGCAATTGGATCTTGGCGGTCCGCAGGTTGACGGCTGCGGTCTGCAAGTCGGTCTCGTACTGTACCCGTTGCAGCTCGAGCCGCTCCAGGTCCACCTGCGCAATGTCGCCCGCCTGCTTGCGGTCCCGGCTTACCTTCAGCACCTGGTCGTAGTAATTCAGGTTTTCGTGCGCCAGCGCAAGCACCGCCTTGGCTTGCAGCGTCTGCACGAACGCATTCCTCAAATTGAACAGCAGCGACCTTTGCTGATCCTCCAATTGCGATTCGGCGATCGCGGTCGCCTTGCGCGCGCTCTCCAGCCGCAATTCCCGCTTATGCTGCCGCTCGTGCAGGTAACCCAAAGAAGACGTGAACTGCGTACCGGCAAACGGCTGCCACACTCCCTGGTTCGGCGTGAGCTGGGTTCCGTCGGTCGACTCCGTAAACTCGGGATTCGGCCGCAGATATGCGGTAATTTCCTGGGTTCTCGACTCCTGGATCCCGATCCGTGCCGCCTGCAAAGTCGGATTCGTCATCTCGAAGCGGTCGCGCAGTTCCTGCCAGGTGAAGGTCTTCTGCGCCATCGCCTTGATCGAGAGTATGCAAGCCATTACAAGCACCCCACACAGGCGCCACCTCAGGCCCTGCATGGCACCTCCGTTGGACTCGATGAGAGAAAGTTCGCGTACATGCTTAAACGCTGTCACCTGCGGGGTGAGGCGGGTACACACACCGTAGGCAGGATGGCGCCTGAATCATCATCATACGCAACTCCAGCCCGGCCGGAGGGCCCTGATTCCAAGTTACGCAGAGCGGCCGTTTCGCCGCCATCAATCGTTCGTCCGCCATTTTGTGTCTTTCGGCTATATCTTTCGGATGGCTCCCGGCCAATCTCCTACAATAATTGGATAGGCGAGATTCGCGTGGAAGAGAACTGGACACAGCAAATTTTCCGGTACCTCCTCCAGGGGAGCCACCGGGCGGTCCTGCTTCGGGCGGGTGCGTTCATCGCCGTCATCGCTGCCATCGATTGGCGCCTCGACGTCAATATCTCGTTCGGTTTTCTCTATCTGTTCCCCATGATCATGGTGGCGGGCTGCCTGGCGCGCTGGCAGATCTCGCTGGTCGCGGCTCTTTGCACCGGCCTGAGCGAGGCCTTCGATCCGTTTCCGTGGGCGGCGGCGGTCGGCGTCCCCCGGCTGATCCTCACCTTTGCCGCGTTCGCCGGCACCGGCCTCTTCGTCTTCGAAGCGGCGCGCCGCCAGGAGGCGGAGGAGCAACTCGAATTCCTGGTCGCCACCAGCCCGGCCACCATCTTCACCCTGGATATTGCCGGCAAGGTGCTGCTGGCCAACCCAGCCGCGCATCAGTTGCTCGGCGTACCCGCCGGCGAGCTGGAAGGGCACGCCATTACCCGGCACTTTCCCGCACTCACCAGCGTCTTGCCGCTGGCCGGCAACACGCCCTATTTCCGCACCGCCATGGAATGTCATGGCCGCCGCGAGAACGGCGAGGCCTTTCTGGCGCGCGTCTGGTTCTCCACTTACCGGACCGTCCTCGGCCCGCGCCTGGCCGCGGTCGTCTTCGATGCCAGCGAAGAGCTGCGCGACCGGGAGGAATTCAGCCTCCAACAGTTGCTCTCCGGCTCGCGCATCCTGGTGGGTGCCGTCTGCCACGAGATCCGCAACATCTGCGGCGCCATCAACGTCGTCCATGCCCGCCTGGCTCGCACCGGCGCTATGGAGGGCAATGAGGATTCGCGCGCCCTCGCCACCCTGGTAGAGGCCCTCGGCCGCATGGCGGGCCTCGAGCTCGGCCACACCGCGCAGCGCACGGCCCTCAGCTCCGACCTGCGCTCGGTACTCGAAGACCTGCGCATCGTGATCGAACCACAGCTTCGCGAGGCCGGCGTCTCGGCCCGCTGGGAGATCCCCGAATCGCTCCCGCCGGTCTGGGCCGACCGCCAGGCGCTGCTCCAGGCCCTTCTGAACATCACCAAGAACAGCCAGCGCGCCATGGAAGGTTCCCAACGCAAGGAACTGGCGATCGAGGTCTCCTGCAAGGGAGATCGCATCGCCGTCCGGGTCATCGACACCGGGCATGGCGTGGCCGCTCCCGAGCGCCTCTTTCAGCCCTTCCAGGAGGGAGCCGAAGCCACCGGTCTCGGCCTCTACCTCTCGCGCGCCTTCCTGCGCGCATTCGACGGCGACCTTCTGTACGAGCCGCTCCCCACAGGGTCCTGTTTTGCGATTCTCCTTGCAGCCGAAGCGCCCGAACCGCCGGCGGTCTCCGAAACCCATGACAAGAATCCGATTGTTGCTGCTTGACGATCATGCTCTGTTCCGCGCCGGCCTGAGCCGCCTGCTGGCGACGGAGAGCGATTTCCATCTCGTGGCCCAGTGCGCGACCTCGGACGAAGCCCTGGACGTGCTCGCGAAGCAGCCGGTGGACCTGGTGCTGCTCGACTACGATCTAGGCGAGGAGCACGGATTCGAATTCGTCCGCAAAGCCCGCGAAGCCGGCTACACCGGCCGCGTCTTCATCGTCACCGCCGGCATGAGCGACGCCGACAGCGTCCGCGCCCTGGGCCTCGGCGTCTGCGGGATCTTTCTCAAAACCAGCCCGCCCGCTCAACTCAGCGAGGCGATCCGCAAAGTGATGGCCGGGGAGACCTGGATCGACCAGCGCTGCATTCGCGCGCTGGTGCAGGCTGTCGACCGCTCCCGGGAGGCCGAGCGCAGCCGCCAGCTTACCGACCGCGAGCGCGATGTTCTCAAAGGCGTGTTCGAAGGCCTCACCAACAAAGAGATTGCCGCCTCCCTCGGCATTTCCGAAGGCAGCGTAAAATCCGCCCTCCAGCAGCTCTTCCTGAAGACCGGCGTGCGCACGCGAAGTCAACTCGTGCGCGTAGCGCTCGAAGAGTACGCCGGCGCCTGGGGGTTGAGCCGATAGCTGATAGCGATTAGCTGAAAGCTGAAAGCTGATAGCTGAAAGCTGAAAGCTATTTCAAAATGCTAAACATATTCGAAAACTCGTCCGTCCAAACGCGGAACGGGCGCTCCTGCTTGAGCAGCTTGGCTCCCTCCTTGAGCTGCGGATGGGCGTCGGCAGTGGCCTGGCTCATGATCAGCGTCCAGGAACACCCGAAGCAGACCTCGTCGTCGTCGTCCGGGACGAAATGGTAGACCAGTGCGAGCTTGCCGAAGGCGTTGGCTGCCCGTTCCATCACCGGCTCCAGGTTCAGGTAGCTATTCGAGATGTTGATCGCCAGGATGCCGCTGGGCTTGAGGTGCCGGAAATACGTGGCCAGGGCTTCGCGCGTGATCAGGTGGACCGGGACCGAATCGCCCGAGAAGGCATCCATCACCAGCATGTCGAAGTGCTGGTCCGGCTCCGATTCGAGCAGCAGGCGTCCGTCGCCGAGCGCAAGTTCCACCTTGGCGGGCGTGTCTTTCATGTAAGTGAAGTTCCGGTTGGCGATGTCAGGGACCTGCGGATTGATTTCGTAGATGCGCAGCGTATCGCCGGCGCGCCCGTATGCCGCCAGCGTGCCGCAGCCGAGGCCGAGTATCCCGATTCGCCGCGGCGCGCCTTCCAGCGCGCGCATGCCGCGACCGATGCCCGACTGCGGGCAGAAGTAGGTGATCGGCTGGCGGCGATACTCTTCCCGCAGGAGTTGCTGGCCATGGTTGATGGTGCCGTGAATCAGCCGGACAAACGCGTGGTCGTCGAGCCGCGGATCGCCTTCCCGGTACACGCGGAGCTGGCCGTAGAAATTTCGCTCCACCACCTCGTAACCGTCGACCATCCGGACCATGATCTGGCCGAGCGAATAAGAATAGGCCGCAAGCGCCAGAACCAGAACGCCGATCGCGGCCTGCTTGACATGAAAGCCGCTGCGCCAGATGGCCATCGAGAAAACCACGCACGCCACAACTGCGCACAGAATCAGGCCGAGCGGAAACTCGTAGTAGGCGCGGAACAGGTTGGGCGCCACCAGGCCGACGAAGACTCCGCCCATCGCGCCGCCCAGCGAGACGATGACGTAGAAGCCGGTCAGGTACCGCGGATGGGGCTTGAGCCGAACCAGTTCGCCGTGGCACACCATGCAGCAATTGAACAGCGCCAGCGCAAACAGGGCGATCACCACGCGCAGGTCCATCTTGATACGCCCGGGGGACAGGCGATTGGCCATGTACGCCAGCGAGGCCAGGAACAGCGGAAGAAACACCGGCCTGAAGTACAGCCGCGGCGCTTCGAAGCAGACGATGAAGCTGAGCAGGTAGACCGCGAGCGGCACGATCCACAGAAACGGAATCGCCGCAACGTCCTGGGTCAGGTGCGTCGTGACCGCCAGCAGCAGGACCGAGGCGCTGCTTGCCAGGCCGAACCAGATCATCCGCACGGCCACTCCGGGAGCCAGCTCGCCATCGCCGGTCCTTTCGTAGTGCGGCACGGTCTCGGCGGCGGACGTCCTCCACGCCGTGAGCGCGCAGATGGCGGCGAAGCCCACGAACCCTCCGCTCCAGGCGACGGCCTGTACAGGGGAAGGGAGATTCGGCTCGACCAGGAAAGGGTAGGTGAGCAGCGCCAGCATCGACGCGAAGTTCGATAGTGCGAACAGCCGGTATGGCATCCCCGCGGCGTGCGTGCGCGCGTACCACGCCTGCAGAAGGGGGCTGGTGGAGGACAACAGGAAGTAGGGCAAGCCCACCGTGACGGCGAGCAGCGTGAGGATGCTGGCCGACGGATGCGCCAGTCCGGCGGTCTTCCAACCCGCGTTGGGAATGATCGGCAGCGTGGCGAGGCTCACCGCCAGCAGTGCGATATGCAGCATCGCCTGCCGTCGCGGCGCCAGCTTGTTCAGCCAATGCGCGTACAGGTAGCCCAATAGGAGTACGACCTGGAAAAACAGCATGCAGGTACTCCAGACCGTACTAGAACCACCGAACCAGGGCAGGATCATCTTGGCGATGACCGGCTGCACTTCAAACAGTAGGAATGCAGACAGGAAGATCGTCAGGGAATAGAGAAGCATTGCCCGATTGGAAGGCCCTATGCTACCACGCCACGGAGGGTGATTCCGAAAGGCAAGCCTGCGGCCACCCGTACTCGTCACCGCCGCACCCTCCAATGCAGGTAGCCGGCACTAGCCCCATTTGACTTGTAGACGAAAGGCGTTCGCAAGCGTCAACATTAAGTAGATTGCCGAATGAGCTTCGACGGCTCCAAAACGGTTCTGGTGGTCGATGACGAACCCGCCGTCCGGCGGCTTACGGCCACGCTCCTCAAGCGCCACGGCTACGCGGTGATCGAAGCGGATTCCGGCGATCAAGGCCTGGAGCAATTTACGCGTCACCAGGGCAAGGTCCACGTCATTTTGAGCGACGTCATCATGCCGCGGATGTCCGGCCCGGAGATGGTCGGACAGATTCGGGCGATTGATCCCTCGATGCCGGTGCTCTTCATGACCGGTCATGCTGGCTTTACCGGACTGCCGGAGTCTGTCCCCGTGCTTGCCAAGCCGTTCACTGCCGCCGCGCTGATGCGGACGCTATCCGATGCGATGTCCGGGGCCGCGCACTGACGCCCCATCCCGCCGTGGTAGACTGATTTCCCGATGTATCTTTGGCTGGCGATTGCCGGATTGGCGGCGGCTTGTTTTGCCCAGGACACGCCCGACGTCGATACCGGCCGCAGGATCTTCGAATCGCAATGCGCGCTGTGCCATGGACAGACCGGCGGAGGCGGCCGCGGCCCGGCGCTCAACCGCCCCAAGCTGGCCAAAGCTCCGGATGACGCCGCCCTGCGCCGCGTGATCTCCGAAGGCATCGATCCTGAAATGCCCGGCGCCTGGCAGTTACATCCCAGGGAGGTCGGAAGCGTCGCCGCCTATGTCCACTCCCTCGGGGCGGTTCCGCCCGAGATCTTGCCCGGCGACCCGCAACGCGGCGAGGCGATCTACAGCGGGCGCAAGTGCGCAGCATGTCACATGATCGCCGGCAAAGGCCAGGGCTTCGGCCCGGAGTTGACCGACATCGGCGCCCGGCGCAATGCCGCTTATCTCCGCGCCGCGATCCTGAAACCCGCAGCGTCGTTGCCGGCAGGGTTTCAGTATGTCGCCGCCACGACCGCGGCGAACCAGAGTGTCCGCGGCATCCGGGTGAACGAAGACTCGTTCACCATTCAATTGAAGGATGCTGGCGGCAGGTTCTACAGCTTTCGCAAGTCCGTCCTCAAAGATCTGCGGCGGCTGGAAGGACAGACCCCGATGCCGGCCTTTGAAGGCCAGATCGGCGGCGCCGAACTGGACGACCTGGTGGCCTATCTGGCGAGTCTGAAAGGGAAGCCATGAAGTGGTATGCCATGTTGGTGTGCGCCGCCGCGTGGGCGCAGGTTCCCTATGAGCGGATCGTGGATGCCACGAAGGAGCCTCAAAACTGGCTGACCTACTCCGGCAATTATCAGGGCCATCGGTTCTCTCCGCTGACGCAGGTCACCCCCGCGAATGTCTCCGGGTTGCGCGTGCAATGGGCCCACCAGTTTCCCGATCGCGCCGAGGTTTCGCCGCTGGTGGTGGACGGGGTCATGTACGTCAGCGGCCCCAATAACGCGGAGGCTCTCGATGTGCGCACCGGCCGCCGCCTGTGGTCCTGGAGCCGCCCGATTCCGAAGGATTACCGCAACATCGGTTTCGGCCGCGTCAATCGGGGACCCGCGATCCTGGACAACCAGATCTTCGTCGCCACGCTGGATTGCTACCTCGTGGCGCTCGACGCCAGGAGCGGCCTGGAGCGCTGGCTGGTCAAAGTCGAAGACTACAAACCGGGCTACAGCATGACGCTGGCGCCGTTGGCCACTCGCGGCAAGGTCGTGGTGGGCGTCAGCGGAGGCGAGGCGGGCATTCGCGGGTTTGTCGACGCGTACGACGCCCGCACTGGCGAACGGTCCTGGCGCTTCTACACCATCCCCGGACCCGGCGAGCCCGGCCACGATTCCTGGGCCGGAGACAGTTGGAAGACCGGCGGCGGCTCCACGTGGGTGACCGGATCGTACGATCCGGAGACGAATACGGTCTACTGGGGAGTCGGGAATCCGGGTCCCGACTGGAACGCGGATTCGCGCGCCGGAGACAACCTGTACACCTGCTCGCTCGTCGCGCTCGACGGCGACACGGGAAAGCTGAAATGGCACTTCCAGTTCACCCCGCACGATTCGCACGATTGGGATTCGACGCACGTGCCGGTGCTGTTTGAAGCCGACGTTCGAGGCACGCGCCGCAAGCTCGTTGCTGTGGCCAACCGCAACGCCTTCTACTACGTGCTCGACCGGACCACGGGCGAGTTCGTCGCCGGGCGCCCTTATGCCAGGCAGACCTGGGCCAAAGGGCTCGACGACCGGGGCCGGCCGATCGTGATCCCGAACACCGAGCCGAGCCCGGAAGGCACGCTGGTCTGGCCCAACCTGAACGGCGCCACGGTCTGGTTCAGCCCGGCATTCAGCCCGCGGACGCAACTCCTCTATGTTGCGGTGCGCGAGATCGCATCGGTGTATTTCAAGCGCAAGGCCGAGTACGAGCCGGGGACGTTCTTTGCCGGCGGCGGCGAGGCCAGCGCGCCCGGCGAAAAGGCTTCGGGCGCGATCCGCGCTTTGGACGCGACCACAGGACAGATGCGGTGGGAATTTCCGATGCACTCGGCGCCGTGGGCCGGGGTGTTGGCCACCGCGGGCGGGCTGGTCTTTTCGGGCTCCGATGAGGGCAATTTCTTTGCGCTCGACGCGAAGACCGGCAAGCCGCTATGGGACTTTCAGACCGGCGGCCGGGTTGCCGCCAACCCGATTTCGTTCGCCGTGGATGGCAAGCAGTACATCGCGATCGCCGCCGAGCGGACGCTGTACGTGTTCGGGCTGTAGGCTGGCCGGACTCAAGTCCAGTAGTTGCGGTCCAGGCTCCGGTACTGCACGGCTTCGGCGACGTGCTTGGCCGATACGTTCGCGGATTCGTCCAGGTCGGCCACCGTGCGCGCCACTTTCAGAATCCGGTCGTGCGCCCGCGCGGAAAATCCCATGCGGCGCACCGCCATTTCCAGGGTGCGTTCTCCCGCGTCGTCCAGCGCGCACAGGCTACGAAGCGTACGCGTCGGGATGCGCGAATTGTAATGGCCCCGGCCATGCTGGATCGCGCGCGCCCGCTCCACGCGGGTACGGATGTCGTCGGAGGATTCGGCGGTCGCGTTGCCGCGGAGTTCTTTGTACGGCACCGCGGGGACCTCGACGTGGATGTCGATTCGGTCGAGCAAGGGGCCGGAGATTTTTCCCAGGTAGCGTTGAATGATGGCGGGCGTGCAGCGGCACTCGCGAGTCGAGTCTCCGTAGAACCCACAGGGACACGGATTCATGGCGGCGACGAGCATGAAACTGGAAGGGAATTGCAGCGTCATGGACGCCCGGGCAATGGTGACACACCCATCCTCCAGCGGCTGTCGCAACATTTCGAGAACGTCCCTGGGAAACTCCGGGAACTCGTCGAGGAACAGCATGCCGTGATGCGCGAGACTCACCTCACCGGGACGCGGGATGCCGGCGCCGCCGCCGATCAATCCCGCGTCGGAGATGGTATGGTGAGGGGAGCGGAAGGGCCGTTCGTGCAACAGTCCGCCGCCGCTCCGAAGCAGTCCGGCCACGCTGTGGATTTTGGTGGTTTCAATGGCTTCTTCGAATGTCAGCGGCGGTAGAATGCCGGCCAGGCGCTTGGCGAGCATGGTCTTGCCGGATCCCGGAGGTCCGATCATCAGGACGTTGTGCACCCCTGCTGCCGCGACCTCCAGCGCCCGCTTCGACATGGTCTGGCCGCGTACGTCCCGGAAATCAGGACCTTGTGAGGACGCGCCGTTCCGGCCGTTGCGGGCCGGCGCTTGGGGTGCGAATTCCTCCGGCCGGTTGAGCAGCGCCACGACTTCGGCCAGCCAGCGGACGCCGAACACCCGCACGCCCTCCACCACGGCGGCCTCAGCCGCATTCTCCGCCGGCACGATCAGGTTGGCGATTCCCTTCTCCCGCGCGCATACCGCCACCGGAAGAGCGCCGCGCACCGGCCGGATCGCCCCGTCCAGGGAAAGTTCGCCTACCGACAGATATTGATCGAGGCCGCGGACCGCTCCCATGGCGCCGAGAATGCCGAGCGCCACCGGCAGATCGTAGCCGGCGCCCTCCTTGCGCACGTTGGCGGGTGCGAGGTTGATGGTGAATTGCTTGTTCGGGTACCCGAACCCGGAGTTGATGAGCGCGCTCTTGATGCGCTGCCGGCTTTCGCGCACCGCGACGTCGGGCATGCCCACCATGACGGAATCGCGCGCGTTACCCGACGAGAACATGTCGACTTCGACATCGATCAGATGAGCATCGATGCCGTAAACGGCAGCGCTGCGCGTTTTGAACAGCGCCATAAGGATTGAACTGCCCCTACGGTAGCATGCTGCGCAGTTTATTATTTTCGCTATTGCCTCCCCGAGAAAAAAAGGTATGCTATGGGTGATCGTGCCTTGACTGCAGGAGGCCTATTACATGGTTGATAGCCCCGGATTCGTTCTGATGAACGGAGAAGACATGGAAGATTTTCACGATTACGAAGACGAAGAACAAGGTGAGCTGGGATCCAAGCTCGATGAGTACGAAGAAGACATCGAGGACGAGGAAGACGACGAGTTGGAGACCCCGGCGCCGCCTCCGGTAGTCGCGACCGTGGAGGTGGTGGAGACCGTGGTCGAGGTGCCCGTGGAGGCTGCTCCCGAGGCTCCGCCGCCGAAAAAGCCGGTGACCAAGGCGTCGGCTCCGAAGAAGGCCGCTCCGGCCAAGAAGGCCGCTCCGGCCAAGAAGGCCGCTGCGCCAGCCAAGAAGGCTGCTGCGCCAGCCAAGAAGGCTGCTGCTCCAGCCAGGAAAGCCGCGCCGGCGAAGAGAGCCCCGGCGAAGAAGGCTGCCAAGAAGGCCGCTCCCAAGAAGCCAGCCGCCAAGAAAGCCGCACCCAAAAAGGCCGCCAAGAAGGCTCCGGCGAAAAAGGCTGCCAAGAAGGCCGCTCCCAAGAAGGCCGCGAAAAAAGCTGCTCCCAAGAAAAAGAAGAAGTAGGCCCTACTCCGCCTTCACCACCTTCCGGCAGCGGTTGAAGAGCTCGATCAAAGCTTCGGCGTGCTCCTCGGGGGAACGTGTGAGGGGCTTTCCGGAGAATCCGGTCGAGCCTTGAGACGCCTTCCCGTAACCCGTGGTAACTGCAATAAACTTCATGAGTTCCAGGGCGACCTCGTCTTTGCTGCGGCCGCCGCCGGACGATTCGCCCTCGTTGGTCTTGCCGTTGTTTTCCTGATCCGCCATGGGTGACTGGGCCTCCGTATGATAAAACTCTAGGTTAGCGCGATTTTCCTGCGATGCCGCTCACCGCAATCCGGCACGTCCGAAAAATGCGAGGCGGCGCCCAGGCCCAGCTGCTGGAGGCCGATGACGGCCGCTGGTACGTCGTCAAGTTCCGCAATAATCCCCAGCATCGGCGGGTTCTGGTCAACGAAGCGCTTTCGGCCGAACTGCTGAGCTACCTGAAGATTTCGGCTCCCGAGACCGCCCTGATCCAGGTTACTCCGGAGTTCCTGAAGGCTAACCCGGAGTGCTGCCTTCAAATCGGCGCCCGGCGGGTCGAGGTCGAGCCGGGCTGGCAATTCGGGTCGCGGTATCCCGGCGACCCGGCGCGCCTGGCGGTCTACGACTTCCTGCCCGACTCGCTGCTCGGGCAGGTCGTGAACCTGAGCGACTTCCGTGCCATCCTGGTCTTCGACAAATGGACTGGTAATGCCGACGGCCGGCAATGCGTCTTCTACCGTGCCATGGTGCGGGGCGAAGGGGGTGGCGGCCGGGCCGGATTCGTCGCGCGGATGATCGACCACGGGTACGCCTTCAATGGTCCCAACTGGGACTTCCCGGAATCGCCGCTGCAGGGTCTGTATGCGCGGCGGGCGGTCTACGAAGGCGTCCGCGGGGCCGGCGATTTCCAACCCTGGCTGGATCAGGTAGTCCATTTTCCCGAGGAAGTGATCGACCGTGCGTGGAAGGGAATTCCGCCTGATTGGGTCGAGGGCGAGGAGGACGCGTTGGATCGCCTGCTGGAGCAGTTGTGGGAGCGGCGGAAGCTGGTCCCGGCATTGATCGATTCATGCCGGGCGGCGCGGACCAATCCTTTTCCGAACTGGACGAATACACCACTATAAAGTGGTTTCTATAAAGAGATAAATGGATATAGAATACCGGTGAGAGGTTTTCCATGTCCGTAGTGCTTACCCAGTATCCCCTCTTGGAGCAAGAGGCCCGTGCCGCTCTGGCCACGAGCGAACCGCAACGATTCCAATACCACGCCAAGGGCGGCGCCTATCTCGACCTGCGCGGCCTCGCGCTCGAGCCGCTCCCCGGGATCGATGAAGACAAGATTGCCAACCTGTGCCGCGTGGTACGCGGACTGCTGTTCGCGGCCGTGGACGGCGCACAGTCGGGGCATCCCGGTGGGTCGACCTCGAAGGCGGAGCAGGTGGTGACGCTCGTGGCGAGCGGCGCGTTCTGCTATGACGCCTGGAATCCCAAGCACGCCGGCCGCGACCGGCTGGTGTGGAGCGCGGGACATACCTCCCCGCTGTTCCACTCCCTGGTCGCCCTGGTCTACGAGACGCTGCGGCGTAACGGCGATACCCTGGCCGGCGCGGATGCGCGCATGGTGGTGTACCCGGAGGACCTGGCGCGGTTCCGCAAGTGGGGCGGCCCGAGCGGGCACGTGGAAAGTGAATACGCACTGGCGGACACATCGACCGGCTCGAGCGGACACGGGTTTTCGGCGGGGCTTGGTTTCGCGGCGCTGCATCGCTCCTGCGGATTGCGGACCTGCGCGTGGGTGATCGCGGGCGATGCCGAGAGCGAAGAGGGGATGTCGTACGAGGCTCGCAACGTGGCGGCGAACCTGGGCATGGACAACCTGGTAGTGACACTGGATTACAACGGATTCGGAATCGACGGGCCGATTTTCGAGGTGGTGCCGGCGCCATATCAGAACCACTGGTTCGCTCTGGGATGGAACGTGATCGAGGTGGACGGCCATAACGTGCGCGAGCTGGCGTACGCCTACCGGCTGGCGGCCTCCACGTTCGCACCGGGACGGCCGACGGTAGTGATGGCGCACACCAAGAAAGGCACCGGATACGGGCGGCTGGAGGGCACGGGCGATTCGCACGGGACGCCCTTGCCGCACGAAGAATATGTCGAGGCCATGCGCAAACTCGGCTTCCCCGTTCCGGGAGTGAAGGGAGATGTGGCGGCGGATATCGCGGTGGTCGTGGACGGGCTGCGCGACGGCGACGTCGAGTATCTGACCGGAAGACTGCGAGCGGCGGCGGCGCTGGTCGTGCCCGAAGAAGACCTGGTGGACCGCATCGAAACGGCCCTGGCCGGCCGGCCGGTCCGCGACTACAGGGCGATCGAGCGCCCGGCGGTGATGCCGCCGGAGCTGGCGTTCAAACCGGGCGAGATGGTGCCGACGCGCCGCGCATCCGAGGCCTGGTTCGCGTGGGCCATGAAGAACACCGCGTTCTTCTGGATCGGCGCAGGCGACCTGATGAAGAGCATTCTTACGGGCAAGGCGGAGAACGTCTACGGGATTCTCAAGCGCGAAAATCCGCTGGGGCGGGGCATCCGGTTCGGGATCGCCGAACAGAACATGGCCATGATGTCGTGTGCCATGGCGCAGGACGTGCTGCCCGGCGGGTTCCGTCCCTTGACGGCGTTCGCCAGCTACGGCGTCTTCACTTGCATGATGGCCAACTCCATCCGCATGACGCTGATCAACAACACGGTGAATCCCGCGGCGAAGGCTTTCTTCATCGTGTTGGCCGCGCACGATGGACCGGAGACCGGGGAAGACGGGCCCACCCATCACGGGCTGTTCTGGATGAGCCTGTTTACAGCGTATCCCGGTATCAAAGTCTACAAGCCGCTGGACGCCAACGAGGCGGTGGAGATGCTCTTCCACGCCGCCCGGCGCGGCGAACCGGTGGTGTTCAGCGTGGTGCGTCCCGGCGTGCCGGTCTTCGCGCGCGGCGAGGGCGTGCCCGAAGCTCGCGAAGCGTGTAACGGCGCCTACGTGTTCCGGCCTTTCCGGGAAAACGGCAAGCCGAAGCTGGTCCTGGTGATCAGCGGCGGCCAGGTGATGGCCAACACGCTGGAGGTGCTGCCGGAAATCGAGGAACGCCGCGACGTCAAGATCGTCGCGGTGACCTCGCCGCAACTCTTCGAGGAGCTGCGGCGGGACGATCCGGCGAAGGCGGCGTCGATCTTCAGCGACGATGAGCGGCAATACGTGGTCACGCTGCACAACGGCTGGCGCGGATTCCTGTATCCGTTCCTGTTGCCCGGCGATCATGGCGCGCGGACGTTCGGGATGGACGACTTCTCGCGGTCGGGCAGCCCGAAGGAAATCTACCGGCACGAAGGGTTCGACGCGGCGGGCGTGCGGGCGAAGATCCTGGGGGCGATCGGAGAGGGGCCGGGCTGCTAGACTCGTAGCCATGGTCCAGGCATTGGCGATTCAGGCGGCCGATGTGCGCGCGGCGGCGGAACGGATCCGCCCGCTGGCCCGGCGGACGCCGGTGATGACGTCGGCCGGGTTCGATGCCCAGGCCGGCGCGCGCGTCTTCTTCAAGTGCGAGAATCTGCAGCGCGGCGGCGCGTTCAAGATCCGCGGCGCGTCGAACCTGGTGCTGTCCCTGAGCCCGGAGGCGCTGAAACACGGCGTGGTGGCGTACTCCTCGGGGAATCACGCGCAGGCGACGGCGATCGCGGCGAAGCATGTCGGGGTACAGGCGACCATCGTGATGCCGGAAGACGCGCCGAAATCCAAGATGGAATCGACGCGCGCCCAGGGGGCGCGGATCGTGACCTACAACCGGTTCAAGGACAGCCGGGAGGCCATCGCGCAGAGCATCCTCAAAGAGACCGGCGCCACGCTGGTGCCGCCGTTCGATCATCCGATGATCATGGCGGGGCAGGGGACGGCAGCGCTCGAGTTGCTGGAGGAGACCGGTCCGCTGGACGGGTTGATCACGCCGGTGGGCGGCGGCGGCCTGCTGGCGGGCTGCGCGACCATTGCGAAGGCGATGCATCCGGCGATGCGCGTGTTCGGCGCCGAGCCGGAGGGAGCGAACGACACGTTCCTTTCGATGCTGAGCGGCGAGCGGACGACGGTGCACCCGGACACGATCGCCGACGGGTTGCGCGCGCCCAAGCCCGGGGAGCTGACGTTCCCGGTGCTGCGGCAGTTAGTGGAGCGGATCGTGCTGGTATCGGATGACGAGATCCGGGCGGCGGTGAAGTTCCTGCTGCTGCGGCTGAAGATTCTGGCGGAACCGAGCGGCGCGGTGCCGGTGGCGGCGGTGCTGTTCCACAAGCTGCCGCCGGAGATCCGCAGCGTGGGCGTGGTGATTTCGGGCGGCAACGTGGATTTCGAAGAGCTGGCGAAGTACTGAATAGTTGCCGCGGAGCGCGCGGACTCCTACACTTTCGGGTATTTGGAGACGCGGTTTGAGCAGTGTGTCGACGTCATCTGCCGGGCCGCTCTGGACTTTCCTGCTGCAGGTCTCGTTCGACTTCAGTCAGACTCTGGCGGGCTTCCTCACGGCTGTCATCGCGACCTCCCCACTGCCGTCGTGCTCGCTGACGGTGCAGTTCCAACTGATTCAGTAGCGCCGCTGGCGTAACACGGCGCTACTCAGCGCGGATGACGCTGGCAGGGTCGACGGCAATGGCGCGCAAGGCGGGAACGGCCGCACCGGCCAGGGTCATCGCGGCGCACAGGCCGATGGCGGCCAAGTAGGTGCGCATATCGGCCGGATCGACGCCGGCCAGCAGGGCCTGAATGCTCCTGGCGGCGGCATATGCCAGCGCCATGCCGATCGCGATGCCGGCGATCGAGAGATGCGCCGCATCGCTCACGATCATGGCCAGAATGGAGGATCGCCGCGCGCCCAACGCCATGCGGACCCCGATCTCCTGAGCCCGGCTGCCCACGGCGAACGAGAGCAGGCCGTGAATGCCGATGCCTGCCAGTAGAAACGCGATGGACGCGAACGCGCCGAGGGCGCGGGCCTGCACGGCTCGCGCAGCGGTTTCGCCATCCACCACGTCGGTGAGCAGGCGGACGTCGGAGATGGGCAATTCGGGGTCGGCGGCGGCGATGATGCGGCGGATGGCGGGGAACAGCGCGCCCGGATCGGAGGCCGCACGCACCGCCAGGTCTTTGGGCGCGTACCAGATGATGCTGCCATCGTCCACCTGGCCGCAGGGAAGGTAAACCTGCGGTTCGCTGTCGCGCTCCAGGCCGCGGGCACGGATGTTGGCGGCAATTCCAACCACGGTTCGGTCGGCGAGCGCGAACCGGAAGTGCCGGCCAAGGGGAATCTCGCCGGGCCAGTAACGCCGCGCGAAGCTCTCGCTCACGACCGCGACATACGGCCGCCTGGCGGTGTCCGCGGCGCTCACGTCGCGCCCGAGGTGCAGCGGAATGCCCATGGCATCGAGATAGCCCGGGGTGATGTAGCGCAGCAGGGCAGTGTTTCCGGGTCGGCTGGTATCGCGGCCGGGGACCTCGACCGGCCAGACGCCGCCATGCGGCGCCATGGGAATGAAGCTGGTGTATCCGGCGCCAGTGACGCCCGGGAGGCGGCGGACTTCGTCGAGCACGCGGCTATAGAATCGGTCCCGCGTGGCCACGGTCGAGTACTGCGGCATCGGCAGAGATGTGCGCAACGTAAGGACGCCCGCCGCGCGGAAGCCGGGGTCGATCGATTGCACGCGCCGGATCGCCCGCAGGAGCAGTCCGCACGTTACCAGGAGCACGACGCAGCCGGCGACTTCGACGACCACCAAAGCAGAGCGCAAGCGGCTGCGCCCTCCGACGCTGCGCGGGCCCTCGTGGAGGCCCGTGAAATCGCCGCGGCCGCAGGCTCGCAGCGCGGGAAAGACGCCGAAAGCCAAACCTGTGGCGACGGTCAGCGTCGCCGCGAAGGCCGCCACGCGCAGATCCATCGAGGGCACTTCGGCGACTGGAAGCGAGTTCGGCACCAGCCGGACCAGCAGCGGCAGAGAGGCGGCGGCCAGCGCGACTCCGGCTGCGCCGCCAACGATCGACAGCACCAGGCTCTCCGTCAGCAACTGCCGCACCAGGCGATGCCGCCCGGCTCCGATGGCGGCGCGCACCGCCAGTTCGCGCCGGCGCGACACGGCGCGCGCCATGAGCAGATTAGCCAGGTTCGTGCAGCCGATGAGCAGCACGCACGCCGCCGCGGCGAGCAGGGCTTCCAGGGCCAGGCGGGAACGCGGGTTCACTTCGTCACGCAGCGTGCTCACGACGGCGCCCACCTGCCGGTTCTCCTTGGGCCACTCGCGTTCGATCCGGGCGGCAACCAGCCGCATTTCCGCTTGTGCGCTCTCCAGAGTGGCGCCCGGCTTGAGCTTGGCGAGCACGCGCAGGTAGGTGTTGTCGCGCTCCTCGAAATCCTCCGCTGCAAAGCGGGTGGGCTTCCAGAATTGCACCGTGCGGCTGGGAAAACGGAAATCGGCGGGCATCACGCCGATGATCCGGTGCGGGGTGCCGTCCAACAGGAGCGTCTGTCCGATCACGCCCGGGTCGGCGGCGAAGCGGCGGCGCCAGAGACCGTCGCTCAGCAGCATCGTCGGAGGGGCGCCCTCGCGATCGTCGTCCTCCGTGAATAAACGGCCGATGGAGGCGCCGGCGCCGAGCATCGGCAGAATATCCGCGGTGAACGCGGCGCCTTCGAGCCGCTCGGGATCGCCCGCGCCGGCGAGATCGAGGGAGACGCCGGCGTAAGCGCCCATGGCCTCGAAGGAAGACGCGGCGCGCTTCCAATCGCGATAGTTCGCGGGAGAGACCTCGTTTCGCGAATAGCCCTGGGCGCGCTGCTCCTGCCAGATCTTGACCAGACGCGCCTCGTCCCGAAAGGGCAGGGGGCGCAGCAGAACGTGATCTGTCAGGGTGAACGCGGCCGTGGTGGCCCCGATGCCCAGGGCGGCCACGGCGATCGCGGTGAGCGCAAATCCGGGCGCGCGGCGCAGGGTGCGCATCGCGTACGCGAGATCCCCGCGCAGGATATCGAGGTGGATGGCAGGCGCGTTGCGGAGGATATCGAACAGCGCGCCTGCCCAGAGCATGATGACGCCGGCGATACCCGAGGCCTGACCGCGGCGGCGGGCGAACAGCGCGCACAAGTCCTCGCCGTATTCGGCGCGGAACGAGGCGGGATAGAGGTGCAGCAGCACGCGGTAGACGCGCATCACGCTCTCCCGGGAGACAGTCCGCGATGGCGCGCCATGCGTAAGAGTTGGGCCATGCGGTGCGATTCGGCTTCCGCCACGGCGCGGCCGAAGCCGGTGATGCGGTAGTAGCGGCGGCGCTCGTCATCCAGCTCCGGCAGGGGCCGTTCGCGCGGCTCGACGATGAGGCCCTGTTCGAGCATGCGCTGGATGGAGCGGTAGAGCGTACCGGCGCTGAGCTTCAGCTCGCCGTTGGTTCGGGCCGCGACGTCCTGAATGATGGCGTAGCCGTGGCGGTCCTCGTCGGCGACGGCGAGCAGAATGTGAAACGTGGCCGGCGGCAGCGGGAGGAGAGAAGCGGGATCGGACACGCATTGATTATAGCCACACTGGATATATTGTCAATGGCGATAGTTCGCCCCGGGCAGGCAAGCTGGTGTATGCACAGATGCCGAATTGCGCCGCGTCTGAATCATCCCAGACGGGCGACGATTTCCTCTTCGGCGCGGGTGGCCTGGCGGAAGGCCAGCTTGAGCAGCGGCGGTGCGATCAGGGTCGTGGCCACGGACATGAAGACGATGATTCCGTAGACACTGTGGGCTATCACGCCCATATTGAGGCCGATCTGCGCTACCACCATCCCGACTTCTCCTCGCGGGACCATTCCGACTCCCACGCGAACGGCGTCCGTGCGGCCCATTCCCGCGGCTCCCAGGCCGCAGCCCACGAATTTGGAAGCGGCGGCAGCCAGCACGATCAGGCCGGCGAGCCCCAGGGTGGACGCCGTGGCGAAGGCCGAGAGATCGAAGTGCAGTCCGATCCCGGCAAGGAAAAACGGCACGAGCAGTTCGGAGACGCCGCTGGTCATATCTTGCAGGCGGGGCTCGGCACTCTCCGAGAGGGCCATCCCGGCAAGGAACGCGCCGATGATGGCGGCGACTCCGGCATACACAGCGAGGAGTGAGAGCGCGAAGAGCAGCGTCATGGCGATCGCAAAATCGCCTTCCGGCAGATTGAGCCGGGATCGGACGCGCGGTACCACGTGCTTGACCGTGCGCGTGCCGAACTTCGCGAGCAGAAAAACGAATCCCATCGCGAGCAGGCCGGTCAGACCGATATCGACGTAATTTGCAGCGCCCCTCGCGAGGCCGCTGACGACGGCGAGCACGATCAGGCCGAGAACATCGTCCACGACGGCGGCCGCGAGAATCACCCCGGCGGCGCGCGTGCGCAGCAGGCCCCGTCCGGCCAGGACCTGGGCCGTGATGCCAACGCTGGTTGCCACCATGGCCGCGCCCGTGAAGATGCTTTCCAGCTCTGGCTCGCCCCAAAGGGCCGAAATGCCCCACCCGCACAGGAAAGGGAGTACGACGCCGGCGACCGCGACCAGCAAGGCCGTGCCGCCGACCTTGACCAGTTGGGAGGCCTTCACCTCGAGGCCAACGCGGAAAAGGAGGAACATCACACCCAGGTCGGAAAGGATATCGAGAATTTCGTTGGGCGCCATCCACCCGAGGACGTGGGGTCCGATGAGAATGCCGGCGAGGATTTCGCCGACGATGCCCGGCTGGCCGAAACGTTCGAAAAGCTCGCTCAGCAGCTTGGCGGACGCGAAGACCACCAGCATGGAGAGCGGGATCTGCACCGAGGCCAGCATGACTTGATTATCAGGCGAAAGCCGCGCGGAAGCCGCGAAAAACCGGACCTTCCGACATGCCACCGCGCTAAAATGACCTTGTGACATGGCGCTGATCGCGGTTTCTGGGCATCCGGGGTGCCGGTTCGACGAGGTGGCGCGGTTCAGCGCGCAGAAACTCGGGTTCGAGTTGCTGACCCAGGCACGCATCCGCACCTTGACTCGCGAGGAGTTCGGCGAGTCGGCGAAGATTCCGGACCGGGCGTACTCGGCGCTGGTGACTTCGATTCTGGCGCGGCTCGGCACGGAGCACCACATCGTCTATTGCGCAGTCGGCGGGGAGGTGCAAGCGCGGCATTTTCCGGGAATGCTCCGCGTGCACGTGGTTGCGCCCGAAAACATCCGCATCGGCAACATCATGCTCGATCACCGGGTGGACCGCGCGGCGGCGCGCCAACTCCTGCTCGAGATGGAAGCGGCCGATCGCGCCGACCGGAAAGCCAAGTTCGGCAAGACTAAGGCCACCGCCGACCTGTTCGACCTGGTGCTCAACAGCGAGGCGCTCACCACCGAACAGATGGCCGAACTCATCCAGACCGCCGTGGAGAGCTCGGGCCTGAAGGAGCGTGGGTTCGTCTCGCAGGCGGCCGAAGCGCAGCTTCAGTTTCAAATGCGCTTCAAGCTGTCCCGCTATGGCATCGTTCCGCCGGGCAACATCACCCTGCGCAAGAAGATGTTCGCCAATACCAGCGAGGAGATCTTCGCCAACCTCCTGGATTTCTACCGGATCGCATGGGAGTACGAGCCGCGCAGCTTCCCGATTCAATACCATCCGGATGGGACCGTTCTGGAGAGCTTTACGCCCGATTTTTACCTGCCGGAATTCGACCTGTACGTCGAGCTGACCACCATGAAGCAGTCGCTGGTCACGCGTAAGAACCGCAAGGTCAGGCTCTTGCGCGAGCTCTACCCGCACCTCAACATCCAGGTCTTCTACCAGAAAGACTTCGAGAACCTGGTGTTCAAATACGGTCTGGCCGAGCGGCCGGTGCACTCATGAATGCGCTGGAGATTCCGGGGCTCGATCGGGTCCTGTTCACCGGTGAGCAGATCGACGCCCGCATACGGGAGCTGGCGGCGGAGATTTCGCGCCACTACCAGGGGCGAACGCTGAAGCTGGTAGGAGTGCTCAAAGGCTCGATCTTCTTTCTGACCACCCTGGCCCGCTATCTCGATGTACCGATAAAGATCGATTTCCTGGCCATTTCGAGTTTTTCCAACCGCAGCGGATCGCCCGGCGTGGTGCGCATCGCGAAGGATCTGGATGAAAGCATCGAGGGCGAGGACGTCCTGCTGGTAGAGGACATCGTCGATACCGGCTTCACCCTGCGCTATCTGTTGCAAACACTGGCGGGGCGGGCGCCGAATTCACTGTCCGTGTGCACCTTCCTGGACCGCAACTCGCGCCGGATCGTGCAGGTGCCGGTGGATTACCGGTGCTTCGAGATTCCCGATCGCTTCGTAGTGGGTTTCGGGCTGGATCATAACCAGCTTTACCGCAATCTGGACTGCGTCGCGGTCATGAAACCCGAAAAATAGAGTGCTCGGTCCGTAAAGATACGACAATCCTCGACATTATCCAATTTTTTTGTAACTGTCATTGTGTCGTGTTGAGCAAGGGGCTAGAATGAAAGAAGCTTCATGAAGGAGCGCGCGAATGAGGTCCAAGATCCTCTTTATTTCCGGGCGGGAAGCGGACGCCCGGCGCCTCTCACGAATGCTGCAGGCACTCCCCCTGGTGCTTGATCAC
Source organism: Verrucomicrobiia bacterium (assembly GCA_035578025.1). Lineage (GTDB taxonomy): Bacteria > Acidobacteriota > Terriglobia > Bryobacterales > Bryobacteraceae > Solibacter. The sequence goes on from DATJYJ010000187.1 coordinate 27,005, forward strand.
GCCGATGGCGTGCAGCATGCGCATGCCAAGCTTCAGCAGGAATCCTACGACGTGATCCTGACCGAAGCCGCTCTACCCGACGGGTATTGGCTCGATGTGCTCCGGTTGGCGCGGGAATGCGCCCGGGAGCCACAGGTCATCGTCACCGACCCGCAAGCAGACGCCCGATTCTGGGCAGAGGCCTTGAACCTGGGCGCATACGACTTGCTCGCTCAGCCGTTCTACGAGCCCGAGGTCTGCCGCATCTTGTACAACGCCTGTTCACGCCCGGCAATGGCGCAGCATGCGGCAGCGGCCGTCTAGCACCCGCACTCGCAGACCCACAAGGTCCGCGTTATCAAGCACCCATTACGAAGAATGACTGCTGCGGCGGGCGAGGCGGATTCGTATGACCGGACGATTCGAGGCGGGCATCCGGCTGAGGGCGATAAATCCTCCGATCAGTGCTACCGCTGTGGCCACGGACCCCGCGACCATGTACTGCAAGGGACGATGCGGTTGCGGAATCAGCCACAGGCACGCCGCGATGGTCAGCCCAAACAGAAGAATGAGCCCGGTGCCCAACAGGATCGTACGCTTGAACAACAGCGCCACGACCCTATTGTAGATTGGGTTCTCATAACATCGGCTGTTAAACTAATAGGCGGGTGTGCCTTCAGGTTCCATAACAAGAGTAAGTGTCCTGCGTGCGATTCGGGCGGTGTGGCCGATCCTGTTGTTTGCGCTGGCCGGTTGCCGCAGCGGGCCGCCGGCCGCCAAACCGATCGGCGAGGCCTACGTCGGGCCGGCCCAACTGAAGATTCGCAGCGACATCCCGATGCAGTCGTCCACAGTGACCACCGTGAAGCACGGCGACCGCCTGGAGATTCTGCAGACCCGGCGCAAGTTTCTGCGCGTCCACACACCTGACGGTAAGGAAGGGTGGACCGACGAGCGCTCGCTCCTGGCCGCCGCCGACATGAAGGCGTTGCGCGACCTGGCCGACGCTTCCGCTAAGCTGCCGTCACAAGGCGTGGCCACGACCTACCAGCCGCTCAACATCCACACACAGCCGGCGCTGGCATCCCCCAGCTTCGTTCAGCTCACGGAGAACGATAAGTTCGACGTGCTGCGTAGCGTGCTTTTGCCGCGTACCGACGCGCCGCGCACGCCGCTGATTCCGCCGTCGACGAAGAAGTCGAAGACGCCGCCGAAGAAACCCAGGAAGGAGCCCAAGGTCCCGCTGCCGCCCGCGCCCAAGCCGCCGCCTCCTCCGGCCGATTGGGTAGAACTCTCGCGCACTCCGGCGGACGAGGCGGAGGAAGCGGTAATGCAGGAAACACAGCCTCCGGTTCGCGTGGATGGTTGGAGCCTGGTGCGCACCCAGGGCGGCCAATGCGGATGGGTACTGACGCGCCTGCTGTCCATGGCGATACCGGACGAGGTGGCACAATACGCCGAAGGCCGCCGCATCGTGAGTTACTTCCCGTTGGGAGAGATTGCGGACGGAGACCAGAAAAAGAAGATCTGGCTTTGGACGACAAGTTCGGACAGCCACGCCCCCTGGGATTTCGACAGCTTCCGGGTTTTCGTCTGGTCCCTGCGACACCACCGGTACGAGACGGCGTATATCGAGCGGAACCTCAAAGGCTACTCCCCGGTGCTGCTGGTGGAGGCGACCTACACGGCGAGGCCGCTGGCGGGGCGCTATCCCGGGTTTTCCATCTGCACGGAGAAGAAGGACGGCAGCGCGCGGGTGCGCCGGCTGTTTGCCATGATCGGGCAGAGCGTCCGGCTGGCGGGAGAGCAGGCGTGCGAGTCCGCGTCGCCGGTCACGGTGGCGGCGCCGGCGCCCCTGGCGGTGGCTGAGTCGGCCGCGCCGCCACCCAGGGAGGGTTTCTTCGAGCGGCTGAAAAAGCGGCTGAAGGGCAAATAGCTTGGGGCGCGGTGCTCTTGGGCCAGCCGGGCCAGCCTGCTACCGTTGCAGCGCCCCCGCCATTGTGCTATTCATGGTTTCAAGTCGGAGCATTTCCAACGAACCGCCCGCTTCAGCAAACGTAGCGACGGCCGGCAATTATCTCATCACAAGGATGGCATCCTGTGGAAGCTGTCAATCGTAAACTCATTCGTCCGTCCCTAAATGAAATCAAGGAACAGATCGCTCCCCCGCGCAAGAACCAGCAACTGCAGCAGAAGCGCCCCGTTCCACCGGATCAGACCAACGCGGAAAATTTTTACTACGTGAAACAGATGCAGGCCAAGACCGCGATGGTCTTCGTGCTGCGCGACGGCGAAACCCTGCACGGTGTGATCGAGTGGTACGACAAGTGCTGCCTGAAGGTGAACCGCACCGACGGGCCCAATCTTCTGCTCTACAAACCGGCGATCAAGTACATGTACAAGGAGTAGCTGTCGGCCTTCAGGTATCAGCTTTTAGCTTCCTGCGCAGAGCCAGGCGGGCATCGCGGCGTTCCCCCGCCTGCCGGTAGCGGCGTTTTTCCTCATCCGTTTCGGGAATCACGGGGATAATCGGGATCGCTTTGCCGTTGGCGTCGATTGCCACAAACGTGAGGTATGCCGAGCAGGTGTGCACCCGTTCGCCGTTGAGCAGCTTTTCGGTCGTAACCTTGACGCCGATCTCCATCGAGGTCCGGAAAACACGATTCACCGAGGCGCGCAGCATGATCAGTTCGCCCACGTGTACGGGGTGCAGGAAATCGAGGTGATCGACGGAGGCGGTCACCACTGGGGTGCGGGCGTGCCGCAGGCCGGCGATGGCGGCGGCCAGATCCACCAGGTGCATGACTTTTCCACCCAGCACGTTTCCCAGGCCGTTGGAATCGTTGGGCAGGGCCAGTTCGGAGTACTCGTAGGCCGATTCGCGCACCGGCTTGCCTTGTATCGTGCCTTCCACTCAGAGATCCTTCCTGCGCCGCAGGTAGCTCTCCACATACGCCTGCGCCTGGCGCAGGAGGGTGTCGTCCGCCGGCGAGGGACTCCATTGCCCGGTGGTGAGAGAACAGGCCAGCGCGCCATGGGCGAACGGATGGTGATCGCGCTCCACTACGTAGTAGATGCCGAGCGTATCGCCCTGGTGGCTGGAGATCGTGAAGCGCACGGCGTCGGGACCGTCGCTTGCGGGGAAACGCGGGCAGGAGCGGCGGGCGTATCCCAGATTGCAGGACTGGCGGAGGGCTGTCTCATCCGGGCGTAGATCCTCTCCGGGAACGGCGCGGCAAAGGCCGGCCCACGATTCCCCCAGCGGCAGCATGGCGCTTCCGCCGCGCATCTCCAGAGGGTAAAAGTACGGGCACGACATTTCGCAGGGTATAGTAACACAAGGATGTCGAGCAGCCGCCTGGAGTCGCTGAAATCGTTAGTCGCGCAGAATCCGCAGGACAGTTTTCTTCGCTACGGCCTGGCCATGGAATATCGCAACGGCGGCGACCTGGAATCCGCCATGCGCGAGTTTCAGACGCTGATGGACGCCAACCCCGATTACGCCGCCACGTATTTTCACGCCGGGCAGACCCTGGAGCGGATAGGGCGCCCGGAAGAGGCGCGCGCGGTGTATCAACGCGGGATCGAGGTCACCACGCGCAAGGGCGACCAGCACGCGCGCAGCGAACTGCAGGGGGCTCTGGACCTGTTGGGCTGAGTCAGCTTTCAGCTATCAGCCTTCGGCTGAACCTGCATAGGTGAGGGTTGTAGACTGATCGCCGAGAGCCTGTCTTCTAAGCCGCGTCGGGCGCCAGGACGCCGTTGGCGCTGGCAGTCTCGGGTTCCAACTCCAGGGGTTCGGCCGCAGGTGCGAATCGGAACCATCGGACCAGCGCAGCATCGTCCACCCGCCGGCGCTTCATGATCTCGCGCCGGGCATCCCAGGCCTTACGCCAGCATTGGGCCAGGCGCCAGAAAGCAGGCAGCGACCTGGGTTCGGATGCAAGACACCCGGCAATCACCACCAGGTCCCGCGCGGTCATGGGCACCCAGCAGCGCCGGCACAGGCCCGGTGTGGAATTCTTGATGCGCATCAGAAAACGGTTCTTCACCGAGTGCATGTTGATGACCGGCGCGACGCTGCCTCGATCCCCGGGGATCATGGTGCGCACGTGCCAGGCGACCCCCTCGGGGGCATAAATGCAGCGCCAGCCCAGCAACTGGGCGCGCCACGCCACGTCGGCATCTTCCCGGTAGGCAAAGAAATCCGGATCGAAGAAATTGCCGTCGATGGAGACGTCTCCGATCATCGTCCGCCGGTAGAGCGCGGCCGCGGCGGAAGCGCCGAACACGTATTCGGACCGGTCGTAAACGCCATTGTCGGGCTCATGCCATCCCCGGTCGAAGTGGCGCATCGTGGGCGTGAAGAAAATTCCCGCGGAATCGATTCGGCGCTCGGGCAGCGGCTGGAAGCCGGGGCCGATCGACAGCAACTTCCCGCAAATGGTTCCGGCCCCGGAATCCAGCTCCCCCGCATCCACCAGGCGCCGGACGAAATCAGGCTCGAGCAGCACGTCGGGATTAAGCGCGAGTACCCAATCGCCGTGCCCCGCCCGAATCGCCTGGTTTTGCGCCTCCGCGAAACCGGCGTTGCCGCGGTTGGCGATCACCCGGATCCGGCGGCGAAAATCCCGCAGGATTTTCCGCGTGCCGTCAGTAGAGGCGTTGTCGACGACCACCACTTCGAGGCCGACATCCTTTTGTGCCAGAGCGGCTTCCAGACAGCGCCGGATGTACCGGCTGCTGTTGAAAGTCACGATGGTAATGGAAACAGTCGGTTCCGGCATTGGGTTGCAGAGTTCAGTTTGTGCCTTACGATTCGTTACTAAGACCCGGAAAGGGAGAAACCAACTACACTGGAAATTTCTTTTCGCGAGTGTAGTTGAAAGTACGGGACGCGGGTCTTTGGCTGTAGAGGTAATGTCGTCATTCGCGTCCGACGAACATTTCGTGGACTCTATGCGCCAGGAACGGTCCGGCACGGGTCTTCGGGACCAGGTCTCGCGGCTGTTCGAAGAGGCGCGCGACGACGTTTACCGCTACCTGCTCACCATCGGGCTCCCTCCTCCGCAGGCCCAGGAAGCGACTCAGGAAGTCTTTCTACGCCTCTACGCCACCCTGCGGAAGGGCGAGGATATCCAGAATCCGCGGGCGTGGGTCTTCCGGGTGGCGCACAATCTCGGTTTGAAGATTCTCACCCGGCAGCACTCCGAGGAGCCGTTCGAGCCGGAACTGGGCGCGCGGTATGCTGTGGGCAGCGGCACACCGGAGAGCGAGTTGATCGAGCGCGAACGGATGCGGCGCTTCCACGACGCGGTGTCCGGGCTCAGCGAGCAGCAGCGCCGCTGTCTGTTCCTCCGCATGGAAGGACTGCGCTACCCGGAGATCGGTTCGGTGCTGGGAATCAGTGCGTCGGCCGTGGGCGAATTTTTGCGCCGCGCCATGGTGCGGTTGAAGAGGGTGCGCGATGAGTAACTTCGAAATGCGCCACCCCGAAGACGGCCTGCTGCTGCGCTACCTGGACGGCGAGCTCTCCGGCCGGAAGGCACGGCAGCTCCGCTCGCACCTGGAAGCCTGCTGGCAGTGCCGCTGTGAAGTCGAGGCGCTCGAGGCCACGATCGCCGATTGCGTTCGATATCGCAAGAGCGTTTTAACGGAAGGCCTCCCGCCGGCTCCGGCTCCCTGGAAACCTCTCGATTTTGAATCCGTGGACACCGAACCGGCGTCGCAATCCGTGGCGGCGCGCCTGGCGCGGTTCTTCTCCCCGCATCAGGGCGCGCCGCTGCGCTGGGCGCTGACGGGCGCGGCGGTGCTGGCGCTGGCGTTCGTCGCGATTCACAAGCTGGGAGAGACTCCGAAAGTGGAAGCCGCCGCGCTGTTGAAAAAAGCGGTCGCGGTTTCCGAAGCCCGCCCCCACACCGCCAAGCGGCTGCGCATCACCACCAGCCGGCGGCAGATCACGCGAGTGATTTATGGAGCGAACGTGACCGCACCCGGCGAACCCGAAATCGCGGCGCTGTTCCAGACGGCCCACTACGATTGGAGCGATCCGCTCAGCGCGCAAGCCTTCTCCCGGTGGCGGGACCAGCTTGCCCGCAAGCAGGACCGAGTCGAGACGCCGGACAAGGATTCATACATCATCAAGACCACTACCGGGGAAAGCGAGCTCACCAGTGCGACCCTCAAAATGCGCGCCACGGATTTCGAGGCCGTGGAAGGGCGCTTCGAGTTCCGCAATCGCGAGTGGGTGGAAATGACGGAATTGGTTGACCAGCAAACACTTCCCGCAAGCACGTTAGCTGGAACCGCCGGCGGCATGTCTCGCCAACCGGACATGCCGCCGGTTCCTCTTCACGATACGCCGCCGGCGCCGGAGCCTGAGGAACCCTCCGCCTACGCCGAGCAGTTGCAGGTGTTCTCCGCGTTGCACCAGGTGGGCGCGGACCTGGGCGATCCCATCGAAGTGAATCGCGAGGGTCGCGACGTAGTAGTCAGCGGCACCGGAGTTTCGCACCAGCACCAGCAACAGCTTCATGCACTCCTGGACCGGCTGCCCCACGTGGTGGTGCGGTTCAATGACCCGAGTTTGCCCGCAAGCAACCCGCCGGCAGAGGAGCCGGCAACTCGTGATGCGGCCGGCCCCGAAGCACCTAAATATCCGGCGCGGCTGGAAGAGCGCCTCGGTGGCCGTCCGCAGTTCGAGCGATTCAGCGGGCAGGTGCTCGATTGGACCGATTCCGCTATGTCGCGCGTTTACGCTCTGCGGCGCCTGGCGCGGCAGTTCCCGGCGGAAGCGGAAACCGGCATGCGGCCCGGCGATCGCCGCACGCTGCACGCGCTAGGCGCCGAGCACGCTGCCGCACTGGCAAAAGATCTTCAGAAAATCGCCAGTACCGTGCACCCGGTTCTTTCCGGATTGGGCGCTGCCGGCAGTTCACCTGCCGCGTCATCAGCCTCGGCCTGGCAGGCCGCTGCCGAAGAACTGTTCACCTCGGGGCGCCGCATGGAAATCCTGTTGGCCGAGGTGCTGGGCGTCAGTGCCGGCACAACGGCGGCAATTCGCCCCCAGGGCGCGGATGCTGCATCACAGTTGTTGACCGCGCTGGCCCAATTCACCCGGGATAACGAGCAATGCCTGCGTCTTCTGTCGTACGATGACGTAAGGCAGAGCAAATGAATGCCGGGCCCCTCGTCCCTGCTCTTTTAACAATTCTGTGGTTCGGTGGGCCGGCGTGGGCGCAACGCTCGGCTTTCCTGCATGGCCGTGTGCTGGATCCTTCGGGTGCGTGCGTTCCGGAAGCCGGCATCAGCGCGGTCAATGAGGAAAGCGGGTTCCGACGCACTACCGCCACGGAACCGGACGGGACGTATATTGTCGGCTCGCTCGAGCCCGGGCTCTACAAAGTCACCGTCCGCAAGCAGGGATTTATCGGCATGGTCCGGTTCGATGTCCGCGTCGGACTGGTGGCGGGAGCGCGCGTCGATTTCAACCTGATTGTCGGAGCGGTGCAGGAGACGATCAGCGTGGAGGGCACCGTGCCCCTGCTCAGCCACGAGGATATTTCGATCGGGGCGCGCGTCTATCCCGACGAAATCCAGCGAATGCCGTTGAACGGGCGCGGGCTGTTGGGTCTGGTGGAGCTTGCGCCGGGAACCAATGTCACTCCGGCAACCCGCGGCGAAGCCGGGCAGTTCACCGCCAACGGGCAGCGGCCCAACACCAACTACTTCACCGTCGACGGAACCAGCGCCAACACGGGCGTCTCAGCCGGTGGGCTGGCGGCGCAGACCACCGGCGGAACGCTGCCCGCACTGAGCGCGTTCGGCAGCCTGGATTCGCTTCTCCCGTTGGAAGCCGTCGACGAATTCCGCGTGCGCACCTCGATCGCGGCCGACGAAGTAGGACGCCTTCCCGGCGCCACGATCGCAATCACCAGCCGGACCGGATCCGACGATTTCCACGGCTCGATCGCCTACCGCGTACGCCACGAGATCGGGGCGGCGAACGACTGGTTCGCGAACGAGAGCGGAGAGGGCCGGGCCGCCCTGCGGCTGCAGGATGTGGCACCGTCGCTGGGCGGACCCATCCGGCGCAATCGGACCTTCTTCTTTGCGGCGTACGAGCACCTGGTCTTTCGCGGGCCCTACGTTTCGCGGCAGCCCGTGCCTTCGGATGCGACCCGCGCCGCGGCGGCCGATTGGGTGCTGCCGGCGCTGAACCTCTATCCCGAGCCGAACGGCGCCGACCTGGGCAGCGGCCTGGCGGCGTGGTACGGCCGGAATCTCCGTCCTTCCGCATTGGATTCGGGCCTGGCGCGCATCGATCACACCATCGGCACGCGCACCACGCTGTTCGGCCGCTACACCGATTCTGCTTCCTCGAACCAGTTCGGAGCGATCGAGGTGAACCGGCTCGATCTGCGTTTCAAAAGCCTGACGCTCGGGTTGAATATCCGCCCATCGGCCCGGTGGACGCTGGACATCCGGGCCAACGAATCGCAGGCCGATGCCGAATCGGGATGGGCCAAGCCGGGGCAGCCGTCGGCTTCGGGTTGCGACCTGGAGCCGATGACCTCGTTCCTGTTTCCACAAGCCGGCACTTGCGACGCGCTGGTGCGCTTCTACGTCGGCGGCGTGGGACAGGTGGTGGTGGGACAGGAAGGAGTGCGGCGGCAGCGCCAATTTCAGTACGTGACCTCGGCCGGTTGGAATCGAGGCGCGCATGCCGTGCGGTTCGGCGGGGACTACCGGGGCATCGTGCCCATCCGCCGCGATGCCATGGCTTCGCTGAGCGCCATCGCCGACAACATCACCGAGCTTACGGACAAGAAGAATCTCTGGCTGGGAACATCGCCTGCCCTGAGCCGCACCGCGCGCGTCACCGAACTCTCTCTCTGGGTGCAAGACACGTGGCAGATCAACCCGCGGCTTACCCTGACGGCGGGCTTGCGCTGGGAGTACAGCCCCCCGCCGTTTCCTGAGGATCAGCCGTATCCTTACTTTCTGCACCCCGATACGAACACGGTGTATCAGGATCGACAGGCGCTGTGGCCGGAGACCTACACGAATTTTGCGCCCCGCCTGAGCGCGGCCTGGCGCCTCGACAAGAGCGGGCGCACGGTACTTCGCGGCGGAGCCGGAATCTTCTACGACTCGAGCCTGAGCATCGCCACCGATCTGATCAATAGCGGACCATTGAACATCCAGCAATTGACCAGCGGCATTCACGGGCTGTTTTCCTCGCTGTTGAGTTACGGCTTCTGGCCCGACCTGCAATTGCCGCGATTGCTGGAGTGGAACCTGACGCTCGACCGGGCGCTGAGCGCGCACGACGCCCTGAGCGCGGGTTACGTGGGCTCGGCAGGACGGCGCCTGTTGCGCCGCGAGGTCGGAGGCGCGGGCAGCAGTCCGACCGCCTTGCTCGCCCTGACCACCAATCATGGATCCTCGACCTACGAAGCGCTCCAGGTACAATACCGCAGGCGGGTGCTGGAGGGATTGCAGGCGCTGGTCTCGTACGCGTGGTCGCACTCGCTCGACGACGGATCGAGCGACGCGTTTTTGATGTGGGCGGGCCCGGGCGCGAGCCGCCTGCTGGATCACGCATCCAGCGATTTCGATCTGCGCCACGCGCTCACCGCGACGCTCACCTATGAAGTGCCGAGGCGAGGCGCCGGTGCCACGCGGTATCTCGGCGGATGGGGGATCGACGCGTTGTGGCAGATCCGAAGCGGATTCCCGATCACCGTGCTGGACAACGAGCAGTATCAAGGGATCGCCCTGACCAACGCATTTCGGCCGAATTTGGTACCCGGCGTCCCGATCTGGATTGACGAAAGCTCGGCTCCCGGAGGCCGGAGGCTCAATCCAGGTGCCTTCACTCCCGCGCCAGCCGAGGTGCAAGGCACGCTTGGGCGCAATGTCATCTCGGGGTTTGGCATGTCGCAGGTCGACCTGGCGGTGCGGCGGGAATTTCACTGGAAGGACCGGTACGCTCTTCAGGTGCGCATGGAGGCTTTCAACCTGACCAACCGGGCCAATTTCGGCGACCCGGTCAAGTACCTGAGCAGCGCCGTCTTCGGCCAATCGACGTCGATGTTGAACGTGATGCTGGGGACCGGCAGCCCTGGCAGCGGCCTGGCGCCGCTTCTGCAAACCGGCGGGCCGCGCAATCTTCAAGCGACGTTGCGATTCCGGTTTTGACCATTTCCGCCGCGGCGTAAACTCGCGGCAACTCATGGGACGCGCGCTTGCATTCCTGGCCCTGATGCTTGCTTCCCGAGAACTGCCGGCGCAGTTGACCACGGGACAGATCGAGTGCACCGTGCTTGCGGCCGACGGCCGACGGCTCCCCGGTGCGCCGGTTTCGATCGCGGGCGGCGCCGGATTCAGGGCCCTGGTTCACGCCGGCGCGAACGGCGTCCTTTGGGTCACGCTGCCCTACGGACGATACACTCTCTCGGGCGCCGAAGTCTTCGTGGCAGCTCTCGAGACGACGCACATCGACCTTGTGATTACAGGATCGGGGGAGGCGCGAGCCACAACATCGCGGGCCTGGACGCCCGGCCTCTGGGACGACGATACTCGCGGCCGGCGCTTTCCCGAAGGGCTCAGCCTGACGGGGACACTGATGAGCCGCGAGCCATCCAGCGTGACGGTGCCACTGGATTTCACCGGCCTGAGCGACAACCGGCTGGCCGTCGAGTCGGAGCGCGCGTTTTCCTGGACCGAAACCCAGTTCCGCATTCACGGCATGGATGCGACTGATTCTTACCAGCCCGGCTTCCCAGCGGCATATCCCGAAGTGGAGGCGCTGGAGCAGGTCGTCGTGAGCAGTGCATTCGCTCAGGCGCCGGGGTCGGGTGGGGCTGCCGATGTCGGCTTGTTTGTTGCCGAACCGCGCGCATCGTGGCATGGAGCGCTATCGACGGCGTACACCGGCTCTGCGCTTTCATCGGACAATCTGCCCGCTCCCGCGGAGCGTGGCCTGGTGCGGCAGACGCAGCTCTTTCGATGGTTGACCCGGAACCGGTTCGAAATCGGCGGAGCTCTGGGGAGGCGCGCCGACATTTACGCCTCCGGTGCCGCGCAGTGGGCCTCCCAGACCGAGCCGCTCGCCGCGCCGGGAACCGCTCAGGCCAGCCGCCTGCTGTTCGGTAACGTGCGGGGACGCGTCCGCGCCGGTGCGCGGGACCGGCTCGATACGTTGTACAGCGGGTCGAGGATCAATCTCTCGGACGGCGGCGTGCCTGCGGGGCTGGAAGCTCTCACCGGCAATCGCATGGCGCCCTCGTTTGTTCTGCCGGGCGGATTTTCCGGCCAGAAGGAGGTCGATCACCTGGACACGATCCAGGTGGGGTGGACACACCTTCTGCCCACGAGCAGTGGCGCAGGCGCGCTGGAAGTGCGATACGCATACTCGATTGCGCACCTGGATACCGGCACCGCGCCATCCGGAACCAGCCGCATCGAGCTCCTGGGTGGCACGGTGACGGGAGCGCCGCCGTTGGCCAATCTGGCCGTGCGGCCGCGTCACGAGATCGCCGCGGCATGGCAGCCGGTTCTTCTCGAGATGCGGGGGAGCCGCCATCGCATTCTGGCGGGCGGGGACTGGGAGTATTCCGAACCGCGCAACCGGTTCGATACGCCCTCCGGCATGAACCTGGTCACCGCCGGCGGCGCGCCGGCATTCATCGCTGAATTCAACACGCCGCTGGATTCGCGCGAGATCGTGCAGTCTTTCCGCGGCTACCTCGCGGACCAGCTTGAGTGGCGGCACTCGCTATCGGTTGACCTGGGCGTGATGGCCGACTTCTCGCGCGGCTCGCTCCCCGCGCAATCCAGCCCCGGCGGTGTTTTCAGTGCAGCGCGTACCTTTGCCGCACAGCCCGGCCTGATCGCGTGGAACAGCATATCTCCAAGAGCCGGATTCGCCTGGCAGGTGCCTCATTCACACGGGCTGGTTCTGCGAGGCTTGTATTTCAGGATGTATGCTCCGCTCGCCGGGAGGTATCTCGACTACGGAAATCCGAATAGCCTGGGCGGGAGCTTATATCAATGGATCACAACCAACCCCGGCATCCAGTTTACAAGTGCGCAGCAAGGCAGTCTGCTGGCGCGTTTCGGAGGACCATACTCCTCGATCTCGCCATCGCTCGGCAGACCCTACAGCGACGAGTTCGACGTCGCCGCGGAGTTCCGTCCGGGGGGCTCGAACAAGGCGGGCGTGCATCTGTTTCGCCGCGACGACAAGGACCGGATCGCCGCACTCGACACCGCCGTGCCCGCCTCGGCGTTCACGCCAGTCTCAATCCTCGACCCGGGCCCGGACGGGATTCCCGGAACGTTCGACGACCAGCGGCTCACCGTGTACGCGCAGAACCCGGCCACGCTCGGTCAGGACCGTTATCTGCTGACGAATCCGCCGGGACTCCGCATGCTGCACGAGGGCCTGGTCGCGGAAGCCGCCACTGCGCAGCGCGGCCTCGAGCTTCACGTCTCGTTCGTAGCGGAGAAGTCATTCGGGCCCACCAACCCGGGAGACGCATTCTATGAGAACGACCCGGGAGTGATCGGCGCTCTGCTGCAGGACCCCAACACGGCCAACCATGCCGCGGGCCGCAGCTTTGTCGATCGGGCATTCGTGGGCAAGCTCCAGGCGATTTACCGGCTGCCTCGCGCGGCGGGCGGGCTCGAGTTGGCCAGTGTCGCCGGGTACACGGACGGCCTGGTATTTGCGCGACAGCTTCTGGTGACGGGCTTGCCTCAAGGTCCGTTTCTGGTCGCGACGACGGTTCGCGGGAGTCCCGAGGGGGGCAATCGGGCGCAATACGTCACCAACTGGAACCTGCGGCTCGCCCGTGGTTTCGATCTGCGGCCCGGCCGACTGACTATTTCAGCGGATCTTCTCAACGCGACGAACGCTGCGCAGAGATTGCAGGAGAGCGACCTTAGTGGTCCGGCATTCAATCTCCGTCTGCCCGTCGCGATCCAGCCCCCGCGAATGCTGCGTGTGGGCCTGCGCTATGAATTCTGACGGCGCGTGGGAAAGCTGAACGAATGAGGTCTGTGGTAAAGTGAGGGTATCTTCAAAGGATCGGGCCGTGGCGCAGCCTGGCTAGCGCGCTTGCTTGGGGTGCAAGAGGTCCCGAGTTCAAATCTCGGCGGCCCGACCAGCTTTTCAATAACTTAGACACGATCGACCCCAATTTCATCCGCATTATCCCGCACTGTGCCGGGGTCGTGCCATTGATTTTCTGTTGCCTTTCCGATTCGCTGCCGGCCGGCGTGAAAGCGACGAAGAGTCGGTGCCGCTGCTTTCCGGTAGTCTCGCGGACGATTCCGAGCTTGTGCATGTGCTGGATCGCTTTGGCAATGGTAGGAGCCGAAACCGATAGCTGTTCGGCCGTTGCGGGAATGGAGAGAATTGGCTTGCGCTGCATGTGCTGGTGTACGCGGAGAATAGATGCGGCGGGCCGTCCGAGCCGTTCGATCTTCCGCCGGTCCTCCTCGAACAACGTAAGGATCTGGTGCGCACTCTGTGAAGCCTGCGCAGAGGTGTCTTTGACGCCGGCCAGAAAGAACTCCAGCCAGGTTTCCCAATTTCCGGTTGCCCGCACTCGATCGAGAAGTTCGTAATAGCGCTGGCGGTGCGTCTTGAAGTAGAGACTCAGTACAGAATCGGCTCTCGGATCGCGCCGGCGGCACACAGCAAGAACGTGATGAGCAGTCGGCCCAATCGACCATTGCCATCCAGGAACGGGTGGATCGTCTCGAATTGAACGTGCGCTAGTGCAGCCTTGACGAGCAGCGGCATATCCGGAAGATCACGATGGAGAAAAGTCTCGAGCGCGCCCATGCATTCGATCACGTCTTCTGGTGGAGGCGGAACGAACGCTGCATTGCCAGGGCGTGTACCGCCGATCCAGTTCTGGCTCGTGCGGAAGTCGCCCGGATGCTTGTCGCTCCCGCGGGCGTGCGCGAGTAGAATTCCGTGAATCTCGCGAATGAGACGCAGCGAGAGTCGGAATCCTTCTTGCAGCCGGCGCAGGCCATGGTTCATGGCAGCCACATAGTTGGAGACTCCCTGGACGTCTTCCAACGGAACGCCTGGTGCTTCCTCACTCTCGAAAAGCAGGAGATCGGAAAGCGAGGATTGCGTGCCCTCAATCTGCGACGAAAGCACGGCCTCTTTTCTGACGTAGAGTTAAATGAACAGCGACGGATCGGGCAGGATCAAGGCCAGACCGTCGAGCCGGCCCAAGGCTTGGTTCGCTTCTTCGAGAAGCCGTTGAAGCGGGTCGAGCTTAACCGGCGGATTCGGCGGCAAAGGCGGCGGGACAAACGCCCGGAACGATTCGTCGCCGGCCCTATTGACGATATACCGGCCAAGGCTCGGATTCTTTTCACCGCTGGCCATAGCGTAAGAATCGTTTCGTTAAGAAACCCCTAACGAAACTATAAGCCTTTTTCCTTTCGTTGCGTCAACCGAGCCTTTCCCGACACGACGCTGGGGGAGTTGCTCTCCCCCACCGTCGAGCTCCTGCGCGAGGAAGCCCTGGCCACACATCGCGAGGTCGACCCGGTGGAGGAAGAAGAGTCGTGAATCGAGGCTCCGCGCGGGCCCGGAAAACTAGTGCTACCGTGTTACAAACTGTGGGGCGGCCAATCCTGGCCGCAGCCGCCTTTCAGGCGGCCTGTTGCGCTCTACCGCGGATATTCCTGGGCATGGACGACCAATCCCGCGTTCACCGGATGCACCGGACCGCTCGCGCCACGATCCAGGAATCGGTCCATCGCCACGAATGCCCTGCTCGACAGCGCCAGGGCCTTGGGAGGGAACGCCCGATGCGACCGAAGACTTCCGCGGGGACGTGACGCTATTGGCGAGGTGTTGCCCTCCGCTGGTCCTGCGCTGCGCCAGCGGTCGCCTCGTCTCGGGTCCGTTACTTCCAAAGCCGGGCGCCCGCGCTGTCGCAGTTACGCGTGGCGAGTACAACTACCAGACTGCGTTGTAAACTGAGCTGACTTTTTAGGTTGCGGTGGCGCGGGCCAGAACTTCACGAACAGAACGGATCTGGAGGAACATATCGCGCAGGGCCGGATCGTGGATACTGGCGGCCAGGCCCTGGACCAACACTTCGGCGCGGGCGAATGACTCGCGGGCAGCCGCCGGGCGGCGGCGCGAGGCCAGCAGCCGGGCCAGCGCAGCGTGATGGCGCCATTCGATCAAGGGCATGGGATGTGCAGCGAAGGGTTCGAGCGACCGAGTCAACTCTTCCTCGGCGGTATTATGG
>DATJYJ010000188.1:0-12224 GCA_035578025.1 Verrucomicrobiia bacterium
CGCAAGGCTGGAGGGCGGCACGGTGGTGATGCCCCACGCGTCCTGAGACGTACTCCACTGGTTGATCTTTACCAGGATGGCGGCGGGCAGGGGCTGCGCCATCGTCTGGCGGTCGATGGCGCCTTTTACGCTGGCGATATCGCCGGCGGCTACGGTCGTCGAGTTGAGAAAGGCGATTCCGCCCTCCTGCTTGGGATCTTCGATGATGGTGGTGGTACCGTAGACCTCGGTCACCGCGCCGTGCTGCGTGGCGGCGGCGGTGATCATGGCCACGTCGAACGTGCCGCGTGCAAGCGCGAGGCCGCTATGACTCTTAGGAGCGCCATCGGAGGCCACCAGCAGCTCGTTGACGTCGCGACGCGGGTCGAACCCGGTGAGCGCGATGAGAGCCTGCAGTTGGGCGTCGTTGGTCTGCATCTGGTCCAGGATGAACTGGCCGAACGGAGTGCCTTTGGCCTGCTGCACGTTGACGCCAGCCACCACCTTGGCATCCGGCATGACCAGGTTGAGCAGTATGGGATCGGCGGCGAACAGCACGCCGGAAAAGCTGGTGAACAACGTCGCGGTAAGCAGTTGTGCCTTCATATTCATCAGGACGGAGGCTCCTGACTGATATTAACGGGGAACGGGGCGGAAAGTTCCACCGCCGCCTATCCGATCGGCACCTGGCCTACGATCTCAATGCCAAACCCTTCCAGTGCAACTATTTTGCGGGGGTGGTTGGTGAGGAGGCGAATGGTGTGCAGGCCCAAGTCGCTGAGAATCTGGGCGCCGATGCCGTGTTCGTGCTGCAACAGACGCTGGCCGGCGTCGCCCTGGTAATGCATGAAGTCGCGCGAGTGGGAGACCATCCTGGCGCCATCGGCGGGCGAGGCTTCCACGCGGAAACCGGGACCGGTTTCGTGCAGATAGACCAGGACGCCGCGGCCCTCTTCGGCGATGGCACGCAAGGAACAGCGGACGAGGCGCGCGCAGTCGCAGGCGGAAGAGCCGAAGACGTCGCCGAAGACGCAGCGCGAGTGCATGCGGACGAGGACGCTTTCCTGGCCGGCGACATCGCCACGGACCAGGGCGAGGTGGTATTCGGGATTGAGATCGCTGGTGTAGGCGATGGCGGTGAACTCGCCGAATTCGGTCTGGATGGCCCCGGAGGCCGTGCGGCGGATGTATTTTTCGTGCTTCAGCCGGTAGCGGATCAACTCGGCCACAGAGATCATCTTGAGGCCGTGGCGGCGGCAGAACTCCACGAGCTGCGGGACGCGGGCCATGGTGCCGTCGTCGTTCATGATTTCGCAGATGACGCCGGCGGGAGTGAGACCGGCGAGGCGGGCGAGGTCGACGCTGGCCTCGGTCTGTCCGGCGCGCACCAGGACGCCGCCTTCGCGGGCGCGAAGCGGGAACATGTGGCCGGGCCGGGCAAGATCGGCGGGGCGGCAGTTGGGGTCGATGGCCTGGAGGATGGTGCGGGTCCGGTCGGCGGCGGAGATGCCGGTGGTGACGCCGTCGCGCGCGTCGATGGATTCGCAGAAGGCGGTGCCGAAGTTCGAGGTATTGGTGGGGCTCATCAGGGGGAGGCGAAGGTAGTCGCAGCGCTCGGGCGTGAGGGCGAGGCAGATCAGGCCGCGGCCGTGGGCGGCCATGAAGTTGATGATCTCGGGGGTGACTTTTTCGGCGGCGATGGTGAGGTCGCCTTCGTTCTCGCGATCCTCGTCGTCGACTACGACCAGGATGCGCCCGGCGCGGATTTCCTGGATCGCCTCGGGCACCGTTACGAATGACATAATTCATTGTATCCATTGGGGCTAGCCCGCCTGCGATGTCCGCGGGTTAAGATGGGACCAGACTGCCCATGCTGGTCGCGCGCCTCATGCGATCGCTGCCCGCCTTTGACGTGGCGGCGATCATCGACATCCTGCTGGTGGCGTTCGTGGTGTACGAGGCCCTGATGGTGGTACGGGGCACGCGCGCCGGACACATCCTGATCGGGATGCTGGCCATGCTGAGCATCTACGCGGTGGCGACGTGGGCGGGGCTGGAGGCGCTGCGGTCGGTGCTGAGCTTTATTGTGCCGTACCTCGGGCTGGCCGTGATCGTGCTGTTCCAGAGCGAGATCCGGCGCACGCTGGCGCGCATCGGCAGGAAGAACTGGTTCGGCTTCGGCCGCGGATTCCGGGAGCCGGAAGCGTTGAGCGAAATCCTGCTGGCGGTGGACCAGTTCTCGCGCGACAAGACCGGCGCGCTGATCGTGTTCGAGCGGGACATCGGGCTGCGCACGTTCATCGAGAGCGGCGTGGTGCTGGACGCGCAAATCTCGCGGGACCTGCTGCTCTCGATCTTTCGGCCCGGCCTGCCCCTGCACGATGGGGCGGTGATTTTGCAGAAGGACCGGATCGCGGCGGCGGCCTGTTTTCTGCCACTCACCATCGGCCCCTCACTCAAGCTGGGAACGCGGCATCGCGCGGCCATCGGGATCACGGAAGAAACGGACTGCCTTTCGCTGGTAGTCTCCGAAGAGACGGGCCGCATCTCGATCGCGGCATACGGAGAGCTGATCCAGGGAATCCAGTTGCCCGAAGCGGAGGAGCGCATCAAGCGCCACTTCGGCGTCCGCCACCCGACCACCAGCGAGATTGGGGAATTCCCCGCGGATATTCCGCTTGCCGCCGACGACGGCGTGCGGCCGCCGGGAGAGCGGGTGAAGCCATGATTGCCTGGCTGAAGCGCGCGAGCGGAATGGTCTTTAAGAACGCCGGTTGGAAACTGCTGTCGCTGGCGATCGCGTTCGTGATCTGGGCACTGGTGGCGAGCGAGCCCGAGGTGGCGACGTTCACCCCGGTGCGGCTGGAGTTCAATCACGTTCCGGGGAACCTCGAGATCTCGTCGGAACCGGTGGGAACGGTGGTGCTGGAGCTGGAGGGGCCTTCAGGCGAACTGCGCGGGGTGGGCGACGGTGTGCGGCCCGAAGTGGTGCTGGACGTGGGCAACATAGGTCCGGGGCTGCACACGTTCACGATCGGAGACGGCAACGTGCGGCTCGCGCGCGGCGTACACCTGGTGCGGGCGATCCCGTCGGAGGTGCGGATCCAGTTCGATACCCATCTGGAGCGTTCGGTTCCGGTGCACGTGCGGTGGGCGGGAGCGGCGCCGGCGCGGTATCGGGTGATCCCGGAGAGGGTCGGCATCCAGGGTCCGCACGACAGGGTGGAGCGCATCACGGCGGTGACCACCGATCCGGTGGACCTTTCCGGGGTTAACGGTTCGGGCAGCATCAAAGTCAACGTATCCGTAGGGGATCCGTATGTGAGATTCTCGGGAACGTCGGAAGTGGTGGTGCAAGTGGGTGGGGGCTAAAGGAGAGATTTTGGCGAAACAACTGTTCGGCACGGACGGGATACGCGGTGTGGCAGGAGAAGCGCCGCTGGATCGCGCCACGGTCTACGCCTTCGGAACGGCTCTGGGCCGGGACCTGGCGGCCGGTGGAGATCCCGAAGTGCTGATCGGAGTGGACACGCGGGAGAGCGGTCCGTGGATCGCGGAGCTGGTGGCCGGGGGGCTGGAGAGCCAGGGTGTGCGGGTGCGCTACGCGGGGGTGATCACGACGCCGGGCGTGGCTTACCTGACGCGGAGCGAGGCCTTCGTGGCGGGTGTAATGATTTCCGCTTCGCACAATCCTTACCAGGACAACGGAATCAAGGTTTTCGGGCACAGCGGTTTCAAGCTTCCGGATGAAGAGGAGCACGAAATCGAGCAGGAGATTTTTCGTCTGCTCGACACCGGCATTGCGCCGCAAGCCGCGAAGCTGAAAGTGGATGAAGCGCCGGCGCGGCGGTACCTGGACTATCTGCTCTCGACGGTGGACACCCGGCTGGATGGGGTCCGGCTGGTGATCGATTGCGGCAACGGCGCCAGTTACCGGCTGGCCCCGGAGTTATTCGCCGAATCGGGGGCGGAGGTGGAAACGATCTGCTGCCAGCCGGACGGGCGCAACATCAACCTGAATTGCGGGGCGCTGCACCTGGGCGCTTTGCAGCAAGCCGTAGTGGCGCGCGGCGCCGATTTCGGAGTCGCCTTCGACGGCGATGCCGACCGCGCCATATTTGTTTCGGCCAGCGGCAAGATCGTGGATGGCGACGGCGTGCTGCTGGCTGCCGGGCGGGCCCTCAAATCGCAGGGGCGCCTGCCGGGCGATGTGGTGGTGTCCACGGTGATGTCCAATCTCGGGCTGGAGAGGGCGCTGAAGGAAGACGGCATCCGCATGGTGCGGACGCCGGTGGGAGACAAGTACGTGCTGGAAGAGATGGTCCGGCTGGGCGCCTCGCTGGGCGGAGAGCAATCGGGCCACGTGATCTTCCGGGAGTACTCGACCACCGGAGACGGGATGCTCACCGCGATCCGGCTGATGGAGATCGCGCGCCGGTCCGGAATGGGGCTGGACGAATTGACGGGCGATCTGAAGGTGTATCCGCAGCGCCTGGTCAATGTGCGCGTGCGCGAAAAGAAGAGCCTGACCGAATTGCCTTCCGTGGCTTCAGAGATCCGCCGGGTAGAGGAGGCATTCGGCGGCGCCGGACGGGTGCTGGTACGATTTTCGGGAACGGAACCTCTGGCTCGGGTGATGGTGGAGGGGCCGGACCTTGCCCAGGTGGAGCAATTCAGCGCCAATATTGCCGACGCGATTCGCAAAGAGATGGGTGCCTGATCACGACGCCTGCGTGTTGGCGGATGCCAGTTGGCTGTTGGAAGTGCTCCAGATACCGGAGATGCTGCTGCCGGAGCCGAGGAACAAAGCAGCCGATGCCAGGGCAACGAAGGCCATGAGCAGGGTGTACTCAATCAAGTCCTGGCCTTGATCGTCCGCCAAAAAGGATACAAGAGTCTGCTTCATAGGGGTTAATCTAACCGAGGGCTGGTATAACTGGGTAGTCCCCGTTGGTTAACTTTGAGGGGCTATGAGTTTGCTAACCTTGTACTACAGCGATTACCTTAGGCTGCCGTTGCCGTCCGGGCACAAGTTTCCGGCAGAGAAATACCGACTGGTGCGGTCGCTGCTGGCAGGGCACCCTGCATTCGATCTGCGGCCGGCGCCCGCTGCGAGGGCGGAGGAGCTTGCGCTCGCCCACGATCCGGCATACGTACAGGCCATTCTGGATGGGTCGGTGGACCCGCGCATCATGCGCCGGATCGGTTTCCCGTGGTCCGAGGCGCTGGTGCGGCGCAGCCTGGCCAGCGCGGGGGGAACCTTAGCCGCGGCCCGGGACGCGATGGCCACCGGCTTCGGAGGCAACCTGGCGGGCGGCACGCATCACGCGTTTCGAGCCGAGGGCTCCGGCTTCTGCGTGTTCAACGACCTGGCGGTCGCGATCCACGTGCTGCGGCGGGACCGGGTGGCGGCGCGGGCCGCGGTAGTGGATCTCGATGTCCACCAGGGAGACGGTACGGCGAGTATGTTCGAAGACGATTCCGAGGTGCTGACCGTCTCCATGCACGGGGAGAATAATTTCCCCTTTCGCAAGCAGCGCAGCCGGATCGACATCGGACTTCCGGATGGGACCGGGGACCGGCAGTATCTGGAACACCTGCGTGCCGTGTTACCCGAGGTGGCGGCGTTTCGCCCCAGTGTGGTGTTTTACCAATCCGGCGTGGACGGATTGGCCGGGGACCGGCTGGGGCGCCTGGCCCTGACGCCGGAAGGCCTGGCGCAGCGCGACCGAATGGTGCTGGAACTGGCCAAGCGGCACGCGATTCCGGTGGCGATCACGATGGGGGGCGGCTACGGCCAGCCGATCGAGCGCACGGCGCAGGCGCACGCGGAATGCTACCGGGCGGCGGCGGCGATATTCGGGGAAGGGCGGCGGAGGGCTGCCGGGGCAACCTTTTCCAACAGCGAAACGTCATAGAAAGCGGGAGACTGATCCCAAGCCGTCCGCCGGCGCACAGTCGTCTGCGGACACGACCGGCGGGTGTTATCCTCCGAGCGCCCGCCGGTCCGGTTTTTCCGGGGAGATTCGTCTCAGATCACAAGACGCACAAGGCCTGGAGCTTGCGCTACTGGTACCGCCGCAGCACCATGGCCGAGTTCTTGCTGCCGAAGGCGATGCAGTTGGCTACGGCGTGCTCAATCTCCAGCTCGCGGCCGATGTCGGTCACGTAATCGAGGTCGCACTCGGGGTCGGGCTCATCGACGTTGATGGTGGGGGGCAGCACGCCGTCGCGCATGGCGAGCAGGGTGGCCGCGATGCCCGCCGCTCCGCACGCTCCCTGCGGATGGCCGATCAGGCTCTTGAGCGACGACCCGGCCAGTTTGTAGGCGTGGCCGTCGAAGGCCAGCTTCACGGCGCGGGTTTCGATGCGGTCGTTGAGCTCGGTCGACGTGCCGTGATAGTTGATGTACTGGATATCGCCCTTGCCGATCCCGGCCTCTTCCATGGCCAGGCCGATGGCGCGCGCCGGCTCTTCCCCGCATTCCTCCAGGCGCACGCGATGGTAGGCTTCGCAGGTGGAACCGTAGCCGGCGATCTCGCCATAGATGTGCGCGCCGCGCTCCCGCGCCTGCTCCATTTCTTCCAGCACAAAGAACCAGGCGCCCTCGGCGATCACGAAGCCGTCGCGGTCGCGCGAGAACGGGCGCGAAGCGCGCTCCGGCGCGTGGTTCCAGCGCGTCGACATGATGCGCATGAGCTGGAATCCGCGCAGGATCAGCGGCGCGATGGGGGAATCCACGCCGCCGGCGATCATGGTTTTGAGCACGCCGGCCTGGATGGTGCGATAGGCGTAGCCCATGGCGTCGGTGGAGCTGGTGCAGCCGGTGGAGACGATGTGGCTGAGGCCGCGAAAGCCGAACCGCATGGAAACCTCGCTGGCCAGGGTGCCGATGGTGCTGGTGGGTATGGTGTAGACGCTGCACTGCTTGGAACGCCCCTCGTAGTACAGCCGGTATTGCTCTTCGGTGAAATCCTGGCTGCCGCCGCCCGATCCGACGAGCACGCCGATGCCGCGAAGCTCGTCGCGGGTCAAGCCGCGCACGTCGAGCCGGGCGTCGCAGAGCGCTTCGGCGACCGCGGCAGCGGCCAACGGCACGGCGCGCGACACGTGGGGGCGGTCTTTGACCTCGACGTATTTCTTCTCGTCGAACTCGTCGGGAACCTCGCCGGCTACCTGGACCTGGTAGGCCGACGGGTCAAAGCGCGTGATTCGGCGCACGCCGCTGACACCGTTGCGTGTGGCTTCCCAAAAGCGCTCGCGGCCAATTCCGTTCGGACTGACCACGCCAATACCTGTGATGGCTACGCGCCGCATGAAAGTTCTTTTGCCTTCAATCTTTCCGCCAGTATAGGCTGAAAATGATGGATGATACCACGCAGAACCAGCCGCCGGGAGCGCTGGTGACTTTTCTGGCCGGGCTGCAGGCTGGCATGATGGCCCTGATCGTCATGCTGGGCTGGCTGGGAGTGAGCGCCTGGTGGCAGCGCCACACCTTCTGGACCGCGGCCAACCAGATGGCCACCGTCTTTCACGGCGGCGATGCCATCGTGTCCGGCTTCGGGCGGAACACGCCGAGCGGACTCGCGGTATATGTGCTGAGCTACTGCCTGCTGGGCGGCGCGTTTGCGCTCGCGGCGCCGCGGCGCCTGACGCCGGCGGGGATGATGCTCGGCGGAGTGCTGCTGGCCGTGGGATGGTACTGGCTGTGGTTCCGGATGCTGGGGCAGCGCGTGATGCCGCTGGTCTGGCTGTTGCACGCGGAGCGGCCCATGGCGTTCGGCCACGTGCTGTACGGAGTCATGCTGGCGCGCTTCCCGGTGTATCTGCCCGTGGAGTGCCAGCCCACGCCGCCGCCGCCCGATGGCAGCGGCTCGTAAAGAGCTCATGCCAGTTCCAGTTCGATCTTCTTTCCGGCGGGATCGAGCCTGGTGATGCGGAAGCTGCGGATCTGTCCGCTGCGCGCGGCCTCGCCCTTCCCTTCCCCGCCTTTCCATCGGGCCTGCAGCATGGAGCTCAGCGACGAGAGATCCACTTTGTTTTCGCCCGGCTTGTCTTCCTCGGCCTTGGCTTCTGCGGAGAGGAGGCAGACGCCGTGCACGCCCTCGCCCAGCTCCACCCTGGCGCGTCCGCTGCCGACATCCGTCATGCGGCCGGTGACCACGTCGCCGGGCTTGTGCTCGGCGATGTACTCGTCGAGGCTGGTGGGCACGAGCTGCTTCATGCCGAGCCGCAGGCGGCGTTTGGCGGTGTCCACTTCGAGCACCTGTGCCTTGACCACTTCGCCCACCTTGAGCACATCCTGCGGGTGATTGATGCGCTTCTCGGCACTGATATCGCCGACGTGAATCATTCCCTCGACGCCTTCCGCGATCTGGACGAATGCGCCGAATTTCTGCATGCTGGTGACGGGGCCTTCGATCACCGCGCCCTGGACCAGCCTGCCCGCCGCCTCCACCCAGGGGTCGCCGAGCGCCTGTTTGAGGCCGAGCGAAATGCGGCGCTCGCCCGCGTTCACGCCCAGAATCACGACTTCCACCGCGTCGCCGGGCTTGACCACGTCGGCGGGCTTGCGCACCTTCTTGGACCACGACATCTCCGAGAGGTGAATCAGGCCTTCGACGCCCTTTTCCAGCTCCACGAACGCGCCGAAATCGGCCACGCGCGTCACGGTGCCTTTCACGCGGTCGCCGGGCTTGTATTTCTCGCCGGCCAGTTCCCATGGGTGCGGCTGAAGCTGCTTGAGCCCGAGCGAAATGCGCTTCTTGGCCGGGTCCACCTTGAGGACGCGCGCTTCGACGCGGTCGCCCACCTTGAGCACGTCCGAAGGCTTACTTACGCGCGCCCACGAGATATCCGCCACGTGCAGGAGCGCATCGACGCCGCCAATGTCCACGAAGGCGCCGTAGTCGGTCAGGCTGCGGACGGTGCCCTGCACCGTCTCGCCTTCTTTCACCTCGGTGTACCGTTTCTCTTTGGCGGCGCGCTCTTCATCTTCGAGCACCGCCCGCCGGTCCACGACCACGTCTTCGTCGGAGGTGTCCAGCTTGATCACGCGGCAGCGGATCTCCTGGCCGATCAGCTTTTCCATTTCGGCCGTGTCGCGCGCGCCGCTGCGCGAGGCGGGCATGAAGGCCCGCACGCCCACGTCGACGCTGAGTCCGCCCTTGACCACCGCGGTAACGGTGCCGGCTATGGCCGCTTTCTCGGCGAATGCGCGCTCCAGCGAGGTCCAATCCTTGGGCCGCTCCACCTTGAGTTTCGAGAGCTCGTAATAGCCTTCGGGGTCGCGGCCTTTGATCGAGACGGCTACCTTGTCGCCGCGCTGGATGGTTTCACCAGCGGAGGTAAAGGCGGCCAGCGGCAGAATGCCTTCGGTCTTGAAGCCGATATCGAGAAACACGTTTTCGCCGTCGATGGCGATCACGGTGCCTTCCAGGGCCTTGCGCCCTTCATCGGTCTCGGTCCGATGCGAATGCGACTGTTCGTACTCGGTGAGAATATCGGCGAAGGACTCGCCGGGCTCGTTAGTGGTTTGGGAATCCGGACCGGTAGACGGGTCCTGCTCCAGCATGCTTGGATTGGACATGAGACGTTACTTAATCATTGTGGCATAATCCGGGTGGGATATCTTGCGTGTCAGACAGCCCGCTCTCCGGCTGGTATCGGCTCATCCGGCCCCAGGATCTCATCTGGATTCCGCTGTTTGTTGCGCTGGCGTTGGCCAGCGAAATTCTGGATGCCTGGGTCCTGGTGCCGCTCTCGCTGCTGTTTCTGGTACAGGTGATGGAATCCAAGATTCCCGCCCTGTCCCGCACCGCCGGCCGGGTGATCTGGATCCTCCTGAAGCTGGGCCTGGTCTACGTGCTGATCGGGTTCACCAACGGCATCGACAGCAACTATTGGGTGCTCCTGATGCTGCCCGTGGTGTCGGCGGCGACCGTGTTCGGGCTCCTGGGCGCGCTGATCTTCACCGCACTCACCGGGGCGGCGTACCTTTCGTTCCTCCTCTTCCTCGGGGAGCGGTTCATCCTGGAGAACCCGGTGGTGGTGTTTTACCGCGTGGCCTGCCTGTTCATGATGGGCAATCTTGCCAACACGCTGGCCGCGGCTCTGCGCGAGCAGAGCGAACAGCACCGCCGGACCGCGGAGAACCTTCAGGAGGCCAACCGCCAAGTGATGGCGGCGCAGGAGGCGGTGCGGCGGTCCGACCGGCTGGCGGCCCTGGGACAGCTTTCGGCAGGCCTGGCCCACGAGCTTCGCAATCCGCTCGGCACTATCCGCGCCTCAGCCGAGATGCTGTCCCGGCAGGTGAGCGCGGAGAACGAGGTGGCGCGGGAGGTGGCCGGGTTCATCGCCAGCGAAGTGGACCGGACCAATTCGCTGGTGACCCGTTTTCTGCAATTCGCGCGGCCGCTGGAGCTGCGCGCGGAGAAGGCGGATCTTTCGCAGATGCTCGACCGCGCGATCGCGATCGCCGAGCGCGAAGTGGACGGAGTGGCGATCTACCGCAACTACGCGCCAGAGATCCCGCCGTTCCCGTTCGATGCGGAACTGATGGAACACGTGTTCTACAACCTGATCGTGAACGCGGCACAGGCCTCGCCAAAGGGCGGCGCGGTGACCGTCAAATCGCGCTCCAACGGAGGCATGGCGGAGGTCGCGGTGATCGATCGCGGGTCCGGTATCACGCCAGAGGCGATGAAAAACATCTTCAATCCGTTCTTCACCACCAAGGCCAGCGGGGTCGGGCTGGGCCTGGCGATCGTGGCCAAGATCGTGGATCAACACGGGGGTAAAATAGCGGTGGAGAGCCGGCCTGGCGAGGGCAGTATCTTCTGCGTGTCGCTGCCCATGTCGGGTCCGCCTCCGGCCCGCCCTGTTGCCAGCCAATGAAAAAACGCATCCTGGTGGTCGAAGACGAAGAGAAGCTGCGGCGCGTGATCGAGCTCCAGCTCACCGGCTCGGGGTTCGACGTGGACAAGGCGCCGACCGCCGAAGAGGGTCTCAAGGTCGTCGACCGCGCCGACATGGTGCTCACCGATCTCAAGCTGCCCAACATGGACGGCCTGGAATTTCTTCACCTGATCCGCCGGCAGAACACGCAGGTTCCGGTGGTCATGATGACCGCCTACGGCAGCGTAGAGACGGCCGTGGAGGCGATGAAAGCGGGCGCCACGGATTTCCTGCTCAAGCCGTTCTCGCTGGATCACCTGATGCAGGTGGTTCACAAGGGGCTGGAGATGCGCGCCCTGCGCGACGAGAATCGGGAGCTGAAGGCCGAGCTCGGCCGGCGCTACGAATTCGACAACATCATCGGCCGCAGTCCGGCCATGCAGGATATTTTCGCCACCATCGAGCGGGTCGGGCCGACGCGCGCCACGGTGCTGTTGACCGGCGAGAGCGGGGTGGGCAAGGACCTGATTGCGCGCGCCATCCATTTCCACTCGCCGCGCAAGGACCGGCCGCTGGTGAAGATCAATTGCTCGGCGATCCCGGAAAACCTGATGGAAAGCGAGCTGTTCGGCTACGAAAAGGGCGCCTTCACCGGCGCGCAAACCTCCAAGCCCGGCAAGTTCGAGCAGGCCGACACCGGCACGGTGTTCCTCGACGAAATCGGCGACGTGCCGCCGGCCATTCAGGTGAAGCTGCTGCGCATCCTGCAGGAGCGCGAGTTCGAGCGCCTGGGCAGCAACACCACGCGCCACATCGACGTGCGCGTTATCGCTGCCACCAACCAGGATCTGCGCGCCGCGCTGGAGCAGGGCACGTTCCGCGAGGATCTCTATTACCGTCTCAACGTGGTGCCGCTGAACATTCCGCCGCTGCGCGAGCGCAAGGAAGACATTCCGTTCCTGGCGCAGCATTTCGTGACGAAGCTGGGTCCCGACACGGGCAACCGCGTGGAGTCGCTCACCGACGCCGCCATCGCCAAGCTGATGAGCTACCACTGGCCGGGCAACGTGCGCGAGCTGGAGAACGTGATTGAGCGCAGCCTGGTGATGTGCGCGTGCGAGCGGCTGGATGCGTCGGACATCAAGCTGGAAATGGCGCCGCGCAGCCGCGCGCAGGCGGATCATTTTTTGCCGGATGGAATGACGCTCGACCAGTACGAGCAGGACATTATCCGCGAAGCGCTGCGCCGCGCGGATGGAAACAAAAGCCAGGCCGCCCGTCTGCTGGGGCTGACCCGCAATGCGCTGCGCTATCGTCTGACCCAGATGGGCTTGGAGTCGTAGAGCGGC
>DATJYJ010000189.1:0-3075 GCA_035578025.1 Verrucomicrobiia bacterium
TGCGGGAGCCTGCGGTATCGGCGCCGTTGCTTCTCAGCAAGACTGGAATACGCGGTGCCGATTCGAGTGATGCTGAGCAAGCGGAGGCCCTGTTGGCTCGCTATCGCGGAGACAGTACCTGGACGCCGACACTTATGATGATCTCGTGCTCGAACTGGGCGAAGGACAAGAGGATGTTCAGCGTCAGGCGGCCGATGGATGTCGTAGTGTTGAACTGCTGCGTCACCGAAACGAAGCTCACGCCGTTCTGATCGAACACCTCGACGATCCTTGCGAAGTCCATCAGGGAACGGCTGAGCCGGTCAACCTTGTAGACCACCACGCAGTCCACCGACCGGTCCTCCACGGCACCCAGAAGCCGCTTGAGAGCGGGCCGGTCCATGTTGGCCCCGGTGTAGCCGCCGTCGTCGAAGTGATCGGCGACGACCTGCCACCCCTCGCGTTTCTGGCTGGCGATGAACGCCTCTGCCGCTTCGCGCTGCGCATCCAGAGAGTTGAAATCCTGCTGGAGGCCCTCCTCTGTGGATTTCCGAGTGTAGATGGCGCACCGGAGTGCTCTCGTAGCGGGAGTCTCGTTCGACCCGTTGGAGGTCGCCCGCGGAGCGCTACTTCTTGCCACCACCAGCGGCCTCCTGGGTTGGCGACAGGTTGAAGAAGAGGAAGCCGTTCCACTTGGTGCCGGTGACCTCGCGGGCGATGGCGCTGAGGGACCGATAGGTCCGACCTTCGAACGCGAATCGATCCACCAGGACCTTCACGATGATCCGGCGGCCCTTGTACTCGCGCTCCAAGAAGGAGCCGTGCGGTGGGAGCCTCGCGTCGAGGTCGCCGGCCACCTTGCGCGTGACGCTCAACTTCGGATTCAGCGTAGGATCCTGCCTGAACATAGTCCGGGGCGCCCGGATGCGCAGGTCGGCGTCGTTCGCAATCTCCAGCGCGCGGCGGCGGGCGCGCTCGGAGAGGCCGCCTTCCGCCAGCGCCTGAATGCGCCAGGCGATCCTCCGAAACAGGAACTGCATGTGGTTCGAGCGGGACTCCTCGCCGAACACCTCCAGGTACTTCTGGTGGAGCTGGCCGACTGTCATGCGGCTCAACGCCTCAATCTCTTTCTGCATCTGCATCGCGGTTTCCACGCGTTTCTCCTTTCTCAAGGCCGTTAAGCTCGTGTCCATGAGGGCTCGTAGTCGGCGGACTATCAAGGGGAGATTCGCGCCGGCGGCGTTCGCGGAGCCGGAGGTAGCCGGCGGCCAGGATGCGGGCGATGGATCGGAAATCCTCGGCTGGAAAGTTCAAGACGGTTCACCTCGCTGTGGATTGGCACCACAGCGAAAGTCCGCCTTGCGGTCGTTCCGCTGTCGAGTGGAGCGTGCGAGTGGCACGCTGCTGTAAACATACGCAGGGAATTCGAAAAGCGTAAACCGAGACGACGATTGCGTTAACCAACCTCGGGCGTTCTCCGGCACCGGGGAGAGGTCAGGATGGAAGGGGAGAAACGGGCTCACCTGGGCGATCCGGGCCGCTCTCCGCGACTCGGCGCAGAGAACGGGACCGTCCGGAAATGTTTGGCGTTATTGGGGATACTACGCGAGGCGGGGACGGGCGCACGGATAGCGCTGACGTCAACTCCTGGGGACTGGATTTTCGGGAGAAATGAGTTTGGCTCCCCAAGAAAGCGGTAATCGAACCGAGTCTGCACCCGTTCTCTTCGAGGCAGTTGATCGTTCAGGGTCTAGGAAAACAGTCAAATTTCAAACCAGCATGGGATCCAACGTCTTCGGTTCTAAATGACTTGCGACGCTCCACTGGTGAGTGGCGCTGTCAACTGCATCGATCGGGCCCAAGGCAATATTTCGAACCAGGATAAATGACCCGACAGCCGCGGCCGCTTCCCTCATCGACCAAAGTCGTCATCCTGGAAGGCGGGTAGCACTTTGCCACGCCACTGTCAGGTGAAACGATACAGAAAAAGTATAAGAATTAGGAAGCCCACCACATATCCAACGTACGCATTCAAGCGGCCGTGATGCATTCCTGCCAGCAGTCGAGCCATGGCGCTCATCGCCATGCCGACCGGGCGTAAGAACAAGCGCTCGACCAGATGGGTCTCATCCCGGCGCCGCCGGATGGCCGTTCGGAAATGCACGGCAACGGTCTGTCGCGTATCTTCGACGATGTTGGGCCGGAAGATCGCCTGAAAGACCACGCGCACTGGATTCGAGAAGCCAGTTGCCGTGTAGGTCATATTCGGGAGCAGCTTGGGTATGCCGCCCGCCCACACTTCGCTCCTGGCCACTGAGCGTTGACGGGTGAAAAGCCTGACGAGAAACCAGGCCACCACCAGCAGGATCGCCAAGGCTGCGAGGCTGTAGGACGGGGACATCGCAAAGACAACCGGGTTCTGCTCCGAGCCGCGCAGCAGCATCACCAGTCCACGGCCGGGAAGTACAGCGGCTCCGGTTTGCGCTCCCAGATTGTGAAAGTCATGGAGGAACGCGGTGGGAAGCTGCGAGTTCGATTCCGTCGCAGTGAAAAATGGCGGCACCAGTGCAGCCGTTGCGCTCGCCCCTGCCAATGGTTCGACGGCGCGATCCAAGGCCCGAATCACATAGGTCGGCAGGATTCCCAACAATACGCAGGCAACCGCGAGAAGCGTCAGAGAGAAGCGAGATTTGCGCGCCAGTCCCGCCCCATTCAGTTTCCAACTCCCGCGGCGGATACCCAGGAAACTCATCGCATAGGCCTTCACAAAGCAGGTGACGGCCAACGCCGCAGTCAATGCCAAAATGGCCCCGGAAAGGGCGAACACAACCTTGACCAACGCGGATGGAAGCAGGGCGCTGCGCAGGAACGTTTGCAGGGTTAGCCATTCACTGACGAATCCATTGAAGGGAGGAACCGCAGAGATCGCAAGGCAACCCACAAGGAAAACGACGGACAAAGCGGGCAAGAAGCGAATCAAACCTCCCAGCCGGTCCATGTCGCGCGTGCCCGTTGCGGCTTCGATGTGGCTTGCGCCTTGATACAGGAGAGCCTTGTAGACGGAATGATTGACTACGTGATACAGCGCCGCGGTTA
>DATJYJ010000190.1:0-7764 GCA_035578025.1 Verrucomicrobiia bacterium
CGCGCTGGGGACGTGGCGGCGGATTGCGGACTGCCTGCGCTTCGCCGAGGACCACTCGGCGTGGCGAAGGTTCGAAGCATATGGA
Source organism: Verrucomicrobiia bacterium (assembly GCA_035578025.1). Taxonomy (GTDB): domain Bacteria; phylum Acidobacteriota; class Terriglobia; order Bryobacterales; family Bryobacteraceae; genus Solibacter. The sequence goes on from DATJYJ010000190.1 coordinate 86, forward strand.
AACCTCGGCATAATCGTCGGGACCGGCAGCGAGTTGGAAGATGAGTATCTGAAGCTGGTGGCACGGCGGCAGGTGCCGTACCGGCCGATCGCGCGGGCGCATTTGGACGCTGCGGCTCTGGCAGGGCTTCGCGCGGTGCTGGCGACCGGGCTCGCGCCTCCCACGGCAGCGGAACGGAAGCTGGTGCGGGCGTTTGCGGAGAACGGCGGGCTGGTGGTGGGCGGGCCCGAATGGGGCGAGATCCCGACGGGCGAACCGTACGCGGAGCGCGCTTGCGGGAAGGGCCGCATGGCGCTGTACCGGAGCCCGGACCCCGAGTCCATCGCGCGCGAGATGCGCGAGTTGCTGACCCTCAAGGACGCGGGCCTGATCGCGTTCAACGTGCCTTCGGTCATCACCTATGCGAGCCGGGAGCCGGGCGGAAGGCGGCTGCTGGTGCAATTGCTCAACTACGCGGACTCGCCGGCGACCGACATCACGATCCGGGTGAGCGGAACCTTCAAGAGCGCGCGCCTGGTCACGCCGGGCGCGGACCCTGTCGCGTTGGAGACGAGCGCTGCGAACGGCGAAACCGACATCACCATTGCGAAGCTGGGGCTTTGGGGTGGAGTCGTATTGGAAGGAGAAACGCCATGAAAGACGCGAAGGCCACTTTTACACGCCGTGGATGGCTGGCAGCATGCGGTGCCGCGGCATCGGCGGGATCTGCCGCATCGCCCGATCCTCAAACTCCGGCGGCGTCCGCTCCGTCGGCACCGGTCGCCATCGCCAAGGTAGCGAGCTATGACGAGGACCTGGTGGCGCAGTTCCGCAAGCTGTTCGACCAGATCGGCGGCATTCAGAGCCAGGTGCAGGGCAAGACCGTGGCGATCAAGGTGAACCTCACGGGCGGCAACCGCTTCGAGGGTTACACAGCGGGCGATACACACTGGGTGCATCCCAAAGTGGTGGGCGCGGTGACAGCGGCGCTGGGGCAGTTGGGGGCAAAACGTATCCGCATACTGGAGAGCGCGGGCGGACGCCGTCCGGATTACAAGCTGGAGGACAAGCTGCTGCAGGGCGGGTGGGACGTCAATGCGCTCCGCAACGCGGCGGCCGGGGTGGAGTTCGAGGACACCAACGGGCTGGGGTTCGGCAAGCAATACTCCACGTTCCGGGTGAAGACGAAGCCCTACATTTTCCCGGCCTTCCAGTTGAACCACTCTTATGAAGATTGCGATTTCTTCGTGAGCCTGGGCAAGGCGAAAAATCACGAAGAGATGGGCGTGACAATGTCGATCAAGAACATGTTCGGGGTGACGCCGACGGCGCTATACGGCGGGCGCGAGCGCATTTTTCATTACGGACAGGTTCAGGCGCCCGCGGGCGCCACGGCGGAGCTGGACCCGCAATCCAACCGGTACGAGGGGTGGCGGCTGCCGCGCATCCTGGTGGACATTATCGGCGCACGGCCCATCGACCTGGCGATCAACGATGCGATTGTTTCGACGTGCGGCGGCGAGGGTCCGTGGGTGCTGGGCGCGAAGCCGATTCATCCGGGGTTCCTGGTGGCGGGCCGCAACTGCGTCAATACGGACGCGGTCACGATGGCGACTATGGGATACAATCCGCGCGCGGGGCGGCACGAAGCGCCTTACCGGCTCTACAAAGGTCCGGGCAATCATCCCAAGGAGCAACTCACCCCCGCCGATGAGAAGTTCCAGTACGCCGACAACATGATGCTGCTGGCGGAAGCGGTGGGGATCGGGTGTGCTGACCTGGGCAGGATCGACGTTCGCGGCGTGCCGATCGCGGAAGCCATGTTCGACTTCGAAGCATTCTGGAAGAATCAGATGCCGAAGGAGAAAGGGTGAGGGGACACCCGAAACCGTCAACCAGATGACATTATCGTAATCTTCATTGACTGTGCCATGGCGATGGCTTAGTCTAAGTCCGACGGATTCCGCAAAGGGGTGAAACATGCGAAGGGTTCTTACTGTGGTTCTCTTCACCTGCATCGCCGCCTGGTCCCAGACTTCGACAGGCTCGATACGGGGCACGATCACCGATCCCAGCGGCGCCGCGGTGCCGAGCGCAAAGGTCACGGTTACCGACGTCGACCGCGGATTGAACTACCCGACCACGGCTGATTCGGCGGGCCGGTACATTTTCCCGGGCCTGCCGCCGGCGAGGTACACGCTGACGGTGGAAGCTACGGGCTTCGAGAAGACCACGCAGGCCGCGTTCACGCTGGAAGTGCAGCAGCAGGCGACAGTGGATGTCAAGCTCACGGTGGGGTCGGTGGCGACGGCAGTGGACGTGTCAGCGTCGGCGCCGCTGCTGAATGTCACTTCGGCGACACTGGGGCAGGTGATCGAGAACCGGCTGATCCAGTCGGTGCCGAACAACGCGCGCAATCCGCTTTCGCTGGTGGCGCTAGCGCCCGGGATTGTCGGGTCCACCGGGGGAGTCAGTTTCATCTCGAACGGAGTTCGCAACAACTCCGCGGAGGTGCTGATGGACGGCGCCGCGCTGACTTCCATCGAGCAGAACGGCGGCATCACGGACGTGAAGTACACGCCGACGTCGGACGCGGTGGAAGAAGTGAAGGTGCAGACCAACTTTTTCAGCGCAGAGTTCGGCAATACGGGCGGCACGATCATTAACATGGTGTCGAAGAGCGGGACGAACCAGTTTCACGGGGTGGGTTATTACTACCGGCGCGACGCGGCTTTAAACGCCAACAACTGGTTTTCCAATTCACGCAACAGCCCGCTGGCGGACTCGCACCGCAACTGGCTGGGCGGGACGATCGGCGGTCCGGTTTACCTGCCGGGGATTTACAACGGGAAGAACCGGACGTTCTTTTTCTTCGACACCGATTATTACAACCAACTCAGCGCCACCACCAGCACGGCCAGCGTGCCGACGCCACAGCAGTTGACGGGCGACTTTTCGAACACGCGGCTGGCGAACGGCAACCTGGTGCCGATTTACGACCCTTATAACCTGACGACCAACGCCAGCGGCGCCAGGGTGCGCGTTCCGGTACCAGGGAACATCATTCCGCTGAACCGGCAGAACCCGATCACGCTCAACTTCATCAAGTACTATCCGGCGCCGACCTCGGCGGGCAATCCCTTCACCTTCGCCAACAACTGGTTCGCGCAGGGCAGCACTCCCAGCCAAGACCACAAGATCGACGCCAAGATCGACCAGAACATTTCGGACCGGCAGCGTTTCAGCGCGCGGTACAGCGTGGACTGGTCTTACAGCGGGGTGGCGAACCTCACGGGAAACATCTCGCACAACGGCAACCCGGGCACGGCGCGTTCGCAGAATTTCATCATGGATTACACGCGCACGCAGAGTCCGACCACGATCTATACGGCGCGCGCGGGAGTGCTGCGCGTGGCCTCGCTGCGCGATCCGCTGAGCACGGGCTTCGACGCTACTACACTCGGCCTTCCGGCGTACATGACGGCTGCGACCGGCACGAAGGATTTCCCGCAGTTTTCGGCGCAATACCGGTCGATGGGAGTGGGCGGTTACGCGATCATCCACCGCTGGGAGACGATGTACCAGTATCTGGGATCGGTGACCAAGATCATGGGCGGGCACAGCGTGAAGGCGGGAGCGGAGTTCCGCAAGATCCAGGAGAACTACTATCAGCCCAATCTTCCAGGCGGAGGGTTCACGTTCAATCGCAAGCAGACGGGGCTGAATCCTTTGTCCTCGAGCTCGAGCCAGGGCGACGGGCTGGCATCGGCCTTCCTGGGCTTCGGCAGCAGCGGGACGGTGACCATCGACTATCCGACGTGCCAGTCGGCGGGGTACGCGGGGGCTTATATCAACGACGACTGGCGGGTCAGCCGCAAGCTCACGCTCAACTTCGGTTTGCGGTGGGACGCCGATATTCCGCGGACGGACCGGTTCGACCGCATCAACTGGCTGGACTTGAGCGCGCCGGCGCCGATTGCCAACGTTGCGCAAGTGAAGGCGGTGTTTCCGAACCTGATGGGGTTGATGAAGTTCGCGGGGCCGGGTGACCGGACGCCGTATGACGGCGATTGGAACAACTGGCAGCCGCGCTTCGGATTTGCATACGCGCTCAACAACAAGACCTCGATCCGCGCGGCATACGGCATCTTCTACACGGTGTCGCGGCACACGGTGAAGGGCGAAGTAGGAACGGCGTTCGGGTTCACGGATTCCTCGGTGCCGTGGAGCCTGGACGGGGGCTTCACGCAGTATGCCACGTTCGCCAATCCGTGGCCGGCGGGCCTGACTTACCCCCCCGGGCGGAACCCGAACGCGTTTCTGGGAATGGATGCGGGAACGCCATTGCCGCGCGACATCAATCCGCAGTATCAGCAGTGGAATATCTCGATCCAGCGCGAGGTGCCGGGCCGCGGCGTGGTGGAGGTGAATTACTCGGCGAGCAAGGGCACGCACCTGTATCTCGGCGATACCAACGATGCGGTGGCGCAGCTCAACAACCTCTCGCCGCTGTTCTGGCCGATGGGCGTGGACAAGTTGACCTCATTGGTGCCGAACCCGTTCTATGGCGTCATCACCAACCCTACCGCGACGGATTACAACCAGCCGACGATTCAGTTGAACAACCTGCTGCGGGCCTATCCCGAGTATGGGGGCGCGGGCGGTTACCGCGCGGAACCGAACATCGGCGATTCCAGCTACCATTCGCTGCAGATCAAGTACGAGAAGCGCTTCTCATACGGTCTGAGCGTGGTGGCGCATTACACGTTCTCGAAGATGATCAGCGATTCGGACGAGGCGGGCAGCGACGTGGAGGGCTTCGCTGTGGCGGGCAGCATCCAGAACCTGTTCAATCTCCGGCAGGAGCGTTCGGTGTCGGGACTGAACCGGCCGCAGCGGGTGGTGGTGAGCTTCGACTACCAGTTGCCGATCGGCCGCAATCGCGCGTTCGGCAAGAATATGAACCGCGTGCTGGATGGCTTTATCGGCGGGTGGGAGGTGAGCTCGATCATTTCGGCGCAGTCCGGCGCGGCGCTGCAGGTGACGATGGCGAACGGCAACATGTGGGACGGAGCGGTGCAGAGGCCGAACCTGGTGGGCAACCCCTGCACGTCGGGGCCGGTGTCGGGGAGACTGAACAATTACTTCAACCAGAATTCCTTTACTTCCGCGGACGATTACACGTTCGGATCGGCGCCGCGGTACCTTTCGACGTGCCGGGGACCGGCCACAGTCAACGAAGACGTGACGCTGGTGAAGAATTTCAATATCACGGAGCGTAAGTACGTGCAACTGAGGCTGGAGGCTTATTCGGTGTCGAATACGCCGCAGTGGGGGCTTCCGAACGCGTCGTACGGCGGAACGACGTTCGGGCAGATTACGACGGCGGGAGGCAATCGGAACTTACAACTGGCGGTGAAGTTTTACTACTAAGAAGCTATCAGCCTTCAGCTATCAGCTTCCGCATCCCAGCTTCGCTGGGATAGCTGGCGGCTGAGGGCTGAAAGCTGATGGCTGAAAGCTGACGGCTTCTTATTCGGGGATCTCGAAATCGACCAGCTCGCCGCGGAAGCCGCGGGTTTTCCAGGCGCCGAAGGCGATGCCGGCGGCCATCCAGATGGAGCCGGCGATCTGCGCGGTGCGGCTGAGGTTCAGCCAGAGAACCAGGCAGACGGCGAAGCCGAGCAGGGGAGGGATTAGGTTGCGCATTTGCTTGTCGTTTTCGCGGATGTAGTAGCGCACGAGGGCGGCGGCGTTCACGCCCATGAAGGCGATCAGGGCGCCGAAGTTGAGCATCTGCGCGCCGAGGTCGTAGTCGATGATGAAAGCTCCGATGAGGCTGACGACGCCCACGAAGACGACGTTGTTGCGGGGAACATGACGGTTGGGATCGATTGCGCCGAAGAATCCTTTGGGCAGGGCGTTGCTGCGACCCATGCCGTAGAGCAGGCGGGCCGCGCCGAGCTGAGCTCCCATGCCGGAGCCAAAATTCGCGACGACGAGCGTCATGCCGACGATGGCGAACAAAGGCGCCCAGGTGCGGCCGGCGGCGTATACGAACGCGGTGGTCTCGTCGGGGAAGGGTTCGGAGGCGGGCCAGGCGAGCTGCGCGGCGTAGACTTCGAGTGCGGAGAGAATGCCGATTACCACGCAGGTAAGAACCGTCGCGAGCAGGATGTTGCGGCGCGGATTTTCGGCTTCTTCGGAGAGCGTGGAGATGCCGTCGAAGCCGATGTAGGTGAGGACGGCGATGGAAGTGCCGCCGAGGACCCCGCCGACGGAAAAGGTGGCGGGGTCGTAGAAGGGGCGAGTGAAGAATCCCACGCCATCGTGCGGATGGCCGAAGATGTAGCGCGCGGCGCAGACGAAGAAGATCGCGATCACGACACCCATGCCGGCGGCGAGGCCGGCATTCATGCGCGCGGAGGTGCGGATGCCCTGGATATTGAGGCAGGTGAAGAGGAGCGCGAAGAAGATGGCCCACGCCCAATACGGCACGGCGGGGGCGAAGACGTGGGCTTGCTGGCTGATCCAGACGATACAGATGAGGGGATTGAGCATGTAGTCCATGACCATGCTCCATCCGGTGATGTAACCGAGGGCGGGATTGATCTCCCGGCCGACGTAAGTGAATGCCGAGCCGGCGCTGGGATAGGCGCGCGCCATGCGGCCGTAACTGATGGCGGTGAACAGCATGGCCACCATGGCGATCAGGATAGTGGTGACGACGTGGCCGCGGCCGCGATTGCTGAGGACGCCGAAGACTGACATGGGCGCGGTGGGCTGAATCACGATCACGCCATAGAGGATGAGGTCCCAGAGGCCGAGCGTACGGCGAAGGCGGTTCGGCTGGACGGCCTGAGTGGACATAAGAACTCAATTGTGCCACACCGCGACGTTTTTCGAGCCTCGGAGTATGAGAGTTTGCGATACGATACACCGTGAGAACGGGAGTGGAGGTAAAGATTTGACGAGGACAAGCATTGCTCTGCTGGCGATTCTTCCGGGAGTGTTCCCGTGCCGCGCCGCCGACGGGTCCAGAATCGACCTGGCGAAGGGGTGGTGGATTCAATCGTCCGCCAAGGTGGCGGAGAAAGGCGACGCGATCTCGGGTGGGAAGTATGCGCCGTCCGGATGGTATCCGGCGGCCGTGCCGACGACGGTGGTGGCGGCGCTGGTTCAGAACAAAATGTATCCGGATCCGTATTTCGGGATGAACCTGCGGTCGATTCCGGGCACGACTTACGGCATCGGGACTAACTTCGCCAACCTGCCAATGCCGGCGGACAGCCCGTTCGCGGTTTCGTGGTGGTATCGCACGGCGTTTCAGCTTCCCACCTCAGTCAAAGGGAAGCGGCTGTGGTTGAATTTCGACGCGATCAATTACCGCGCCAATATCTGGCTGAACGGACGGCAGGTGGCGAAGTCGGACGAGGCGGTTGGCATGTACCGGATGTTCGAGTTCGACATGACGGATATCGCGCTGCCGGGAGCGGCGAACACGCTGGCGGTGGAGGTGATTCCACCGACGCAGACCGATTTGACCATCACTTATGTGGACTGGAATCCGATGCCGCCGGATAAAGACATGGGGCTTGTGCGGGATGTGTACATCCGGGTGAGCGGGCCGGTGTCGTTGCGGAATACACAGGCGGTGACGCGACTGGAGAATCATGGCGAGCTGGCCCACGTGACGCTAT
>DATJYJ010000191.1:0-10478 GCA_035578025.1 Verrucomicrobiia bacterium
GTCTGCCTCCGCGAGGCTCCGCTCTGCCTGGCCATGATCGACGGCGCCCACACCCGCGGCCTCGACGTCACCACCGAAGCTTACCCCTACACCGCCGGCATGACCGACCTCGGCAGCGCCATCTTCAGCCCAGGCTGGCAGCAGCGCCAGGGCGGCATCGGCTTCGGCGACCTGCAATGGGCCGCGACCGGCGAGCGTCTCACCGCCGACAGCTTCGAACGCTACCGGAAGCAGGGCGGCATGGTCGCGGTTCATTCGATCCCGGAGGACGTCGTCCGGCTCGCCATGGGTCATCCCGGCGTCATGATCGCCAGCGACGGCATTCTCAACGAAGGTAAAGGCCACCCGCGCGCCGCGGGAACCTACGCTCGCGTGCTCGGCCGCTACGTTCGCGAGCAGCACGCCCTCACCCTGATGGACGCCATCTCCAGGATGACCCTGCTTCCGGCGCAGCGCCTTGGCCTCGCCAACAAGGGCCGCATCGCCGTGGGCACCGACGCCGATATCACCGTCTTCGACGCCGCGCGCGTCACCGACCGCGCCACCTTCGAAAAGCCCGCGCAGTATTCCGAAGGCATCCCGTACGTCGTGGTTAACGGGACCGCGGTCGTGGACCGCGGCGAGCTGGTAACTACTGCGATGCCCGGGCAGCCGGTACGGCGCTGAGCGCTGCGTCTTCCGCCATATGTCCGATCTCAGGTGGGCTTGGTCGACATTCATCGACGCGGGCGATTATGAACGACACATGGCCGCCGTCGGGCAGCCGCAGGCTAACGCCCTGCTCCTCGCGGAATTGTTCACATCCCACCCGCCGCCTCCCCGCGCCCGAATCCACTTCGCCGGCACCGGCACGGGCCAATACTTCGACTACTGGCCTCCCGCCAATCTGGTCGGCTACGACCTCATCTTCACCGACATCAACCCCGCCTACCTCACGCGCCTCACCGAGCGGTTACAGGCCATACCGGCTATGGCCATCGCCGACGATATCGAGGCCCCGGCGCTCAGCGGCCCATTCGACCTCACCATTGTGATCCTGGTGCTGGAGCACGTCGATTGGCCGCGCGCCGTCGCCGCGCTCTGCCGACGCACCGGGCGCGCATTCGTCGTGATCCAGGAGACCCCCCCCGATCCGCCGGCTCGTGAATTGCCCGGCACCATGTCCATCCTGCGCGAGGCCTGCCCGCACCTGGTCGATCGTGTCGAACTGATCGAATGCTTCCGCCGCGAGCGGTTCCAACTCACCCGCACATCCATTCGCGAGGTTCCAGACCACAAACAGATGGTCGGGTTGGATTTCACACGCCGGCCGTAGCGCTGCGCCGCTCCATCAGCACCACATCGCGCCACCGCCCGTCGCGCTGTCCGATGCGCTCTCGCGTCCCCACCACGCGAAATCCGAACTTTGCGTGAAGCGCAACCGAAGCCTTGTTCTCCGGAAAGATGCTCGCCTGTAACGTCCAAACGCCCGCCGCCTCCGACGCCCGCACCAGTTCCGCCATGAGCGCCGATCCCACACCCCTGCCCCCGGACCGCGCCGCCACATAGACGCTGACCTCCGCCACACCGGCGTACACCTTGCGCGCCGAAACCGGGCTGAGCGCCGCGAACCCGATCACGCCGGAATCATCGCAAGCCACCAGCCGGCAGCCGGGCCGGTGCGCCGCGTCCCAGTATTCCCACACCGGTGCCGCGATCTCGAAGGTGGCATCGCCGGTCTCGATGCCTTCCTGATAAACCGACCGCACGCCGTCCCAATCGCCCGGAGTCATCGCGCGAATCCGGAATCCGGTCACCGCTTCACCCGCTTGCGCACCGGGGCCTGCTTCTCCACCATTGCCACCCTGGACTTGCCTGGCCGGATCAGTTTCCACATCAGCCCCGCAAACATCACGAGCAGCACCGCCGACGTGCCATCGCCGGCGCCGAACTGATCGCCTAGAAACGCCGTCTCCCCGCCATGGCGCTGGTACCAGCCTTCCCACAGAGCCGCGTCCTCCGCTTTCATCCGCGCCAATCCCCGTCTCGCCGTCATCTTTGCAGCCTCGTACGCGGGGTCGGCGGGATGAGTACCTTCCACCTGCTTTCCCCACTCGCCGGCAAGCTGGTACTCGTGCTTGTGCATCCAGTTGTCCCAGGCCATCGGCGAAAGCGAGTCCTCGCTTACCAGCCCCGTGCGAAACTGTCCCTGCATGAAAATCAGCCCTAGAAACACCGGCCGCTCGGGCGTGTTCTCCAGGTGCTCGATACGCGCATGCAGGAAGACCCCCAGAGGGAAATCGATCAGGCATCCCGCGATTACCACAACAGCCACGGCGCGGCTGGATGCGAATCGCGACGCCAGCAGCGTCATTCCCAGCACGGCCATCGGCACCAGCGTGAGGTGCGCCACGCCCAGCGGATCGCCCTCTCCCACCACCGCGATCCCCACCACCACCGACCACACCACCAGTCCGATCCAAAAGGCCCGTTCTCCCCCGCGGCCCACCCGCTTGCGCAGCGTAGCCACCAGTAGCCAGAAGACCGCGAACCCGCCCAACGCGCCCATGCAGAAGATCAGGTTCAACTGGTACACGATGAACGCCAGATCGCGCACCTTTCCCCAGTGGTTCGGTTGCTCGAAGGCGTCTGTCGTCGCTGGTCTCCGCACCAGAATCGGAATCGTGGAGTCCACCATATTGTGAGCGATCTTCTCCAGGTTGTGCCCCTGGTACCGCTGGCTGGTAGTGACGGATGTATTGGAAGCAAGCGTCGCGTGGGCCCCGTATGCGGCCATCGACCACCCGAACCACGTCGCCAGCAGAATCGCGCTGAATCCGGCAATCGCCGCCAGCTCCCGGACCTTTTCGCGCCGCCTCCAGAACACGAACAGCAGGTAGTGCAGCGCCAGAAAGCCGATATACGGGCCTGCGGAATAGTGCACCAGCATGCCCATCGCCAGCGCAACGAACGCCGCCACCATGCGCACGGAATCCTGTTTCCGCCACGCTTTGAGGTACAGCAGGATACCCAGAATCACGAAGAACGCCGCCAGCGACTTGGTCCACGTATACGTGGCGTTCTGCATGATCACCGGGCTCGTGGCAAACACGGCCGCCAGCGGCACGATGCCCGGCCTTCGCGGACGCGCCAGCACCGGCAGAGCCATCGCGCACGGCAGAAACAGCAGCAGGTTCAAAAACGCGAACGTCACCTGGAACACTTCGAACCGGTCGCCCGCCTGCGCCATGACGAAGGCCGCGAACACGTTCATCGCCGGCGGGCGGGCCGGCAGCAGGTAGTTGCCGAAGATCTCGATGTTCAGCGGAAAGTGATGCAGAAAAAACAGGCTGCGCTGAAAATGTTCCAGCCAGTCTCCACGCCATCCCGCCCCCGAGTAGTGCCGGATGATGCTCAGCAGCGCCAGCGTCCAGAGCAGCACAAACCCGAATCCCGCCAGCGCCTTCCGCACCCGTGGGCTGCGAAACAGGGCCGCTGCGTCGCGCCGCGCGGCGCATGCCGCCGCTGCGCAGCACACGGTCGCCAGCGCATAGGCGGGAGCCTCCACACCGGGCGCGAATACGTACACGCCCCAGGCCGCCAGCCAGATCAGGATCAGCGAAAGCGCCACCGAGCCGCACAATTTCTCCAGTCCGTTCCACGGCAGCCGCCGGACAAAATAGAATCCGGGCGCGAATCCGCACACGGCAAGTATCGCCAGGGCCAGCGCTGATTGGAGCAGTACCAAGTGAATATGTTAGCGTGGCGGCATGCGCCGGCCCCCTCGCATCGCCGGCGCTACAATGTGCCTTGACCTCGCTTTCCGCCCTGCTCCGCCAGAACCCGAATTACCGCAACACGTGGCTGGCCCAGGTGGTCAGCGAGATCGGCGATTATTTCAACAACATCGCGGTCTTCGCCCTGGTCATGGAGAAATCCGGCTCCGGCCTGGTGGTCTCCGGCGTCATGCTCTCCCGGGCCATCCCCGCCGTCCTCGCCGGGCCTCTCGCCGGAGTCGTGCTCGATCGCTTCGATCGCAAGCGCATCATGATCGCCAGCGACCTCCTGCGTGCCGTGATCGCCCTCGCCTTCCTGCTCACGATTCACCAGCCGCGTCCCTGGCTGCTCTACCTGCTCAGCGGGCTTCTGATGTTCGCGTCGCCCTTTTTCACCGCCGGGCGAGCGGCCATCCTGCCCACCATCGCCACAGCGGACGAGTTGCACGCCGCCAACTCGATCACCCAGACCACTCAGTGGGCTACTCTGACCGCCGGCACGCTCCTCGCCGGCTATAGCGCTGCCAGCCTCGGGTACCAATGGGCCTTCATCATCAATTCGGCGTCGTTCCTGTTCTCGGCTTGCGCCATCTGGCGCATCTCGGTGCCGCAAGGCTTCCGCGCAGCGCGCTCGATCGTGCCCGGCGCGCGCCCCTGGCACGATTACCGCGACGGCCTTGTCTATATGCGCGGCGTCCCGCTTACCATGGGGATCGCCATGATCAGCGTCGGCTGGGCCATGGGCGGAGGCGCGGCACAAATCCTGTTCGCGCTCTTCGGCGAGCAGGTGTTCCACCGCGGAGCCGCCGGCATCGGCTCCATATGGGGCTTCGCCGGGATCGGCCTGCTCATCGGCGGCGCCATCGGCCATCTTTGCGGACGCCGCGCCACCTTCGCCGGCTACAAGCGCACCGTCACGCTGTCCTATGTCATTCACGGCGGCGCCTACATGCTGTTCAGCCAGACCGCCTCTTATCCGATAGCTCTGCTCCTGATGATGCTTTCGCGCGTGGGAATGGCCGTCACCAGCGTCCTGAATAACGCCCAGCTTCTGCGCCACACTCCTGACCAGTTTCGCGGCCGCGTCTTCTCCACCCTCGAATCTCTCCGTTGGAGTTCCATGATCCTCTCCATGGCTGCCGCCGGCATCGCATCCCAGTACTGCTCGCCCAGGACCATCGGCCTGATCGCGGGCGCGCTCGGTTTGGCCACCGCCCTGGCCTGGGCCTGGCTCGATAGTACCGGCCGCCTGCCCGAGCCCTTAGTACAACCCTTGCCTAATCATTCCTCCATTCCCCGCCGATAAGTCTCTGCAGGAATCGCACAGTGGCCATCGAAACCGACATCCTCACCCAATCCACCGCCCCCCTGCCGGCGGCCCCGATGCGAATCCTGGCCGCCGAGGACAACCCGGTCTTCCAGTCAATGCTCCGCACGCTCTTGAAAAAATGGGGCTACCAGGCCGTGCTCGCTCACGATGGCAACGAAGCCTGGCACGCCCTCGAAGGTGCCGATGCGCCCCGGCTCGCCGTGCTCGATTGGATGATGCCCGGCATGGACGGTGTCGAGATCTGCCGCAGGGTCCGTAGCATCCATCGCGAGCCCTACATATACATCCTCCTGCTCACCGCCCGCACCGAGTCGCAGGACCTGATTGAAGGCATGGACGCGGGGGCCGACGATTACCTCACCAAGCCGTTCAACGCCCAGGAACTGCGCGTTCGTCTCCGTGCGGGACGCCGAATCCTCGATTTGCAGGATGCCCTGCGGCTGCAAGCCACCCACGACGGGCTGACCGGATTGCTCAACCGCAACTCCATTCTCGAAAAGCTCGACGAAGAGCTCGCCCGCAATCAGCGCGAGTCCAAACCGGTCGGGCTGCTCATGGTCGATCTCGACCGGTTCAAATCCATCAACGACACCTATGGCCACCTCGCAGGTGACGCCGTACTCCGCGAAGCCGCCTCGCGCATGAAGAATGCCGTCCGCTGCTACGATTCGCTCGGCCGCTACGGCGGAGAAGAGTTCCTGGTCGTGCTCCCGGGTTGCGACCACGCGTCCGCCATGGCGCAGGCCGAGCGCCTTCGCATTGCCGTCGCCGAGTGCGCATTTCCCCTGCCGCACCAATCGATATGCGTCACCTGCAGCATTGGCGTTGCCTCCACGGATCGCTTCGCCCCTGAAACCCTGATTCGCTGCGCCGATGAAGCGCTCTATGAGGCAAAATCCAGCGGGCGCAACCGCCTCGCGTCCGTGGTCTGAACGCGCTGGTACGGACCCTCACATCCCTTGGTTGACATTCCCGTTCCAAAAGCTCCGCACTCGCGTTATACTGTGCAGGTTCTCTTTGCTATCTATGTCCTCCTGCGAACACGTCCTCGCCAAGCTCGTTCATGATCTAGCCCAGCCGCTAAGCAACATCGAGACCAGTGCCTACTGTCTCTCTCATACGCTCGATAACAGCAACCACCGCGCGCAGGAGCACCTCCGCTTGATTCAGCAACAGCTCGACCAGGCTTCCGCCATGCTTTCCGCGGCTGCCGAGGAGGTTAGAAGCCGGCGATCTCATCCCGTGGAACACGCCCCCTTCGAGTTGGCAGCCGCCGGTTCACGCTGAGACCACCGGATTCCTCGTTCCACAAACCGGGCAGCGATATTCCTTGCCCACAGGCAGCCCGCCTGCCGGAATCCCGCTGCCGCACCGTATGCAGACATTCACCCAGGCGGTCGTGTCCACCGGCTCCGGCGCGTGCCCGAAATAGAAAGCCCAGCCGTACGCACCCGTACGAGTCCCGAATCTTCGGTCTACCCAGCGTGATACTCGCACATACCCGCGCAGCACCGCCTCGAACCCTCCCCCCAGGAGCCACAGACGCAGAGGCAGTGGGCGCGGCGCGCACTTGCGGTTCAGAAACGACAGTGACGACCACAAGTCGCGGGTCGCCACGTGTCGCAGCCCGGTGGCGCGCGCGATCTTGGCTGCCACGTCTTCCGCGCGCGTGAACCGGTTCACGTGCCCGCCGCCCTTGCCCAACCACCGGTAGATTCGATCGGTCAGCGTCGACGCATCCGGCACCGCCACGAACAGCACGCAGTCCGCTCGCGCCACCCGCCGGATCTCGTGCAGCACTCCATCCAGGTCCTCGAAGTGCTCCAGGCTGTGATTCGAGATGACCGCCGCGAAGCTCGCGTCCGCGAACGGCAGCCGCCCCGCGTCACCCTGCACGAACGCCGCGTCCCGTGAGCGAGGCACATCGCGATCCAGCCGGACCGTGACCGCCCGCGTGCTCGCCGCCGGAAAACTTCCTTCGTCGCACCCGAGGTCCAGCACGAGATCACCCATCGCCAGGTTCCGCAGAATTTCGTGCATAAGAGCTTTCAGTTTTCAGTTTTCAGCCGTCAGCCGTCAGCTTTCAAACAAATCCATGCCGCCGGCGCACGCACGCTGATAGCTGAAAGCCGAGAGCTGAAAGCTATTATCGTAGTTGAATGCGCCCCTGGCTCCCGGCCATCTGTCTCTGCTTCCTCGCCAGAGCGCTTTTCTACTGCGCCGCACTCCCACTCTGGGAAGGCTATGACGAGTGGGCCCATTTCGCTGTCGTCGAGCGCATGGCCTTCCGCGGCGAACTCCTGGTCTCGCGCGACGCCCCCGTCTCGCGCGCAGTTGCCGCCTCCCTCGAGTTCGCTCCCGTGCCCTGGGAGTGCCGCTATCTGCCGGCGCCCTCGCAGACCCACGACGCCTTCTGGCGTCTCCCCGCCGACGAACGCGCGCAGCGCGAGTCGCAGTTCTGGGCCATCCCCCGAGCCGCCGCTCTCCAGGACGGGCCCGGCAACCTCGCCGCTTACGAAGGCCTGCAAGGTCCCCTCTACTACTGGCTGACAGCGCCCGTCCTCCTTGCTGCACGATCGTTTGATCTTGCAACCCGGGTCCTGCTTCTCCGATTTTTCGGTGTCGCACTCGCATCCCTTGTCATCCCGCTCTCATTCCTCATCGCCCGCCCCGTCTTCGGCTATGATGCGGTCGCCCTCGGCTGTGCCGCCATCGTGGCCGTCATGCCCGAATTCCTCATCGACATCGCTCGTGTCGGCAACGACAGCCTCGCCCTCCTGCTTTTCACTCTCGTCATTTGGCTCTCGCTCGAAATCCTGAACCGGGGCCTGACGCCCGGTCGAGCCATCCAACTCGGCGCCGCGCTCGGCCTCGGTTTGCTCGCCAAAGCCTACTTCCTCGCCGCGGTACCGCCCGTAGCCGCGCTGCTGATCTGGAAATGCCGCCGCCCCCGAGCCCTGCTCGTTCCGCTGATTGCGTTCGCCGTTGCGGGATGGTGGTACATCCGCAACCTGCTCACCACCGGCACCCTCACTGGCATGTGGGAATCAGCCCGCCTGCCCCACACCTCGCTGGCTTCCCAGTTGCAGCAGATCCTCCACATCCCCTGGCTCGTCGCCATCGATTCCATTCTGCTTTCCCACCTCTACTTCGGCGCCTGGAGTTCCCTGACCGTTCGCAGCTGGATGTACCACCTCTTATACGCCTTGATCGCCCTGGCAGCCATTGGCCTGTGCCTTTCCGCGCGCCCGACCCCCCGGCCCCCGACCCCCGGCCCCCGACCCCTTCTGGCCGCCTTCTTCCTCACCTTCTGGATCGGCCAGCTCTACCACGTCATCCCGATGTTCACCCTCTGGGGCGTCCCCACCTCCATGGGCTGCTATCTCTACGCCGTGGTCTCTGCCGAAGTCTTGCTCTGTGTCGCCGGTCTCCGCGCCCTCGCCCCGCGTCCCGCCCGCCGCTTTGTCGCACCCGCCGGCGTCTTCCTTTTCGCCCTGCTCGACCTCTACACCATCCACATGCTCGCCATCCCCTATTACACCGGCCTCATCGCGCACCGCCCCAACGGTCCCGTCGCGTCGTTTCACCCCGGCACAGCCGCCCTCTCCGAGATCGTCCCGCGACTTGCTGCCTTCAAATCGCCGCTGTTGAGTGTGCCCGTCCTCGCCGCCCTCTGGATCGCATATGTTTTCGCGACTCTCGCCCTGATCGCGATCAGCTTCTGGATTTCACGAACTCCACTACTTCTGCCGTCACGTACCGCGGAGGCTTCACCAGAAACTGCGGCTTCTGGTCCCACACTCCCTGCGCCACCCCCGCCCACAGCGGCGCATTGATTCCGCGGTCGATCACCAGAAACGCGTCCGCCCGATCCATGAACCGCAGGCTCGACGATTTGAAATCCCCGCACGAAAAATCCATCACCATCAGGAACACATCCGGCCTCACCAGTTCCACCACGCTGTTCGATTCCACGATCACGTTTTCCCCCTGGCGCAGAATCTTGTGCACCAGCTCCGCCGCGCGCGGCAGTTCTCCCGCCGGAGCCCTCAGCCAGAAGCTCCGCTCCGCGCCCGCCGCCAGGAATCGCCCGCTGTCCGTCTTACCGGGTTCGAACTCCTCGCTCAGCGCGAACGGCTCGCCCGATTCCGGCTCGCACCCGCACGACGCCGCGCCTGTGTGATGCTCGCACACCCCGTGCCCGTATTGCGTGATCTTCATCGCCACCCATCGCCGGTCGCGCAGCTTGCGAATCAGCCCCGCCACCACGCTGGTCTTCCCGATATTCCGTGAATGCCCGCCGACCACCACCAGCATCGCTCACACCTTCGCCTGCAGCTCCGCCACCTTCCGCCTCAACTCCGCGACTTCTCTCCGCACTTCAGGCAGCCGCGCCAGGTTCGCCAGCAGTTCCAGGTGCTGCTTCAATGGACGCGCCGGGGTCCCCCAAACCGTCTCCCCCGTCCGTACAATCTTCGATGTCAGCACGCCGCACCCCGACCCCAGTACCGCCCGCGTCTCGATCCGCGCCTTGTCGCCGATCCCCACCTGCCCCCCGATCACTGCGTAGTCCTCTACCACCACGCCGCCGGAAAACCCCGTCTGCGCCGCCACCACCACGTGCCTTCCGATCCGGCAGTTGTGCCCCACATGCACCATGTTATCCAGCTTCGTTCCCTCGCCGATCGAGGTCACGCCCAGCGCCGCCCGGTCCACGCACGAGTTCGCCCCGATCTCCACGAAATCTCCGATCTCCACCCGCCCCACCTGAGGAAACTTGTGCCACCGGTCGTGCTCCATTACATATCCAAATCCGTCGGCGCCGATCACACACCCGGAGTGCAGCACCGACCCGCGTCCGATGTCCACGTTGTCGTACACCGTCACGTTCGGATGCAGCATGCATCCTTCCCCCAGCGACACCCGCTTCCCCACGATGCAACCCGCCCCGATCGACGTCGCCACTCCGATCCGCGTACCTTCTCCCACCACCGCGTGCGGCCCGATGTACACCATCGCACCCATTTCCACATCCTTGCCCACCACTGCCGTCGGATGCACCCCCGGCTTCAGCTCCGCCGTCGGATAGAACCGGTTCATGGCCCGCGCGAAAGCGGTCCGCGGCTCCGAAGCCCGAATCACCGTGCGATTCCCGGGATTCGGCCACTCCATCGGTACGATCAGGCACCCCGCCGACGACGATTCCGCCGCGGCCGCCGCCTTTCGCGTCCCCACAAACGCCACATCGGCGTCCCCCGCGGTCTCGAGCGGAGCTACCCCGCTCACTTCCCGCTCGCCGTCCCCCTCGAACGTGTCTCCCAACCACTCCGCCAACTCGCGCACTCGCATCGGGTTTTCTCCGTCAACGATCATAGCGCCCAGTGGGGCAGGCC
>DATJYJ010000192.1:0-3475 GCA_035578025.1 Verrucomicrobiia bacterium
TAGCTGCCGTTGGAAACCAGCCCGTGCGCCGGCAGCAGCTCTTCGATGCTGCGCTCGAATGCCGCGCTGCCCGGCCAGGCGTACAGCTCGTCGCCGCCGGTGTAAGCAACCTCCAGGCGCAGGCGATCCACCAGGCTGAACTCCGCCCTCGAGGAGCGGCGCGTCGAGCGTTCGATGGTGACCCGGCAGGTGTAATCGGGCAGCCGCGAAACATATTCGCGCAAATGCTGGCGAATCGCGGAAAGAAGAGGTTGAGGAGCAGCGGAGCAGGAGAGGGCACCGGCGCAAACGGCGAGCGCCAGGCGCGCACCCGGCTTTAGAACTCGTCGTCTGTGCTCTTGGATTTCTTGCCCTTCCGGCGAAGGATGACGATGGCAATCAGGATCACACACAGAATGCCCGCGACGAGCTGCACCGTACCTTGGGTCATATGCCCCCGAACCGGCAGTATAGCATCAACGTGGGGCGGACGGTCGTTTTTCGCTGGTCCGTCCCAGGTCGGTTGACACCGGCTGCCGGGCTTGATAAAACTTCCCGCCATATAAGGAGCTCCGGTGAATAAACGCGATATGGTCGGCAAAATCGCGCTCGGCGCCAACATCACGCGGGCCCAGGCGGCGCGCGCGCTGGAAGCTCTGCTGTCTGGGATTCAAACCAGCCTGGCGCGCGGAGACCGCGTCACGCTCTCCGGTTTCGGCAGCTTCGGCGTGACGCAGCGCAAAGCGCGCCGCGTGCGCAATCCGCGCAGCGGCGGCGAGATGCAGGTTCAAGCCAAACGCGTCCCCCGATTCGCCCCCGGAGCCGAGCTCAAGAGCGCGGTCCAGTCGCCTCGGGAATCCGCCGGCGTGCGCGAAGCATCCTAAAATTGGTGCGTGCTCGCGTGGTCATCGTCGGCGGCGGGTTCGGCGGCCTGTACGCGGCCCAGTCTCTGAAGCGCGCGCCCGTCGACGTGACGGTCATCGACCGCCGCAACTTCCACCTCTTCCAGCCGCTGCTCTATCAGGTGGCCACCGGCGCGCTCTCTCCCGGAGAGATCGCCTCGCCGCTGCGCTATGTGCTCCAGAAGAACCGCAATACCGAGGTCATAATGGGCGAGGTCATCGACATCGACCCCGAGGCAAGACGCGTCATCCTCCGCGACGGAGAGGTGCCGTACGACGAGCTGATCGTTGCCACGGGCGCCACTCACCACTACTTCGGCCACAATGACTGGGAGCGCTTCGCCCCCGGACTGAAGACCATCGAAGACGCAACCGCGATCCGCGGCCGCATCCTCGCCGCGTTCGAGCATGCCGAGCGCGAGCTCGATCCCGGCCGCCGCCGCGCCTGGCTCAACTTTGTGATTGTCGGCGCCGGCCCGACCGGCGTCGAACTGGCCGGCGCGCTGAGCGAGATCGCCAACGACACCCTGCGGCACGATTTCCGTCACATCAATCCCCGCGAATCGCAGATTGTGCTGATCGAAGGCGAGTCCCGCGTGTTGCCCGGATTTCCCCCGGATCTCTCCGCCAAGGCCGCGAGCCAGTTGACCGGCCTCGGCGTCCACGTGCGCACGTCGGCCCGCGTGACCTGCGTCGAACCGGAGGGAGTCACCGTTCACCTCGACGCCAAAGACCAGCACATCGCCGCTAAAACGGTGCTCTGGGCCGCCGGTGTGCGGGCGTCGCACCTCGGCAAAGTGCTCGCCGATCGGGCGGGCGTGCCCATCGACAAAGCCGGACGAGTGCTCGTCCAGCCCGATCTCAGCGTCCCCGGCCGCCCCGAGATCCACGTGATCGGCGATCTGGCGAGCTTCCAGCAGGACGGAAAGCCGCTCCCCGGCGTGGCGCCCGTCGCCATGCAGCAGGGCCGCTACGTGGCGCGCCTGATTCGCGAGCGCGCCGCCGGCCGCAAGGTCCACAGGCCATTCCGCTACTTCAATAAGGGCAACCTCGCGACCATCGGACGCAACAAGGCCGTGGCCGATTTCGGCTTCCTCCATATCGCCGGCTTTTTCGCCTGGTTCACCTGGGTCTTCGTGCACCTGATGTACCTGGTGGAGTTCGACAACCGGCTGTTGGTGCTCACCGAATGGGTCTACAATTACATCACCCGCAATCGCGGCGCGCGCCTGATCACCGGCGGCAACCGGTAGTTGTGGTATACTCCACTCCAGTAGGTACTCCTATGTTTAGCCCGGTCCGAATCATCGTCGCCAATTCGTAGCGCAAGCGGCCTAAGCTGCTTTCTCTACCAATTGGCCCGATCCCCGCAACGGACCCCGTGCTCCCGAATCCCTCGGTAGCGCATCGATTTCCACCCGTCAGCCGCCGCGAGACGCATCTCGCCAGAGGTTCTTATGCAAGCCGCCGAAGCACCCTCGCAAAGCAAGTGGCGCTTCCTGCGCGAAGCGCTGGCCGGAACCGGACAGGATTTCACTCAGGGCAGCCTGAGCCGGGGAATCGCCCTGCTCGCCATCCCGACCATTCTCGAAATGTCGATGGAATCGCTGTTCGGCGTGGTCGATGCGTTCTGGGTTGCCGGTCTCGGGCCGGACGCGATGTCCGCGGTCGGCCTCACCGAAGCGCTCATCGTGCTGGTCTTCGCCGTTGCCATGGGCCTGGCGACAGCGGCTTCCGCCACGGTTGCGCGCCGCATCGGAGAGAAGGATTCCGAGGGAGCCGCCGTTGCCGCCGTGCAGGGCATCGCCTGTGGGATCGTGGTGACCATCATCCTGGGCATCGCGGGCGCCCTCGCCGCTCCGCAACTGCTCGCCTGGATGCACGCCACGCCCGGCACCATCCGCATCGGGACCACCTACACGCGAATCGTCCTCGGCGGCAACTTCGCGATCGTCATGATCTTCCTGATCAACGGCATCTTCCGCGGCGCCGGCGATGCCGCCATCGCCATGCGTACCCTCTGGATGGCCAACCTGGTCAACCTCGCGCTCGACCCTTGCTTCATCTTCGGGCTCGGGCCGTTCCCCAGGCTCGGCGTCACGGGCGCGGCAATCGCCACTACCACGGGGCGCACCATCGGCGTCCTTTATCAGCTCCACGTGCTGTTCGGCGGGACCTCGCGGGTCGCAGTGGCCCGGCGCCACCTGCGCTTCGACTGGCCTGTGCTCCGACAGCTTCTCAAAGTGGCGCGGACGGCCGTGGTGCAGTACTTCATCTCCACCGCGAGTTGGATGACCCTGACGCGATTCAATGCGGGCTTCGGCGCCGCCGCGGTCGCCGGCTATTCGCTGGCCGTCCGCATCATCCTGTTTACGATCCTGCCGAGTTGGGGAATCTGCTCTGCCGCTGCCACGCTCGTCGGACAAAATCTCGGCGCCCGCCAGCCCGAGCGCAGCGAACGCGCCGTCTGGCTGGCCGGCCTCTACAACATGATCTTCCTGACCATCGTTGGCATCGTCTTCTTCCTGGCGGCCAACCCGGTGGTGGGATTGTTCCGGCCTGGCGCGGCGGTCATCCCCGTGGCCGTGACCTGC
>DATJYJ010000193.1:0-5700 GCA_035578025.1 Verrucomicrobiia bacterium
GGACGAAGGCGATCTGATGGCTCTTCGTTACGGCAACTGGAAGGTTCATTTCGCTGAACAGCGTGCCGAAGGGATGAAGGCCTGGCAGGAGCCCCTCGTGCCGCTGCGCTTCCCGAAGCTCTTCAATCTCCGGATGGATCCCTTCGAAAACGGGGAGATCTCGATGGAATATGAGATGTGGCGGGCGAAGCGAGTCTTCGCGCTGGCGCCGGCAGGCGCACTCGTCGCTCAGTACATCCATTCCCTAATGGAGTTCCCGCCCCGCCAGAGTCCGGAAAGCTGGAGCCCGGCTGCGGTGTTGGAGAAGCTCAAACAACAACGTGAGCTCCTGGAATCCGGCTCGGGCGCCGGGGTGAAATAACCTCATCGCCTACCAAAGCGTTAGGCCGGAGGCGCAACTTGAAACCCCGGTTGCGTCTTCGGCTGTCTTTTGTTTGGCCAATGCCGGTCATTTGCGGAGGGTCGGCGGCCTGTTCAGCCATAGGCTTTTGCCAGTGCTTACTGGGCTTTGGGGAGAGATGGCAAGCCCGGATGATCGGGCAGTTCCCTTCCCGCCGAACGAATACTCAAATCGGATCGGTGCTCGTTTGGAGCAGCAATCCGCCATCTGATAACCTCCTCCTCAGGAACAGTGCAGTGGACCAGACCGAGCAACGCCGAGAGCCTCATACCGCGACCTTAGCAGAGGTTCGCAGTTTCTACGAGAGGATGCCTTATCCGGCGCCGCTTACAAATCTGGATGACTACCGGGACCGCTACAAAAGCCCGGTGCGCCGCCGCGCCTTGTTCCATCTCGTATGGCCGGCGGGGCGGCAAAGCGGCGGCCGGGAGATTTTGGTCGCGGGTTGCGGCACGTCGCAGGCAGTGAAACACGCTCTACGCGAGCCGGATGCGCACATCACCGCGATCGACATTAGCGAGACCAGCCTCAACCATACCCGGAAGCTGCAGCAGAAGTACTCGGCCGATAACCTGGAACTCCACCGGCTCTCGATCTTAGATGCCCGGGCGTTGGGACGGAGCTTCGATCAGATTGTCTGCACGGGGGTGCTCCATCACCTTCCCGACCCTGACCTCGGACTGCAGGTGCTTCGCAGCGTCCTCAAGCCCGAAGGCGCGATGCAGATCATGGTGTACGCGGCGTATGGTCGAACCGGGATCTACATGATTCAGGCGTATTGCCGGCTGCTGGGAATCGGGCCCACGGACGAAGAACTGCGGAACCTCGGCTTGGCCCTCAACGGGCTGCCGGAGGACCATCCGCTCACCCATCTGTTGCGAAAGGCCAAGGATTTCCGTCATCCCGATGCGTTGGCCGATGCACTGCTCCATCCCCAAGACCGGGCTTACACCGTCCCCCAGATCTACGAGTGGCTGGCACATTGCGGCATGACGTTCGGACGCTGGCAGGAACAGGCTCCGTATCTGCCTCACTGCGGGGTGATGGCGACGATACCGCACGCGGCGCGTCTGCAGGCCCTGCCGGAGGTGGCACAGCACGCGGCGGCGGAACTGTTTCGCGGAACGATCACGGCGCACAGCTTCATTGCGTATCGAAGCGACCGGCAGGCGGAGTCCCAGCCGATCCGATTCACGGGCGACCGGTGGCGGCAGTATGTGCCGATCCGCGTGCCGTGGTCTACGTGCGTGCGCGACCGAGTTCCGGCGGGTGCGGTCGCGGTCCTGTTGAACCGGGCTCACAAGCATCCCGACCTGGTGCTGCCGGTACGCGCGGCGCAGATGCGCCTTCTGGACGAAATGGATGGCACTCGGACGCTTGGTCAGATCGCGGGGGGGAGCAACAACGAGGCGCGGAGTATCGAGTTTTTCGAGCAGCTGTGGCGATACGACCAGATCGTGTTCGACGCATCCGGCGCGGTTTGAGTTGCCGGCTGCTCACCCCACTTTGATCGCCCGGACCTCGGCGGCGCGCGCATCCACCGGAATCGACGGCAGATCGCTTCCCGCCTCGACCGGCAGCCTGCGGAGGTGGTCCATGATGGCCTGCCACTCCTTGATCTCCTGGATGGGGTCAGTCCCCGCTCCGGTGGCGACGCTGGATTTGTCGATCGTGCCGGGAGGCGGCAACAGGTAGCCGGTACCCCTGCGCGGATAGTCGAGCGCCTCGACCCGCGAGGCGAGCGGCTGTCCCTCCCTGTTCTTGGGGACCAGAGGCAGCGCGCCCTTGGTGAATTTCGGGATGCCCGACAGGATGATGCCGAGGTAGAGCGAACAGGTGAGGCTGTACAGGCGTTGGTCGTTGCCAATGATGTCGATTGCGGTGTAACCGCGGTCGAGGTCCCCGAGTTCGATGCCAAGTACCCTATCGAACTTGGGGCGCGAGGAGTCGTAGCGGAACCTCATGCCGGAGGCGCGGGGAAAGTACTCGCCGGGGTGGGCCGGGTTCTCGATCAGGAAAAATTCCAGCAGGTGTTTCAGTTCCTGACCCGTGAACCAGGCGGTAACCAGGGCACTGCCCGCCGTCTCATCCACAACCCCGGCGCCCAGCGGCGCCATGGCGAACACGTCGTAGACGGTCTGCACGCCGGACTTGCCGCGCGTCAGTGGACTGCGCGCCATGCCGTTGGCGTTGAAGGCAATGTCCGCTTTGGTGGCTTCGCGGAAGGCGTCGGTGACCAGGTTGGCGAGGATTGTGCTTGCAGCGATATCGGTGAACGTGTTGGGCAAGTCCACGGGGACTACGGCAAGCGGCTGATCGACGCTATAGCCGCGGGACGCGAACACAAGGTCCGTAACGGTCTTCTTGAGGTTGACGATCTCCTGGTGGATGGCCGGGTCGCCGGCGATGGAATCGTCGATCGGGTGGAGTTGGTAGGAATCGACCGTCAGGCTGCCGCCATCGATCGTGACCACCAGTTCGCCGAGGTTGTGGCCGGACACGCCGGTCTGGACCACGGGGGTAAGGCCGTTGGCGACGATGGGCTGGGGCAGTTCGGTGTGGCTGTGGCCGCCGACCACGACATCGATTCCCGGCACTCTGGCGAGGCGCACGTCGTCGCCATCGGTGTAGCGCCCATCCGCGCCCTTTTCCACGCCGCCGTGGCTGAGGGCGATCACCACGTCCACCTTCTCCTGCTCGCGGAGAATCGTCACCATCTCCTTGGCCACATCGAGGAAGGGGGTGAACGTCACCGGTCCGGCGCCGGTGGCATAGAAGATCGCTTCCTTGCCGATGACGCCGAAGAGTCCGAAGCGAATGCCGCCTCGCTCGATTACGGTATAGCGGCGAATCAGGCCTTCCTGCGTCAGGCGCTGGGCGCCAGCAAGGGCGGGGTCGTCTCCGGCGAAGTTGGTGTTGGAGCCTAGGACGGCCGGGATCGGGAGGGCCTTAGCGGCCACGCCGATGGATTGGGCCAGCCCCGCGGGTCCAAGGTCGAAATCATGGTTGCCGAAGGTGGTGGCGTCGCACCCCATCAGGGCGAGCAGCCGAAGCTCGCCGCCGGTTTCGCGGGTCGCGGCGCCGAACGCGGTACCCATACTGTAGTCACCGCCATCGAGCACCAGCACGGGGCCAAGAGTCTGGCGTGCCTCCCGGCGTGTCGCGATCAATGTTGCCAGCCGCGCGTACCCGCCGCGAGTGTCGTCGTCGTTGAGGGTGAGCGGATTGTAATCGCTGGCCGGGCCGAGGCCGATGAAGGCCGAATGCAGGTCGTTGGTGTGCAGGATGGTAAAGGTCTTCCTCATGGTTCTCTCCGCGTAATGGACAATCGTCTTTCCATCTGTCACGGCAAGCGGTTGGGCTTGCAACGCGGGGACCGATGTCGCTCTGCCGCGAGAGACTCAAATTATCTCGTGAAGTTCCTCCTGACCACGCAAGAATCCGCGCCCTGGTCGGATCCAACTCCACGTTCCTGTGAAACGTGAGGGGTGAGATTCGCAGAGTTGGTTCAACATCGACACCTATAGCTACGGCACGATGGGGCGGCGCGTCCGCGCCTGCACGCCCACAGGCGCAATCCGGAACCGGAACCGCCAGCCGCTATTTCGGCAGCCGGAATCCGAAAATAAAAAGCGACCCCGCGGAACCCATGCGCATCCACGGGCCCTGTTATCGAATTCTCGTTTTACGGGATCGATCGGGATGAGTTGTTCCTGCTGGTGCAGGGCGATGTCGAGATTCGGAGAGACACCCCTCAGATGGCAGCCAGCGGCGTCCGCCACACAAAGGAAGGAAGAACCATTATGTCGTTACTGTGGAAATTGGATCCCCAGAAGAAAATCACCATCGACCTGAACGGAAGAGAAAAGATCAGGTTCCGGCTCAAGGACGTCATGGCGACGCCTGGACATCGTTTCCGTCTCAAGAAGGACTTCGACCCCGGATTCACGGGCGGCTGTGACGACAAGGCAGGCGCGACCGAGATGGTGACGGCCAACGTCGAGCGCTTGTCTGTGCTCCAGGAGAAGCTGTATGCCGGACGAGTTCGCGCTGCTCATCATCCTGCAAGCGATGGATGCCGCGGGAAAAGACGGCGCGATCCGCCATGTGATGTCGGGGGTAAACCCGCAGGGTTGCCGCGTGTCGAGTTTCAAGGCGCCTTCGGCCGAAGAGCTGGCCCACAATTACCTCTGGCGCGCGTCAAGGGCACTGCCGGAGCGAGGCATGATCGGGATCTTCAGTCGCTCTTACTACGAGGAGATGCTCGTGGTTCGCGTTCATCCGGAGATCCTGGCGAATCAGAGGATTCCTTCCGCTGTGGCCGACGGCAACGTGTGGAAGCAGCGCTTCCGGGAGGTCAACCACTTCGAAGAGCACCTGTTTCACAACGGCATCATCCCGGTGAAAATCTTCCTCAACGTCTCGAAGGAGGAGCAGCGGAAGCGGTTTCTAGAGCGGATTGACGATCCGGACAAGAACTGGAAGTTCTCCCTGTCCGACTGCAAGGAGCGCGCGCACTGGGACGAATATCAGGCCGCATTCGAGAAAGTGCTCAATCACACCAGCACGGAAATCGCCCCGTGGTTCGTGATCCCCGCGGACCACAAGTGGTTTGCCCGGCTGGCCGTTTCCGAAGCGATCTGCACGACCTTGGAACGGCTGAACTTGAAGTACCCGGAGGTGACCGCGGAACGGCGTGCCGAATTGCAGAAGATCCGGGAAACGCTGGCTAACGGGAAGTCCCGCACGTCATCGTCCTGACGCTGGTGGACGACCGGAGCGGCCGCGGCCCGCTGTCCAGGAATCGGGCCACCGGCCGGCCGTCAGAAGCATTTTTCGAGAGAACGTATGCCTGGCTTCATTATTGAATCGCCGTTGACCTCGCCAACTGCTCTCTCGATTGCCCTGGTCGCCTGCACCGTGGTCATCCATTCCGGGGGAACAGTCATCCTGCTTTGGAGCGTAGTGAAGGCCCGCGCCAGGAACTCCCGCCCGGCAGGACCCGTGGGGATCACCGCCCACGTGACGATCCTTGTCCTGGCGTTGTTGCAGCTCCATCTGTTGGAGGTCGCGCTCTGGGGAGCAGTCTATAGCCATCAGGGCTGTTTCCCTGATCTTCGCACCTCCTTGTATTTCTCCCTGATCTCGTATGCGACGGTCGGATACGGAGACATCCTGCTCAACCAGCATTACAGGGTGCTGGGTGGTATCGAAGCGCTCGCCGGGGTAATGATGATGAGCTGGTCAACCGCAATCCTCATCGCATATTTGCAGCGGGTCTACGCCCCGCTCTTCGATCG
>DATJYJ010000194.1:0-2461 GCA_035578025.1 Verrucomicrobiia bacterium
GCGCCATCTTCCTCCACGACGCCGAAGGCGCCAACGTCCTCCACAAGATCGAGCGCCGCCGCGCCGCCGCCCGCCGCCAGGCCGAGCGCGCCCGCCAACAGATCCAAACCGAAATCGCCCGGCGCTTCCAAGCCTTGAGCCGGGACCCGGACTCCGTTCCGCCCGACCCCCCAACCCCCAATCCCGTCACCGAGATCCTCGCCGATCCGGTTCGTTTTGACAGTTCCGTGTACTTCCGTCCGGCGCCCGTCCCCAACCCCTCCGATAACCGGAAAAAGGAGCCCGCAGCCCCCTCCGCCCCTCCTGATATCAGATTCTCCGCGTGATTTCGGTGTGCTCCGCGTCTCCGCGCCTCCGCGTCGAGAGGTTTTCCCTGGTCTGATAAAATCAATCTCCAATCCCCATGACCCGCACTCTCATTGCATCCCTCGCCCTCGCGCTCTCCGCGCACGCCGCAGTCCAGCCGCCCGAGCAGTACTTCGGCTTCCGCATCGGCGCCGACAAGAAGCTCGTCCGCTGGGACAAAATCGTCGACTACATGCAGATGGTCGCCGCCAACTCGAACCGCGTCCGCTTCCGCAACCTCGGCCCCACCACCAGCGGCAATCCCTTCGTCCTCATGGAAATCAGCTCCGCCGAAAACCTCCGCAACCTCGACCGCATCAAGGCCCTCGAGCGCAAGCTCTACTTCCAGGGCGGCGCGCCCACCGACGCCGAGCGCGACGAAATCTTCCGCTCCGCGAAGAGCGTCGTCTTCATCTCTAACAACATCCACTCCACCGAAATCGGCGCCTCCCAAATGGTCGTCGAGCTCGTCTACGACCTCGCCACCAGCGACTCGCCGCGCGTGAAGAAGATCCTCGATAACGTCGTCCTCCTGCTCGAGCCCTCCCTCAACCCCGATGGCCAGATCATGGTCACCGATTGGTACAACAAGACTCTCGGCACTCCCAGCGAAGCCAGCCCGCTGCCCTACCTCTACCACCCCTACACCGGCCACGACAACAACCGCGACATGTACCTCTTCTCGCAGCGCGAAAGCCGCATGACCGCCGAGGTCCTCTGGCACGAGTGGTTCCCCGCCATCTGGCTCGACGAGCACCAGCAGGGCACCAGCGGCCCCCGCATCTTTACCATGCCCGCCACCGACCCCATCAACCCCAACGTCGACCCGCTCATCTACCGGCTCAACGGCGTCTACGGCCAGTCGCAGGCCGCCGCCCTCGAAGCCGAGGGCAAGACCGGCATCATCTTCAATTCCACCTACACCAACTTCTGGCAGGGTGCCATGGCCTGGGCCGGATGGTGGCACAACCAGGTGGGCCTGCTCACTGAAGTCGCCAGCGCCCGCATCGCCACCCCCATTGTCCAGCAGAAGGCCGACCCGTCCCGCGCGCCCTCCACTCCCCAGTCCGGCGGACGCGGCGCCGCCACCGGCGCCAACGCCCCCAGCGATTTCGAATCCGAGCGCCGCCGCATGATGGAGCACCCCGACGATCCCCTGCCCGCGCCCCGCGACATCACCCCGCGCACCGAGTACCCGCGCCCCTGGCTCGGCGGCAAGTGGACCCTCCGCGACATCGTCGATTACGAGTTGATCGCCACCAACGCGCTGCTCGAGGCCGCCGCCGATACCCGCGAGACCCTGCTCCGCCAGATCTACAACATCAACCGCAACACCATCGAGGCCGGCAAAAAAGGCGAGCTCGGCCAGGACAAAGACAAGCTCTACGCCGCCATCATTCCCGCCGCCGATCAGCACGACCCCAACGAAGCCATCGAGCTCGTCGACAAGCTCCTCATTGCCGGCCTCGAAGTCTACCGCTCCCAGGCCGCGTTCAAACAGGATGACAAGTCCTACCCCGCCGGCACGTTCGTCGTTCCCTTCAACCAGGTCTTCGGCCGCTACGCCAAGGACCTGCTCGAAAAGCAGACCTACCCCGAAGTCCGCCGCGCGCCCAACGCTCCCGCCGAAGCGCCCTACGATGTCTCCGCGTGGTCGCTCGGCATGCAGTTCGGCGTCAAGAGCGAATTTGCCAAGGCCCCGCTTCCCGAGTCGCTGAAACTCGATCCCGTCCTCGCGACGCCCAAGCCCGTGCTCTGGGTCGCCGCCGCCGGCTCCAACGCGTGGCGTTTCCCCTACAACGGCGCCACTTCCGCGCTCGTCGTCAATCGCCTCCTCAAAGCCGGCGCCAAGGTCAGCCTCACCCGCGGCGAGATGCCGGAGGCTCTCGTCAGCGCCAAACCCGATATCTGGAACAAGGCCGTCGAAGGGTTCGAAATCCGCGCCGCCGCAGCCTCGCAAAAGCCCGCCGCGCTGGCCACCACGCTCAACGCCCCGCGCGTCGGCATCTATCAAAGCTACGATCCCTCCATGGACGAAGGCTGGACCCGCTTCGTCCTCGACCGCTACGAGTGGACCTACACCAGGCTGCACAACGAGGACATCAAGGCCGGCCGG
>DATJYJ010000195.1:0-4203 GCA_035578025.1 Verrucomicrobiia bacterium
GGAGAGCGTGCTGGGGCTGGAGCATGTGCGGGTCATCCACGCCAACGACTCGAAAGCTCCGCTGGGCTCGAACGTGGACCGGCACGCCAATATCGGCGAGGGGCACATCGGACGCGCGGGGTTCCATCGCATCCTGTGTCATCCGAAGCTGCGCGGGAAGCCGTTCATCCTGGAGACTCCGGTGGATGAAGAAGGAGACGACCGGCGGAACCTCGACACACTCAAGCGCCTGGCGCGGCGGAGTGGATAAGACAAGCCTTAAACGGCTACGATGGGATTTTACCCCCCGAAAAGAACAGTCTATGCCCGAGAAGCCGTACGACCATATCCAGATCGAACTGAAGTGGCACGAGCGCTGGCAGAACGCCGACTTCTACAAAGCCGAGGAGAACTCCTCGAAGCCCAAATACTACGTGCTCGAAATGCTGCCCTACCCGAGCGGAACGCTGCACATCGGGCACATCCGCAACTACTCGATCGGCGACGCGCTGGCGCGCTACAAGTGGATGCGCGGTTTCAACGTGCTGCATCCGATGGGCTGGGATGCGTTCGGCCTGCCGGCCGAAAATGCCGCGATCGCCAACAAGCGGCCGCCGCGCGAATGGACGCTGCAGAATATCACGGCCATGAAGAAGACGCACCGGCGCTTTGGCTTCAGCTACGACTGGGACCGGGAGGTCTCCACTTGCGAGCCGGAATATTACCGCTGGAACCAGTGGTTCTTCCTGCAGATGCTGGAGCGCAGGCTGGCCTATCGCAAGAAAGCGCTGCTGAACTGGTGTCCGAAGTGCGCCACCGTGCTGGCCAACGAGCAGGTGGTGGACGGCTGCTGCTGGCGGCACGAAGACACGCCCGTGGAACAGCGCGCGCTGGAGCAGTGGTTCCTGAAGATCACCGATTACGCGGATCAACTGCTGGACGACATGGCGCAGTTGGAAGGCGGCTGGCCGGAGCGCGTCCTGACGATGCAGCGCAACTGGATCGGCCGCAGCGAAGGTGCGGAGATCGATTTCGGCGTGGCGCAGGATGCCGAACGGCGCATCCGTGTGTTCACCACGCGAGTCGATACCATCTACGGCGCCACGTGCGTCATCATGGCTCCCGAACATCCGCTGAACGAAACCCTGCTGGATGCCGAAGCCAAGGCGCGCGCCAAGGCCATGGTGGACGCGCGGGCGGGCCGCGATCCGGGCGATATCGAGAAAGAGGGATTTTTCACCGGCCACTACGCCGTCAATCCTTACAGCGGCGAGAAGGTCCCGATCTGGATCGGCAACTTTGTCCTGATGGGGTACGGCACGGGCGCGATCATGGCGGTCCCGGCGCACGACGAGCGCGATTTCGAGTTTTGCCGCAAGTACGGGATCGCGGTGCGGCCGGTGATCCGGCCGGCGGATGGCGCGCTGGCCGTCGAGCCCGGTTTGCAGGAGGCATTCTGCGACTACGGGATCGTCGAGGATTCGGGCGAATGGAGCGGGCTGGCCAGCGAAGAGGCCCGCCGCCGGATGGCCGCGCACGCGGAGCAGCACGGGTTCGGCAAGGCCGCGATCACGTACCGCATTAAGGATTGGGGCATCTCGCGGCAGCGCTACTGGGGCACGCCGATCCCGGTGATTCACTGCCCGCCGTGCGGTGTGGTGCCGGTGCCGGAGGATCAACTGCCGGTGGTGCTGCCGGAGAACGTCGAGATCACGGGGACGGGACGCTCGCCGCTGGAGGCGGTGCCCGAGTTCGTCAACGTGAAATGTCCCAAGTGCGGCGGCAGTGCGCGGCGCGAGACGGACACGATGGACACGTTCATCGACAGCTCGTGGTACTTCTACCGGTACTGCGACGCGCACAATGCGGCGGCGCCGTTCGATGCGGCGAAGATCGCCTACTGGTTCGAGATCGATCAGTACATCGGCGGGGTGGAGCACGCGATTCTGCACCTGATCTACTCGCGGTTTTTCACCAAGGTGATGCGCGATATCGGGCTGGTGCGCAACAGCGAGCCGGCGCGGCGGCTGTTCACGCAGGGCATGGTGATCGCCGAGGGCGCCAAGATGTCCAAATCGCGCGGCAACGTGGTGGGCGCGGACATGCTGGCGGAGAAGTTCGGCGCCGACACCGCGCGCATGTTCGTGCTGTTCGCCGCGCCGCCGGAGAAGGAAGTCGATTGGCGCGCCGAAGGGGCGGAGGGCATCTACCGCTTCCTGGGGCGCGTGTACCGGTTCGCGACGCGCAATCTCCCGCAGCAGGAGCGCTCCGGGAGCGGCGACCGCGCGGTGATGCGCAAGCTGCATCAGACGCTGAAGAAGATCACGGAAGACTTCGAAACGAGGTGGCACTTCAACACGTGCATCGCGTCGATCATGGAGCTGGTCAACGCGCTGTACGCCGAGGAGCAGAACATCTCGGCGCAGGTGATGCGGCAGATTCTGGAGACGCTGGCGCTGGTGCTGGCGCCGTTCGCGCCTTACGTCTCGCAGGAGATCTGGGACGAGCTGGGCAGGCAAGGCCCGGTGTTCCGGCAGGTCTGGCCGGTGTTCGACCCCGAACTGGCCAAGGAGGATGAGGCGGAGATCGTAGTGCAGGTGAACGGCAAGGTGCGGTCGCGCCTGTTCGCTCCGTTCGGAACGGCGAAGGAAGAGCTGGAAACCCGCGCGCTCGCCGACGAGAAGGTGAAGGGGCTGGTGCAAGGCAAGCAGGTGGTGAAGGTGGTCGCGGTGCCGGACAAGCTGGTGAATGTGGTGGTGAGGTAGGTGACCGTTCCCAAGTGAATCCCGTCGGGGCCCTTACTTCCCGGTGTTCATACCGCCCAGAAAATGTTCCAACGCCTTCCGGAGTTCGGGAATCCGCGATGAGGCTACATTCCAGACCTCTTCGAGATCAACCCCGATATAGTCGTGGATGAGGACGTCGCGCATCCCGCAGATCGCCTTCCAATCGAGTGATGGCAGGCGGCCACGCATATCCGCTGAGATCCGCTTGGCCGCCTCCCCGATCACTTCCACGTTCCGGATGACTGCGTCCTGCAACTCTTCCGACGCGAAGAATGCGTCCTTGCCCGGGGTGATAAATCGGGCGATGCGCTGGCAACGTTCCAGGATGTGATGGAGGTAGAGTCGGTCGTCCTTCACAAAGGCGTGGCCTCACGGAGAATCCTGTCACGCACGTACCAGTGGAGGGACCCCTCGGTGCCGATATGGACCTTCATTCCAAGCAGCGCCTGCAGATCCTGGACCAAGCCAGCGTGATCCATCAGACTCCGCCCCGGTTCCCACGCCACCAACAGATCGAGATCGCTGTCCTCATGGGCTTCACCCCGGGCGACGGAGCCGAATACACGCAGATTGTGAGCGCCGTACACTCCGGCCAGGCGGAGGATCTCGGCTCTGCGTTCGGTCCGCAAGGCCTCCAGACTCACCATATCTTGATTGTGCGACAGTTTGGGGCTGTTCAGTGAGCCATCAGCCCCACTACCGTCTCCAGATGGTACGTCTGCGGGAACAGGTCGACCAGCGTCATCCGTTCGATGACATAGCCGCCGCCGATCAAACCCGACAGGTCGCGGGCCAGGGTCGCGGGGTCGCAGGCCACGATCACCAACTGGCGCGGTCTGAGCTCGGTCAAACGCTTGACCACGGCCTTGCCGAGGCCGGCACGAGGCGGGTCGAGCACCACTAAATCCGGCGCTTTGGCCAGGGCTGACAGGTGCTCTTCGGCGGTCTGCTGCTGGGCGCGCAAATTCGACAAGCCGGCGCGTTCGGCGTTGAATTGCAGGTCGCGCACCGCCCCGGCGCCGGATTCCACGGCGGTCACCTCGCGGAAGCGGCGCGCCAGGGGTAAGGAGAGCAAGCCAACGCCGGCATAGAGGTCGGCGGCGGTATCGCCCTGGGCGTCGCCGAGAGCGGCGTCCACCAGCTCGTCGAGCAGGAGGCGGTTCACCTGGAAAAACGAATTGCTGCTGACCCGGAAGCGGCCCTGGTAATCCAGGGCGCCTTCCACGACGCCTTGGATTTCCGCGGCGCACCAATCGAAGAACCGGCGCGCCACCGGGCGGTCGGTCTCGAGCACGTTGATCTGCACCTGGCGCTCGTCGGTGAAGACCTCCAGGGCGCGCATGAATTTCGGCCAGCGGCTGTCGCGCGCCATGCGGTTGAGCGCGGCGAGCGCTTCACTGATCTTGGGCGACGATACCGGGCATTCGGCCACGGCGCA
>DATJYJ010000196.1:0-2484 GCA_035578025.1 Verrucomicrobiia bacterium
AGGCGCCTGAGCAGCGCGCCGCGCTGACCGGGCGGAAAGGAGCGAACTGAAAATGCCGCAGGCTTCCATTCCCACTCTCGATCCAATTCCGCTGCCGGCTCCGTACTGGTTGTTCAAACTGCTGCTGGTGGTCACCTTCACGCTCCACATTCTGGCCATGAACTTCATGCTGGGCGGAACGGTACTGGCACTGCTGACGCGATGGGGCGGCAATCGCGACCGCGCCAGCCGGATGTTCAGCGACATCGCAACCAAGCTTCCCGTCCTCTTGCCGGCCACGGTGACGCTGGGCGTAGCTCCCCTGCTGTTTCTCCAGGTGATCTACGGGCAGTTCTTCTATACATCCAGCGTCCTGATCGCCTGGCCGTGGTTTCTGCTTCTGGTAACGCTGACGATCGCCTACTACGGACTTTACTTCGTGTCGGCGCGCACGCACCACCGGGCCGGATCGGAGCGCTGGGTGCTGCTCGGAAGTTTCCTGCTGATCGCCGTCATCGGGTTTATCTTCAGCACGAACCTGACTCTCAGCCAGACGCCGGCAGCTTGGACGGGCAAATACTTCGCGGATCCCGGCGGCTGGAACCTGAACCTGGGGGAAGCGACGCTGGAGCCGCGTTACCTGCATTTCTTCACGGCCGCGGTGGCCGTGGGTGGGCTCTTGCTGATGCTGATCGCCTGGTTGAAGCGGGATGCCGATACCGAGTACCGCCGCTCCATTTTCCAGTACGGCGGCAAGGCCTTCGAATACGCCACCATGGCGCAATTCGCCGTTGGCTTCCGGTTCCTGGTCAGTCTGCCCAAGGAACTCCGGACCCTGTTCATGGGCGACAGCAGCCTTGCCACGTTGCTCATGGTGGCGGGCATCGCGGCGGCCGTGGCGGCCATCCTGGTAGTGGCGCGGGCCCTGCGCCAGGACGATTACCGCCTGGGCGCGGTTGCCGGGACCGGGTTCACTGTGCTGGCTGTGGCCGCCATGGCCACCATGCGCGACATGCTACGCGACGCCTACCTGAAACCGTACTTCCACCCGGAGCGCTTCGTGGTGCAAACGCAATGGACCGTGCTGCCGCTCTTCCTGGCGGTCTTCCTCGGTGGTGTGGCCCTGTGGCTGGCGATGGTGCGGCGTTATCCATTCACCGGTGCACTCACGAGATCGCGATCCGGGACGGATTAGTGAGGACTTCATTCCTGCTAGTCCTACAATGAAGGCGTCCACGAACCAGAAGCGGAGACCCCTATGGAAGACCATGCCGAACTTCGATGTACGCTTTGCGCCGTCAGAGCCTGCACCCATGAACGCGACACGAAGAAGTACCCCTCCTTCTGCCCCATGCCGGCCGAAGCGGAGCGATTGGCGGCCGTGGAGCGGGGGTATATAGAGGACGCGGATCTCCGCAAGATGGCTTGCGAGTCTGCGCGCACCGAATCCGCCGGATATTGCCGGGCCACGCGCATCCAGGAAATCATGGATTTTGCCCGGCGCATGGGAGCGACGAAACTGGGGATCGCGCATTGCGTGGGCCTGGTAGAAGAGGCCAGGATTGCTTCGGAGATATTCCTCGCCAACGGATTTGAGGTGGCCGCGATTTGCTGCAAAGTGGGCTCGATCGGCAAGGAGAAGGTGGGGCTCAAAGACGAAGAGAAGGTGCATCCAGGCCAGTTCGAGGCCCTCTGCAACCCCGTCGCCCAGGCCGCGCTGCTGGAAGAAGCCGGCACTCAATTGAACGTGGTCGTAGGCCTGTGCGTCGGTCACGACAGCCTGTTCTTCATGCACTCGCGTGCGCCGGTCACTGTGCTGGTCGCCAAGGACCGCGTCTTGGGGCACAACCCGGTGGCGGCTCTCTATACCAGCCATTCCTACTATGGCCGCCTGAAAGCCGGCCCCGCCGAAGCGCAATAGCGCGCCGCGCGGCCCGGCGATCACGACCGCAATCTCATGGGGGCACGCTATGGGTGTACATTACACATAGTACAATCAATATTCTTATGCGTAGACCGATTACGCTGGCCTTGAGCCTGCTTGGACTCTTCGTTTCGCTGTATCTCCTTTATACCTACACGTCCCCTTCCCGTCCCATGGTGTGCATCGGAACGGGTTGCGACGCGGTGCGCGCCAGCGCCTACTCGACCCTCGGCGGCGTATCCATGCCGGTCTTCGGCGTGGCCGGCTACATACTGCTGGCGATCGTCGGTGAGCTTTCGGGGGAAGGCTGCGCACCCTATTTCTCTGGGAAATAGGTCAAACCAAAATCCGGCGAACCGAGGTCCGGCCGATGTTCAAGCGGCGGGCGATCTCGGAGTTGCTGATACCAGCGCGGTGCAGTTAGAGGATTTTCGCGGCGTGGACGGCCGCGGTCGCCGGCCGACCCAGCCGTTGGCCGTTCTCCCGCGCATGAGCCAGGCCCGCCCGCGTTCGTTCCCGCAGAATCTCCCGTTCGAACTCGGAGAAGATGGCGAGTAAACCCGCCATAGCGCGACCCGCCG
>DATJYJ010000197.1:0-4900 GCA_035578025.1 Verrucomicrobiia bacterium
CGCGGCGGCGCGGGATATCCCACCGGCCTCAAGTGGAGCACCGTGGCCAAGACCGGCGAGCAGCAGAAGTACGTCATCTGCAACGCCGACGAGGGCGACCCCGGCGCGTTCATGGACCGCGCCGTGCTGGAGAGCGATCCGCACCGCGTGCTGGAGGGCATGGCGATCGCCGCCTACGCCGTGGGCGCGCAAAAGGGCTTCGTCTACGTGCGCGCCGAGTATCCCCTGGCAGTCAAGCACCTGAAGGGCGCCATCAAGCAAGCGGAGCGGCTGGGGCTGCTGGGCAACGACATCTGCGGCACCGGCTTCAGCTTCCGCATCGAAGTGCGCCTCGGGGCCGGCGCCTTCGTGTGCGGGGAAGAAACGGCGCTCATCGCCAGCGTCGAAGGCAAGCGCGGCACGCCGCGCCCGCGGCCGCCCTACCCGGCCGAATCCGGCCTGTGGGACTGCCCCACCCTGATCAACAACGTCGAAACCTTCGCCAACGTCGCGCCCATCCTGCGCAACGGGCCGGAGTGGTTCGCCTCCATCGGCACCGAGAAGAGCAAGGGCACCAAGGTGTTCGCCCTCGCCGGCCGCGTCACCAATACCGGCCTCATCGAGGTGCCCATGGGGATCACGTTGGGCGAGATCGTGCAGGAAATCGGCGGCGGCATCCCCGACGGCAAGCAGTTCAAAGCCGTGCAGACTGGCGGGCCGAGCGGCGGCTGCATCCCGGCCGCTCACGCCGATTCGCCCGTGGACTACGAATCCCTGGCGCGCGTGGGCAGCATGATGGGCTCCGGCGGCATGATCGTCATGGACGAGACCTCGTGCATGGTGGACGTCGCCAAGTACTTCATGGAATTCTGCATGAGCGAGTCCTGCGGCAAGTGCATCCCGTGCCGCGCCGGGACCCAGCAGATGCACGGGATTCTGCGGAAGATCACCGCCGGTGAGGCCGGCCCGGAGGACGTGGCGAAGCTCGAAGAGCTGTGCGAGCTGGTCCGCAGCACCAGCCTCTGCGGCCTGGGGCAGAGCGCCCCCACGCCGGTCATGACTACCCTGCGCTACTTCCGCCACGAATACGACGCGCACGTCCAGGGCGATCTGTGCCCCACCTGTAAGGAGACCGCGAAATGACCAGACCCACCGTTCGCGTAAAGACCCTGACCATCGACGGCCGCGAAGTCGGCGCGCGCGAAGATCAGACCATCCTGGAAGTCGCGCGCGAAAACAAGATCTTCATTCCGACGCTCTGCAACCTGCCCGGATTGACGCCCACGGGCGCCTGCCGCCTCTGCCTGGTCGAAGTCAAAGGAGTCAACCGCCTGCTTCCGGCTTGCGTCACCCGCGTGTCCGAAGGCATGGAGGTCACCGTCAACAGCGAGCGCCTGGAGCGCTTCCGCCGCGGCATCCTGGAGCTCGTCTTCGCCGAGCGCAACCACGTGTGCAGCGTGTGCGTGACCAACGGCCACTGCGACCTGCAATCGCTGGCCCTCAAGCTCGGCATGACCCACGTCCACTTCCCGTATCAGTACCCGAGCCTGCCCGTCGATGCCTCCCACGACCGCTTCGTGGTGGACCACAATCGCTGCATTCTCTGCGCGCGCTGCGTGCGGGTGTGCGACGAGATCGAAGGCGCGCACACCTGGCACATCATGTCGCGCGGCGTGGAGTGCCGCGTGATCACGGACCTGGCGCAGCCCTGGGGCGAGAGCGAAAGCTGCACGGGCTGCGGGAAGTGCGTGCAGGTCTGCCCCACCGGGGCGCTTTCGGAGAAGGGAAAGAGTGTCGCCGAAATGAGCAAACGCCGCCAGTTTCTGCCCTACCTGACCCTGATGCGGGAGGACCGCCGATGAGCGCGCCCGCCGTATCCAAAGTTCGCCTGGCCACCGTCTGGCTCGACGGCTGCTCCGGCTGCCACATGTCGCTCCTCGATACCGACGAGCGGCTGATCGAAATCGCGCCGCTGATCGAGCTGGTTTACGGGCCGCTGGTGGACCTCAAGGAGTTTCCCCAAGGCGTGGATGTCACGCTGGTCGAGGGCGCGGTCTCCAGCGAAGAGGATCTCCACAAGATCCGGCAGGTGCGGGCGCGCACGCGCGTGCTGGTGTCCCTGGGCGATTGCGCGGTCAGCGGCAACGTTCCGGCGATGCGCAACAAGTTCGGCGCCCAGGCGGTGCTGAAACGCGCCTACCTGGAGAACGCCACGCTGGATGCGCAGATTCCGCGCGAGATCATTCCCCGGCTGCTGTCGGAGAGCCGCCCGGTGCACGAGGTGGTCCCGGTGGATGTCTATGTCCCGGGCTGCCCGCCGCCCGCGGACCTGATTTTTTCGGTACTGAGCGACCTGCTGGCGGGCAAGACGCCCAATCCGGCGGCGAAATTCGGATAACTTATGGCGCAAAAGAAAATCGTGATCGATCCGGTCACGCGCATCGAAGGGCACTCCAAGATCTCGATCCACCTGGACGAGCAGGGTCACGTCGAGGAGGCCTATTTCCACGTCACCCAGTTCCGCGGATTCGAGAAATTCTGCGAAGGCCGGCCGTTCTACGAGATGCCGTCGCTGATGGCGCGCATCTGCGGCATCTGCCCGGTGAGCCACCTGATCGCCAGCGCCAAGGCGTGCGACCAGATTCTGGCGGTGCGTATTCCGCCCAACGCCGCACGGCTGCGGCGCGTGCTCAACCTGGCCCAGATCGTGCAATCGCACGCGCTCAGTTTCTTCTACCTCTCCGCGCCGGACTTTCTCCTGGGCATGGATTCGGATCCCGCGGCGCGCAACGTTCTGGGCTTGGCCGCGGCCTATCCCGATATGGCGCGCGACGGCGTGCGCCTGCGCCAGTTCGGGCAATCGACCATCGAGCTGCTCGCCGGCAAGCGCATCCATCCGGCATGGGTGGTGCCGGGCGGAGTATCCAGCCCGCTGGCCGCCGAAAGCCGCGACCGCATCGTCGCCCAGCTTCCGGAGATGCTGTCCATCGCCACCCGCACGCTGGACTGGTTCAAGAGCGAGATGGAGAAGTTCCGCGAAGAGATCCGCAGCTTCGCCAATTTTCCGACGCTCTTCATGGGACTGGTGGGCGAGAACGGCGGCCTGGAGCACTACGACGGCCAGATGCGGTTCCTCGACACCGGCGGGCGCGTGATCGCCGACTATCCCGGCGCGTCGTATGCCGCCCACATCGCCGAGATCGCGCATCCGTGGAGTTACCTGAAGACCAGCTTCTACAAGCCGATGGGATATCCCGACGGCGTCTACCGCGTGGGTCCGTTGGCGCGTCTGAACGTGATCGATAGCGTCGATACGCCGCGCGCCAGCCAGGAGTGGGCGGAGTTTCGCGAGCTCGACCGCGGTCCCGTGCTGAGCAGCTTCTACTACCACTACGCGCGGCTCATCGAGATCCTCTACGGGCTGGAGAAGATGGAGCAGTTGCTGAGCGGGCCGGAAATCCTCGATCCGCACGTGCGCGCCCACGCCCGCGTGAATAACGATGAGGGCATCGGAGTCAGCGAGGCGCCCCGCGGTACCCTGCTGCATCACTACAAGGTGGATCGCGACGGACTCATCACCTGGTCCAACCTGATCATCGCCACCGGGCACAACAACGCGGCCATGAATCGCGGCGTGCTCCAGGTGGCGCGCCATTTCGTGCACGGCAACCGGCTGGAGGAAGGCATGCTGAACCGCGTGGAGGCGGTGATCCGGTCGTTCGATCCCTGCCTGAGCTGCTCCACTCACGCCGATGGCCGCATGGCACTGGAAGTCGAGCTGCGCAACGCGGCGGGCGAGGTGGTGGATTCATGCCGCACACGCTGATTCTCGGCTACGGCAACACGCTGCGCGGCGACGATGGCGCGGGGTATATCGCCGCGGAACGTTTGCAGGCGGCGATCGCCGATCCCGAAATCGAAGTGCAGGCGCTCCATCAACTGACACCCGAGCTTGCGCTCAACCTCTCGCAGGCCGCGCAGGCCATCTTCATCGACTCTTCCACCGCGGGGCGGCCGGGCCGTTACATGCGGGTTCCGCTCCACGCGGCGCCCGCCTGCGCCCAGTTCACGCATCACGCCACGCCGGAGGCTCTGTTGGCAAGCGCGAGAGCGCTCTACGGGCAATGCGCGCAGGCAACCCTCTACCTGATTCCGGGACTGGATTTCGAACCGCCCGACCGCTTGAGCAGGCCCGTGCAGCTAGCGCTGGATCAGCTCGTGAGCCATCTTACGGAGTCCTTACGGACGGCTGCGCGGCAGGTGTAAGGCTCACCGCGCGCCGCTTTCGCAGGCGGGACAATCCCTGGCGTCCGCGCTCCATATATAGGTAGAACACCGGCGTGATGTAGAGCGTCAACAACTGGCTCACCACGAGCCCGCCCTCGACGGCCAGGCCGAGCGGGCGCCGCGCCTCGCCGCCCGCGCCCAGGCCCAGCGCGATGGGCAGCGTGCCCATCAGCGCCGCCATGGTGGTCATCATGATGGGGCGGAAACGCACCAGGCAGGCCTCGTAGATGGCGTCGGCGGGCGCCATTCCGTGCAGACGCTGCGCCTCCAGGGCGAAGTCGATCATCATGATGGCGTTCTTCTTCACGATCCCGATCAGCATGATAATTCCCACGAAAGAGTAGATGTTCAACTCGTCGTGGAACAGCAGCAGCGTGGCCAGCGCGCCCAGGCCGGCCGAGGGCAGCCCGGACAGAATGGTGACGGGATGAATGAAGCTCTCGTACAGGATGCCCAGCACCATGTAGATCACCAGGATGGCCATCACCAGCAGCATTCCCATTCCGGTGAGCGAGGACTGGAACGCCGCGGCCACGCCTTGAAACGAGGTGCTGACGGTGTCGGGCAGGGATTCGCGCGCGATGTCGCGCACGCGGTCGACAGCCCCACCGAGTGAGACGCCCGGCGACAGGTT
>DATJYJ010000198.1:0-20554 GCA_035578025.1 Verrucomicrobiia bacterium
GAACTTGCGGCCCCTGTCGTAGGCCTCGGTCGATGGCGAAAGCACTTCCAGAATCACTGCGGGATTAAGCAGAGTATCGAAGTGTTTGTCCTGCAGTTTCGGCTCTCCGCAAACCACGACGGCGTCGGGATACGTATACAGGCCTGTTGCCTGTATGAAGACCCGCATGTCGCTAGGGAGCACGCTGCACGGCTTTGATCGAAGTTGTTGTCCGAGTTCGCGGATGGCGTTCGCGAGGATTACATTATGCGAAAGGCTCGCCCCCGACATCGCGAACATCTCGCCCTGGTAATACTCGCTCTTGACCTCAGCCTTGCGCTCGATCTCCAGGTATTGCTCTGGAGTCAGGTAGTTCTTCGCCTGCGTCGACACCGTCGCCTCTCCGACCAACTTACCACTTCTACTCGCTCCTCAGCGTCTCCGCCGGATCCAGCCGCAGGATCCTCAGCGCCGGCGCCACGCTCGCCGCTGTCGCCACCGCCAGCAGCAGCGCCGCCGTAATCGCAAACGTCGCCGGATCCGTCTCGCGCACGCCCCACAGCAAGTGCCTCAACAGCCGCACCGCCGCCAGCGATCCCGCAATCCCGGCCGCCACCCCGATCAGCCCCAGCCAGATCCCCGGCTTCGCCGCGCCCGCCACCGCCTGCGGCACCGTCGCCCCCAGCGCCAGCCGGATCCCCAGCTCGTGCCGCCGCTGCGCGATGCCTTGCGAGATCAGGCCGTACAGTCCGATCGCCGCCAGCACCACCGCCAGCCCCGCGAAAATCGAAAACAGCGCCGCCAGGTATCGCTGCTGCCCGGTCTGCAACCCGCGCAAATCGTCCATCGTCCGGAAGTGCGCCACCGGTAGTCGCGGATCCACAGCCGCGATCGCCGCCCGCACCTGCTCCGGCAGCCCGGGGACCCGCCCCGCTGTGCGGATCACCCACTTGGGTGAGAACCACGTGTGCACCAGGCGAAAAAAACCGTCCTTGATCTGCGTCGCCGGCACGTACAGCGTCGGCTCGATCGTGATCGGCCCGGCCGACCCGCTGATCCCGCTGTGCTGCTGCACATCGCCCGCGATGCCGATCACCTCGCGCGGCGCGCCACCCATCGCCAGGTGCCGCCCCAGCGCATCCCCGCTGAAATACTTGTTGGCGAACGACTGGCTGACTACCACCACCGGCGCCGCTTCCATCGTGTCCGTGTCCCGGAACGCCCGTCCCGCAACCAGCGGAATCCGCATCGCATACAGATACGTCGCCGTCGTGTAGATCACTTCCACCGTGTGCGGTTGCCGGTCCGCGCCGTCAATCGTCCGCATGCCATCATTCAACGGCCGTTCGTACGGCAGCGTCAGTGCCACTGCCGCCGATTGCACGCCCGGAATCCGCCGGATCCGCTCCAGCGTCTGGTTGTAGAGATGGTTGATCGCCGCCGCCGTCTCATACCGCGCGTCCTGCAGCGACGCCTCGGCCGCAATCAGATTCCGTGGATCGAACCCCGGGTTGAGCCCGTTCAGATATTGCAGCGTGCGCACCAGCAGTCCCGCGCCCACCAGCAGCATCAGGCTGAGCGCCACCTCGGCCGCCACCAGCACGCCCCGCGTCCACCGCCGCCGCGGACCGGAATTGCCTCGTCCAGATTCCGCCAGCACGCCCCGGATATCCAACCGCGTCGTGTGGAACGCCGGCGCCAGCCCGAACAGCACGCTGGTAAACAGCGACACGCCCAGCATCGCCCCCAGCACGCGCCCGTCCAGTTCGATCGGATG
Source organism: Verrucomicrobiia bacterium (assembly GCA_035578025.1). Classification (GTDB taxonomy): domain Bacteria; phylum Acidobacteriota; class Terriglobia; order Bryobacterales; family Bryobacteraceae; genus Solibacter. Next base: position 1,757 of record DATJYJ010000198.1, read on the forward strand.
CCACAGCTCGATGCTCCCCGCGCCCAGTCGTTTGAACCACTCGATCGCGAAGCCGCCCACCACGATCCCCGCAATCCCACCCGCGATAGCCAGCAGCACGCTCTCCAGAAAAATCTGCCGCACCACCGCGCCGCGCGAGGCCCCCAGCGCCATCCGCGTCGCAATCTCCCGCGACCGCGCGCCCGACCGCGCCAGCAGCAGCCCCGCGATATTCACGCATCCGATCACCAGCACCACCAGCACCGCCGCCCACGTAATCAATAGCTGCGATCGCGTGTCCTGCGTCAGCCCGTTCTGAAGCGGCACCACCCTCTCTTCGAAGTTCCGGATTTCGCGCGGAAACCTCGGGTCGTCCCGAAGCACCGCGGAAAGCGCGCGTAGCTCGTCCCCTGCCGCGCTCCAGGAGACGCCCGCCCGCAGCCGCGCCACCACCCCGTAATTCGACCCGCTGCCTTCACCGTTCCGGCTCGGCCGCAGCGGCGTCCACACATCCACCGGCGCCGTCGTCCGAAACCCGGCCGGCATGATGCCGATCACCGTGTGCGGCTCGCCCTTCAAATCGATCGCGCGGCCCAGAATGCCCGGATCCGCGTTGAAGACCCGCTGCCAGAACTCCTGGCTGAGCACCGCCAGCGCCGGCCCACCCGGCACATCCTCTGTGCGCGTGAACTCGCGCCCCATACGCGGCGCCACACCCAGAACTCGAAAAAATCCGGATGCCACCCGCTGCTGCTGGATATATTCGAGGCGCCCGTCCGCGGCGAAATTCGCCCCGCCCGGCCACGAGTAGGCCGCGCAATCCAGCCCCCTCGCATGATCCCGCACTGCTTCGTAGAGGGCGCCCGTCTGCGAGGTGTCCGCCTCCTCCGGGGGGCGCGTGCGGTCCGCCGTCACCACCAGCGCCAGCCGTTCGGGCTGCGGGTAAGGCATCGGCCGCAGCAAAACGGCATCCAGCACGGAAAATATCGCCGTGTTGACTCCGATGCACAAGGCCAGCGTCGCCAGCACCGTCAGCGAAAATCCCGGACTCTTCAGAACCTGCCGAGCCGCGTAGCGAATCTCCTTCCACGTCGACATGGTCAACAATATACACCGGGGGCAGGTTCCCGGCCTGCCCGGTCCCGATCATAAAGCTATTCTGTGATCATGACGACCCGGCGGGCCTTTGTTCAGGCGGTCATGGGCGCGTGCATCCCGCCCGCCGCCCTTGCCGCCCAGGAATCGCCACCCGCAAAGGCCGATTACACCCTCCATATCGGGCCGGTCGAAATCGAGATCGCGCCCCGGCGCAGAATCAAAACCACCGGATACAACGACGCTGTCCCCGGCCCTGTGCTGCGCATGCAGGAGGGCAAGCCGGTCACCATCGACGTCTACAACGATTCCCACATTCCCGAGCTTGTCCACTGGCACGGCCTGTGGATTCCACCGGACGTCGATGGATCCGCCGAAGAAGGCACTCCCATGTTGCCGCCCCGCACACATCAGCGCTATCGGTTTGTGCCGCGCCCGGCAGGCACCCGCTGGTATCACTCTCACATCTATGCCGGTCGCGACCTGCACCGCAGCACCTATACCGGCCAGTTCGGATTCCTGCTCATCGAGGGCAAGCCGGATCCCGGCCGCTACGATCAGGAGGTTCTCCTAGCCCTGCATGGATGGGACCCGTTCCTCACCACTATGGGCGGAGAAGGGGGCGAAGGATCGCTCGAAGTCGGTTACAACGCCTTCACCGTGAACGGCCATGCGCTCAATGGCGGCGAGCCGATTCGCGTCAAAGAAGGACAGCATGTCTTGTTTCGCATCCTGAACGCCGACGCCAGCAAATTCCACCGGCTCGCTCTGCCCGGGCATCGGTTTCAGGTGATTGCCCTCGACGGCAATCCCGCGCCCTCGCCGGCCAGTGTTCCGATTCTCGAGCTCGGCCCGGGAGAGCGCATCGACGCCGTGGTCGAGATGAACCAACCGGGCGTCTGGATTCTGGGAGACACGGACGAAACCGTGCGCAAGGCGGGCCTGGGCATCGTCGTCGAGTACGCCGGCCGCACCGGTGCGCCGCAGTGGCAGGCTGCCCCGGACCTCAAGTGGGATTACACGGCATTCGGCAGCGATGGCATAAGCGTCCCCGAGCCGGACGCGCGTGTGCCGCTCGTCTTCCGCGCCAAATGGGCTGGCAACCGCTGGGTCGACCACTGGACCATCAACGGCAAGGAATTTCCCAAGACCGATCCCATCCTGGTCCGCACCAATCGCCGCTACCGCCTCATCTTCGACAATCAGAGCGATGACACGCATCCGGTTCACCTCCACCGCCACTCGTTCGAGTTGGTCAAGGTCGCCGGCAAGCCCACCGCCGGCGTCATGAAGGATGTGGTCGCGGTTTCCCCGCGCAAGCAGGTGGAGGTCGATCTGCTTGCCTCCAACCCCGGCCCCAGCCTCTTTCACTGCCACATGCAACTGCACATGGATTTCGGTTTCATGGCGCTGCTGCAATACGAGGATCATCCGCACCCGGCCGCAACGTCGGATCGGCATGGCTAGAGGCGTACGGAAAACCAGTCCGGATCGCTGGATTCTTGGCGCTTGACGTATATATCAATTCATGATATATCATCAATTGATTATGCCCCGCTCGGACCTGCCTCTCCCTCCGGCGACCTTCTTCATCCTCTTCGCCCTCGCTACCGGCGAAAAACACGGTTACGCCATCATGCGCGAAGCCCGCAGCCTCTCCGACCACCGCTTCCAGATCGGCCCGGCAACCCTCTACACCACCGTCCAGCGCCTCCTCGATTCCGGCTGGATCGAGGAAACCCGCGGACCCGAGGACAGCGACCCGCGCCGCCGCTATTACCGCCTCACCAGGCAGGGCAAATCCACCCTCCATCGGGAGATGGAGCGGATGGAGGCCCTGGTCCGAAAGTCCAAAGCCCTGAAGCTGCGGCCCATGGAGTCGCAATCATGATCGATACCATGCAACTGAGCTCGCGCATCTACGCCCGTCTCCTCGTCCTCTATCCCGGAGACCTCCGGCGCGCCTACGGCACCGAAATGGCTTTCGTCTTCGCTGAAGACATCGAGGCCGCGCGCCGCGAAGGCGGATTGCGCGGCGTGATCCGCGTTTGGCGTTGCGCTTTGGCGGAGTTCCTCCGCTTCGCCCTGCCCGGACACGCCTCCAGCCCCTTCATCCGCGTGCCCGCCGTCTGGTTCGCGTTCTCCACCGCCACATTGACCGCCGAAATGCTGATGTCGCGCTGCCGCTGGTGGAACGCACCCACGTTTTTCCACGCCGTCTGCGCCGCCCTCTTGCTGCCGGCTCTCACCTCTCCTACCGTCTCGCTCGCGGCCGTGTGGGCCTGCCGCGGCCAGGAACTCACCTCGCTCGGCCTGTCCGACGCGCCGCGCACGGAGCACGCGCCATGCTCGAAGTCCACGATCTGACCAAGCGCTTCGGCGGCCCGGCCGTCGTCGACCACGTCAATTTCACCGTGCGCCCCGGCGAAATCACCGGCTACCTCGGTCCCAACGGCTCCGGCAAATCCACCACCGTGAAAATGATGACCGGCCTCCTCCACCCCACCGAAGGCCAGGTCCTCTTCAACGGCCGCAACATCCGCGACGATGAAGCCGGCTTCAAGCAGCGCCTCGGCTACGTCCCCGAAGAACCCAACCTCTACGGCTACCTCACCGGCCTCGAATACCTCCAGCTCGCCGGCGGCCTGCGCGGCCTCCCCGAAGACCGCGTCCTCAAGAAGGCCAACGACCTCCTCGACCTCCTCTCCCTCAGCGACGCCCGATGGGTCCCCATCTCCGCCTACTCGAAGGGCATGAAGCAGCGCGTGCTCATCGCCGCCGCCCTGCTCCACGATCCCGACGTGCTCATCTTCGATGAGGCTCAGTCCGGCCTCGACATCTCCAACTCGCTCCTCTTCCGCCACCTGCTGCGCACCCTCTCCGCCCGCGGCAAGATCATCCTTTATATCTCCCACGTCCTCGAGCTCGTCGAGAAGGTCTGCGAACACATCGTTGTCCTCTTCCGCGGCCGCGTCGTCGCCGACGACTCCGTCAGCCGCCTGCGCAGCCTGATGAACCTGCCCAATCTCGAGGAAATCTTCACCCAGCTCATCGAGCAGCAGGATATGGAATCGCGCGCGCAGGAGATCGCGTCCGTCATCGCCTCCTGAGGAAACACCGTGAAACCCCGCCGTCCGTTCCATCTCCTCCTCACGCTGTTCAACGACCGCTTCTTCGAAAGCGACGAAGCCTCCCCCGGCGGCGGCTTCCAGGCCAACATCACACAGGTGCTCGGCTTCCTTCTGACCTCCGGCTTCATCGTCAGTTACCTGATGCTGCCCGCCGTGTCCCACATCGTGAACCGGACCAGCGGCGTCAAGTTCGCCTGGGCTCTCCGCGGCTTCCAGCTTTTCGCGCCCGCGTACACATTCGCCGTGATCGGCTTTGCCGCGTTCTTTGAATGGGACATGCTGTTTCCGAACCGCCGCGATTTCCTCATCCTCGCCTCTTTCCCCATCCGTCTGCGCGACCTCTTCGCCGCCCAGCTCGTCGCCCTCGCCCGCTTCCTCGGCCTGCTGATCTTCGCCGTCAATATCTTCCCCACTCTGTTCGTCTGCCTCATGAGCCTCACGGCGCGCTATCGCGGAAATGGCCTGCGCCTCGTCCTGGCCGAAATCACCGCCACCGCCGGCGTCTCTTTGTTCGCCTTCTTCGGCGTCGCCGCCTTTCAGGGCATCCTCATCAACATCGCCTCGCCCCGCCTCCTCCTGCGCCTCTCGCCGTACCTGCAGATGTGCGGCATGAGCCTGATGATCCTCACCATCCTCACCTTCCCCATCTACGTGCAGCTCCTCGGGCCCGCCGCCGAAACCCGCCAGCTCTGGCTGTGGCTGTTTCCGCCCGTCTGGTTCACCGGCCTCTACGACGTGTTCTTTCAGACCCCGGGTCTCTTCCATTCCTTCGGAATCTACGCGCTCCAGATGCTCGGCGTCACCATCGCGATTTTTGCCCTCGCCTGGGCCGCCGGTTTTCGCCGCCATTACCGCCGCACCCTCGAATCCGAAGACGCGCGCCCCGCCATGCGAGCCGCCCGCGGTTCGCACCTTCTCCTGCGCTCGCCCGAAGAGAGCGCGATTTTTCGATTCAGCGGCAGGACGCTGGCCCGCAGCCGCAAACACCAGCTTTTCCTCGTCACCTACCTGAGCGTCGGCATCTCCTTCGCGGTGAACTCCGCCTCCGACGTTCGCGCGGGTAAGCTGGTCCTCTCGAATGATGGCGCGCGTGCCGTCCCCTTCCTGATCGCTTTCTTCGTCATCTCCGGCTTCCGCGCCGTCTTTCAATTTCCGGCCGAACTGCCCGCCAACTGGCTCTTTCGCATCACTGAAACCCGCTGGGCCGAGATTTCGCGCAGCGTCACCCGCAAACGAGTCCTGGTGAGCGCCCTCGTGCCGCTGCTCCTCCTGCTCCTCCCGCTCGAGATCGCCGTCTGGGGCGGCTGGCGCGTCCCGCTGCACACCGCCTTTCAATTCGCCGCCGGCGGGCTGTTGATCGAGCTCATGTTCTGGACGTTTGACAAAGTCCCCTTCACCTGCTCCTACTTTCCGGGCCGCACCAACCTGTCCATTCTGTTTCTTCTCTACTTCTACGGCTACACCTGGTTCAGCTCCAACATGTCGGATCTCGAGCTGGCAATCGAAGGCCGCGCGCTCTACGGATTCCTCTTCTTCGCCAGCGCGGCAATCCTGCTGGCCCTATCCTGGCGCCGCCACCCGGCCCCCTCCGCCGTCCGCTTCGACGCCTCCGAGCCCACCATCCAGACGCTGGATCTGAACTGACGAAAGAACCGCCGGTGTCCGTTTGGCATGACACACCAGAAACGATGCCAGCGGGTCGCTCAAACCGGTAGGCCGAGAGATCATCCGCCCGGTCCGGTTGGGCTGATACCTTCGAATACTTTCCCTTGTAAATCTACGTACCTGAGACCAGTTCTGGTCTTAACCTCCCAGAAAGGATACAGAGGGGATTTAGACACTCTGCATGGCGTCCAGACTAGCCCTGCGCTCTCACCCCCACCGGCGAGTTCGATGGCCAGCGCGGCGTCGGTCGTGACATGGGAGCCCACGCCAGACAGGCGGGCGAACACGCCAACTGCCTCGCTTTGAGCGTCGACCGTAGCAGCGCCAAGCGCGGAACCAGGAGTGCCAAGTTCCACCAGGTAATAGCATCCGCCGGGACTGTCCAGACGACGCACAAGCCACGCCCGCCCCCGCACCGATGCCTCGAGCCCTAACGCCTCCCTAGCCTTCTGTATCGCCTCGCCGGGCGCTATGTCGCCGATAAGTCATCTCCCTTCAACTGAGCTTACAGACCCAACACGTTTTCGTGCAATGACGTAAACACCTGTCCGTCGATGCGGAAGAAGAGGGGCCGCCCGCCCACATACGCCAACCGGAACGGCCAGAGTGGAGATAATGACTCCAAACAGGGCTTCCAGAACCAGAGACCGAGAACGTGAATCGCTTCTTCCCGCGCTGGCAACGGCGCCTCGTATTTCTCGAACAGGTATGTTTTGCCGGCAATACGCCTCATGACGGACTCCGGGTTGGGAGCGTTCGCAATGGTCCGATCCGGACTGGGGAAGGAAGTTGCCTGCTGAAGGTGCCCGAATCGCGCGTCGAACAACAGCGCCGCCCTTGCCTCCAGGTTCGCGCTGTTCAACGGAACGATGTAGTAATAATCATCGAAGCGATCTAAACGGTTAACCAGAATTGGACTTGCTGCGTTGACATCCCGCAGGGAACGCTCCCAAACACCAGTTCTCGGAAGAGCCTCCGTCTTCATGACTTCCGCCGCCAACTCGAGGACCTGTTCGGGACTGATCAGGCGCACTCCGTCGAAACGGCGGATTGGGCGAACTGCCAGGCCCGGCCGTGTCGCCGGCGGTGTCGGATCGCACACGGCCACGTACAGACCCTGCCAGTGGCCCTGCGGGTGATACTTGGCCCCGGTCAGGTAGGTGCTCTGCCATTGCTGGTACAGGATCACTTCGTCGGCCACGCCCCGGATCCCGCCGCTGCCACAGCCATCGCTTGCGCTGTGAGGTGGTGGCGGCGGCTGGGTCGGGTTAGGCCAGTAATTTGAACTGGGGACAGGCGGCCAGGGGTCGTTCACGCGGAAGCTGGTAATCGAGTAAGTGGTGTCGTCTCCGCCGGTTGGAGCCTTGCTTACCTCCATGCCTCGAACCACGATCCAGTGTTGGGCGCCCATCACCAGAACACAGGGAGCGACCTCGTAATGCTGGATGGTCCAGGCGATCTTGCGAGATATCGCGTCTTCGCTGTTGACGTTGGGATAATAATGGAGCGGAGTGTCCACGTAGTAATGGGGCAGGATAGGACCGGTTGTCTGTGGGTCATAGTGATTCAACGTCCAGACAAGACCATCGGGATTAGTGGCCCATTCGATCTTCTTACCGGAGCTGTCGTAAAGGTTTTGATCCCAACTGGTATGGTCGTGATTGTCCGCGTACAGGGTACTCTGATTTAGCAGGCCCGCGCCAACCGAGTTGAGAACCATTTGAGCGCACGCAGCACCACAGTAAGAGTCTGTATCCTGCTGGTGATACTCTACCGCCAGGTCCTTTTGGTATGACATCTGAAGAGTTTCTCCTTTATTTCGAAATATCGAATCATGAAATCAGCCAGCTCGATGATAAGATCGATTTTTCCTGCCTGAGCTGACTTACACTTTCACAGCCGTAACGGCCTCTTCGGCCGCTGCCCCGACGGCCACTTCATGGGCGGGAACCGCAGCCAGTCGCGCCCTCACGTCGAAGTAGCCCTCGATCTGTTCCATCCAGACACCGAACAGGAACCGCTCCACCCTCGCGCCCTCATCCAGCAAATTCACGAAGAGCGAAACCGATTTCGCGGACACGTAAGCATCGGTCACGGCGTCGATCAGGGCGTCAAAGTCCTGATCGGCCCGAGGGATCCACCAGCCGCGATTCTCATCGCCGTCCACCGCGGGGTCGAGGTGCAGCCGGACGTACGTGTCCCCCGCCCGCCGCCGGTGTTCGATGTACATGACCGTTCCATGTACCCACGCCGGACCCGCGACCCGCGCCTTGCCAAAATACGGAATAAAGCCCGGTTTGGAGACCGTAATCTCCAGATCTCCCAGGGCAGCTGGGTTGATGTCGAAGGCCGCCGCCCCGCCAACGCTGGTGTACGCCAGCCGTTCGAAGCTGCCCTGGCGAATGTAGACCGCGGCCCCTGCCACCGGTACTACGGCCTGGTTCGGGGCAGGCGTCGTGACCTGAATCGTCAGTGGAACCCGTCTGTCGAGCGCTTCTGGAAAATTCGCATGTAGCCGTGCCGGCGTTCCGAGCCACACCGGCATCTCCGGATCGCCCAGCAGATTCTGGGTGCAGACCGTCCAGTCATAGAGAATGTCCCCGGCCGAGCCGATCAACCCACAGCGGGAGTCGTTCAGAAGCCCCAAATGCCGCGTAGAAACCAGGCGGTGGAAGAGGGCCTTCTGGAAATCGTCTCCGGGGCCGATCCAGCCGAACCGCGTGTTCCCCACGTACGCGACCGCTCCCCCGTTCGGGTTCTGCAGCAGGTACTCGCTCATCGCGTCCTCGCAATCGAACTGGTTCGTCAGGCATGAATTCGCGTAGGCGATGAACGTGTGATATCCGTTGCTCAATCCCTGCGCGACGGAGCTATCCAGTCCGCAGCACCCGCCGCTGTTTCCGTGCCCTTCCAGGCAGACGAAGTGCTGGCCGTCGTTTAACGCGGCCCGCAGCCGCGCTTGCGTCAGGTGCTCCATCGGAGGAGGCGCAGGGACCGCATCCACTTCGTCTTCATAAAGCCTGGTGACGGAGTCGATCTGCGGCAGTTCAGCCGCGATTTGATACCGGAAGTTCTCCTGACCCGCGAGAGACGCATCCGGCTGTCCGTTGTCGAAGATGAATTGCTGCGGAGCCAACTCCTGCGCCGTGCCGTATACCGTGATCCACGAGGATGGAAGAGGCAGATGGATGGTCGACCCGAAGAACGTAATCGTGAATTCGTTCGGTGTCGGGTCCGTGGCGCTCCTGGCGAAATACCAGCCGCGTCCCGCGGTTGCCGCTGTCATGGTGAACGGCAGCAGCCGGGTGTCCTCTGGAGTCACCTGCGCAATCAGGTTCCAATCCAGTTGCGTGGGAGGCGTCGCCAGATGAATGACGGTACAGACCGCGCCTGGTGCGTGGTAAAAGTGGTCCCCGGCCGGCGGGGTGATGGTGCTGGCGAGGATGCTGGTCCGCTCCGGGAAGAAGTTCGTGGATACCAGCAGCATTCGCCGCGGCCAGCTCGTTTCCAGGGACGTGCCGTTGGGAGCCCGGAACTGTTCGTACGCCATGATCTTGTTCACAAACACGGTCGCCTGCGCCGCGTCGGAAACCGGCGCCCTGCCGACGCTCACATCCGCAAACCACGAGATGCCGTCCAGGTTGGCGGAGCTGGTGTGCTGCCCGTATATGCCGTTGTCCACCAGATCCCAATCGTGCTTCCCGGACTGGCCGTAGAGCGGCCCGGTGAGGCTGGCGTAGTAAAAATCGGTCGGAATGGTGTTCCAGTCATAGATCCAGTGCATGGGGCCTTTGATCTGGCTGACGGGACCGTTCACGCGGACGTAGTTGGTAGGCGTGGTTGTCCGGACCGAATATTGGTCATCCGTCGTGTAATACCAGCCGGCTGATGCCGTCGACGAGGCGCCGGACGGATCATAGGGAATCAGTATCCCCGAATCCGCCCGCACGAGCCGGAGATCCGCGTAGTTCCCCGGCCACCAGGTGCCCGGATCTTTGACCTTCATCTTCAGGAATGTGCCGGTCCAGTACGACCGGTTGTCCGTAGGCGGGTCCGCCGTCTCCAACGGGATATCGCCCATCGCCCCGCCGTCGATCAGACGGACCGGGATCGTGTCGACATCGCCGCCGAGCACGACCCACGCGATGCCCCAGTTCTGGTGCGCCCACTTCAGGAAATTCCGCAGAATCTCCTGCAAGTCGCGCGCGCCCGTGACAAAGTCGCCATAGGTCCCGTTGACGATCTCCGTTACGGTCACGATCTTCGCATTCAGGCCGCGGCTCTTCTTCCAGCTCGCAAGCTGGTTGAAAATCGAGACCAGGTCGCCGTGTGCCGTCTTCGGCTGCACCGTCTGGGCATCCCACGCGACATTATCGGTAATAATCAGATAATCGACAGTCGTGTTGAGCAACGGTAAATAGCCGCTAATGTCGACGATCTCCGAAGGGTTCAGCACCAGCGTGCGCGCCAGCTCCATCAGCCGCTCGGCTTGCGCGCGGGAGTGGATCGCGCGCGTAAACGGTGGAGCCGAATCGTGAGCCTCCGCGGCCCGCTGAAAGGCCACCGTCAGCTCGATATCGGGCGCAAACTCGATCGTGCCCTTGACGCTCATGCGCACCGGCGAGATCTCGATCACCGCCACCGGGTTCGCCGCGATCTGCTCCAGCGCGAGAAGCCGGGCCAGCGGACGCTCCGTCGCGGCGGTGTACAAGGCCGCCCCATGCGGGACGAATTTCGGAGGCGGGATCGGCTCCACGAACGCCTTCTCCCTCGCGCGCAGGCTCGACGGCTTGATTCGATCGGCAGCCGGCCCCTCGGCCATGGGCCGCGGCGGCTGAATGGGAACAACCAGGGTCGGCTCCTTCGCGATGGGCACGGAACGGATTGCCTTCGCTTCAACCTGCGGTTCGATTGCGCCGATTGGAAGCGCGACCCGCACGATTCTGAGAGGTAAGGCCGGCCCGCCCGGCTCCCCGGACGGGCGGCAGTCGTCCACTTCCACCACCATGCCCGAGGGTGTCATGCGGGTTTGAATCTCGGATTCGCTGAACTGAAGCAACAGCGTGACAGAATGAGACAACGTCATATTCCTGAGTTGTTCCGACTTCATACAAATCGTCCTTCTAAGTGGTTTGTGCCTCGAGTGGCGCCATGCGGCGCGGCATTCGTGCGTCTCCTGGGGGAGAGTGTTCAACGCTGCGCCGAGGTGAAGGTGCGAAAGTCGCGGCGCCCATGGCGTTCAGCCTTGCGCGGCGGCGAGAGAAGATGCGCAACTCCTCTTGACTGTGGAGGTCGGCGGCCGGATTCCTCTGCCCGCAGTTTTCCGCGACAGAAGTATGAGAGTATAAGGTCTGTTTGTCAATATGAAACGACGCGGAGGATAGTCCCAGCCGTGAGAATTCTAACTGAACGTTTTGCCTCCTTGAAGGAGGATCCGGCGGCTCGGACCGGGCTCCGCATGAAGCCCCTGGTCTTGCAACACGCTCCGGTATTTACCGGAGCGCTGTCCTCCTGCGGAATTCATTGTATTTCAGATGTATTTGTCTGATAATTGATCCTGTCGTAACGGAGGATATCCCGGAGCCGGGACGGCACGCGTATCTTATGCATGCCCGCGCCGGAGTAAGTACGGCACGGGCAGATACGGCAACCGGCGCGGACCGCTGCGGAGCTCCATTCTGCCGGACGGCCCGGCGCCAATAACGGAACCACAGTACCGCTGAACGGTCGCCAGATGACAAGGAGGAACAATGGCTGACCCTACGATTCCCGCCCCGCCGTTCTTCGAGGAACGGCAAAACTTCAAGCAGCTTCTGCTCGCGAACAAGGCTCCCAAGCCCACGGGAAATACCACCTATGAAGAGATCGTGTGCGTGGGTTTCCAGCCCGAGCTCGATCGCCTCGAAGCGGTGGTTCATATCAAACAGCCCGTGGGATATGGTGGAGATATCTGCACCCCGGGCACTCCCGAGTATGTCCGCTTCTTTCTCTCGTTCGACGGCGGCACCACATGGCAGGACCAGGGGCTGACGAGCTTTATCGCTCACGACATCCCCGACGCCGCGAAACACCACATCGAGTATGCCGTTACCCTGACCATCACTCCCAGGAAGCGCCTGTGCCGGCATCCGAACCTGGTACTGGCGCGCGCCATCCTTTCCTGGAACATCGTTCCCGCAGCCGGCGATCCCGATTTCAGGATTCACTGGGGAAACCGGCACGACACGACCATTCAGATCGCGGCCGCACGGCGGCCACCGCTCAAACAGCTTCTGGAGGAAGCGCAAGTCAAACTCCCGGCCGAGATCGAGGAGATCCTCGACCCCAAACAGGAGATCGCAACGGTCGAGCCAAAGCCTCTGACGTTCCTCCAGTTGCAGGCGCTGTACAAGGAGCAGAAGGTAGAGCTTCACCGCTTCGGTTTTGCTACCGCGCTGCAACTCCTGGAGAATCCGCAGGTGCTGACGGCAGCAGCCCTGAACAAGCCGGTCTTCTCCAAGGAGCTCTCCATCGACGTCGCCGCCTGGTTGAAATTGCTGGGCGAGCCGAAAGGCGATACGTCGTACGAGCAGTTGGACTGCGTCGGGTTGGACCCTGTTCGCAGTGAACTCGTAGCCACCTTCCGGGTGAAGCGCGGTTCTGGTTATTCAGGCGGTCCCTGCACCCCGGGCAGCCTGGAATACATCACCTTCTGGGCCGATTTCGACGACAACGGAACCTTCGAGACCTGTCTTGGAACCGCCGCGGTTCGCGTACACGATTTCGGCAGGATGATTCCCGAGGGCGGACTGGAATACGGCGTTTCGCTTCCCGTGTTCCTTGTCCCTTATCAGAAGCTCTGCACCGCCGGCCCAAGGCTGGTGCGGATCCGAGCCCTGCTCTCCTGGCACAAGCCGCATCCGTGCGCCAGTCCGGCGCGTCCTCCAGTCTGGGGTAACGCGGTGGACACCTGGATTCAGATCCCGCCCGGCGCCCCCCCCAACGCCGGCGAGTTCCCGGGCTATCTTTACACGGTCTGCGAAGTCAACATGTGCGGCATCAATCCCTCTACGGGACTGACTTCCCTGGATCAGCCGTTTGGCGGCCTCTTGAGCGTCTCGGGCGAGATCCCGGCGGCTCCGGTCGTCACCACGCCGGGCCGCTTCAAGTACAAAGTCGCCTACCGTTCGCTCGACCCCACCCCGAGTCCTACCTGGACGTACCTCGCCAACGACTTCTGGGTCTGGGTTACCCAGGGAGCCGGCGTCGGCATCCCGACCACGAGTCTGGTGCTCCAGCAGGTCGATGCAGGCGGCTGGTACACCTATCTCGAATACGGCACGCCGGTGAGCGGCAACTGGCGGCGCGTGACCGGCCCCAATCGTCTGCTGGGCTATTGGTACACCGCGCGCACGCAGACCGCCCGCTGGGAGATACGGCTCGAATTCCTGGATACGGCTACCAGTACGAGCTACCTCGCTTCGCCTCAAGTGTGTCCGGACGGCACGCGGTCCACGGTCACGGTGTATCTGGACCAGTCGGAGCCCGTACCGTACCTGAGCCCGAATATCGAAGTTTCGGCCGATGGCAACCCTCCGTGGAACCCCGCCAAGGAGTGCGACACTCTCGTCAAGGGGGTCGTGCTTCGCGGCACGTACTCGGTGAGCGACGAACATTTCCGCACGCTCAATCTCTACGTGGAACCTTCCGGCGCGGCGCACAATACGCCGGTCACTCCCTCCAGCCGCAGCTACGGCTCTCCCGATTGGGTTCCCACGGGCGGCGAGACCGGGACCTGGACCCTCAACACGGCCAACATGGATGCCTGCGGATACGTGGTCCGGCTGGACGTCTGGGACAGGACGATACTCAATTGCGACGCTGACGGATGGTTTAACGCGACCTCGATCGGCTTCTGCCTCAAGGACAAGTAATCATGCCTTGTTGCGGCCAGGGCCAGGTAGGGCCATCCCGCTATTCGCCGAATTCCGCGGCGGCCGGCCGTAGTTCCGAGGCGCCGCGGACGGTGGCCTTTGCCTACAACGGAACCACCGTCCTCACGGTCACGGGGCCGGTTACCGGCAGGCAGTACCGGTTTGTCGGCCACGGCGCCGCGCTGCCCGTGGACGTGCGCGATGAGCGCGCCGTTGCGGCCGTTCCCAAGCTGAGGCGCGTCTCCTGATGCGCTTCTATTGGCTGGCGCTGGGCATCCTCGGCGCCTGGCGCATTACTCATCTGTGCGTCGCCGAAGACGGGCCTTGGGACTGTATGGCCCGTCTTCGGGGCGCGCTGCACAACGCGTTCTGGCGCAAACTGATGAGTTGCTTCTACTGCGTGAGTGTGTGGTGTGCGTTCCCCCTGGCCGTGTGGATTGCCGACAACTGGCGGGAACGCGTGCTCCTGTGGCCCGCGCTCTCCGCCGGAGCCATTCTGCTGGAGCGCCTGACCGTCGGTGAACCGGCTGTTTACCGGGAGGACCCGGAGCCGCCCGGCGGGCGGGAGCCGCACTGACTCTTCGGTATCGCGACCAGCGGCGTCGTGCTGTGTAGCTTTGTTCCCCGCTGACGCTCAGCGCCCGCCATCCGCCTGTTCGATCACCAGCACGCTGAAGGTCGCCGGCAATACCGGCCGCCTCCCCCTGCCCACTGCCGGCACTTCCCCGAACTTCGCCGCTGCCATGAAAATCCGGTGATTTCGTCGGAACTCCGGCTTGCCTCCCAGCGGGATGTTGGTGATCGCCTTCCCCGCCTTCGGGTCGATCACGGTGGAGGAGTGCGCGTCGCCGTTCAGCGTGAACACGCGGTTCGACGGCGCGTCGTACAGGATCGCGTCCGCATTTTCCGCCGCCGGAATCCGGCCCAGCGATTGGAACGTCTTCAGGTCGAACATCACCACACTCTGGTCGTTGCCCGACGTGGCGAATCCATGTCCGCTCGATTCCGTCACCGCCGTCCCGTGCGCGCCCTGGATTCCCGTCACCTCGCCCAGCAGCTTCCCGCTGTCCTGGTCCGCTACCATCACCCGGTTCTGACGCGCGATGAACACCCGGTGATGCGGCGGGTCCGGCACCACATAGTCCCAGCTACCGTCGCCGCCAGGCAAGTGCGTCCGGGTCACCCGATACGTAGAAGATTGTTGAGCGATGAGCGCAGCCGCCCCAACACAGGGAAAGCAATCCTACGCATATCGCATCCTTTCCGCCCGAGTATATCCCCGCTCACCTGTTCCCCTCGAACCGGCGACAATGAAAGCGTGAAGCGTTCCGGTGTCGCCGACCTGCCTCTGCACGGCGGCCGTGTGCCCGCCTGGCTCGCCGATCGCATGACCCGGCTCGGCACCGCCATCGTCGAGAGCATCCTCCTCCACTACGGCCGCTCGGCGTTCCTCTCCCGACTCAGCGACCCTTACTGGTTCCAGGCTCTCGGCTCCGTCATGGGCATGGACTGGCACTCCTCCGGCATCACCACCTCCGTCATCGGCGCACTCAAGCGCGGACTCAATCCCCGTGCCTCGGATCTTGGCCTCTACGTCTGCGGCGGCCGCGGCCGCCACTCCCGTAACACCCCGGATGAGCTCCGTGCCGTCGCGGAGAGCCAGGGCCTCGATGGCGACGCCCTCGTCCGCACCAGCCGCCTCGCCGCCAAGATCGACAACAACTGCATTGCCGACGGCTTCCAGATCTACCTGCACTCGTTCATCGTCGCCGCCGATGGCGAGTGGTCCATCGTCCAGCAGGGCCTCAACGATCGCTCCGGCCTCGCGCGCCGCTACCACTGGCACTCCGCCAGCGTCCGCGATTTCCTGGCCGACCCGCACACCGGCATCGCCGGCCCGCACCAGGGCACCATCATGAACCTCGTCGATGCCCAGGCATCTCCCGCGCAGCAGGCGCTCATGACCATCTCCCACGCGCCTCCCGACGCCACGCTCCACGACGTCCGTCACCTCGTGATGCCGCGTCATCACGACGTGCGCGCCGAAGACGTGGACCTGAAGCGTCTGGGCGCGGTCCTTGCCGTCGCCTACGAGCGCGACCTCAACACCTTCGCCGATCTCCTTCTGCTCCAGAACCTCGGACCGCGCACCCTTCAAACCCTGGCGATGGTCGCGGAGGTGGTCCACGGCACTCCGGTCCGCTTCTCCGACCCGGCCCGTTTCTCGTTCGCCCTCGGCGGCAAGGACGGCCATCCCTTCCCCGTGCCGCTCAAAACCTACGATGAATCGATCGCCGTTCTGCGCCGCTCGCTCGACCAGGCCCGCCTCGACGGCGCCGCCAAAATCGAAGGCTTCCGCCGTCTCGATCGCTTCGTGAAGGTCATCGAACACCGCATGGAGCCGGCCGCCGATTTCGAGGCAGTGCTTCACCACGAGCGCGCCATTGCGCCCGGGCTCGGCGGGCGCACCGTCTTCGATCGTCCGCCTTCCAAGCCCGCCGCTCCGCCGCACCAGATGCGCCTCTGGGACTAGTCCGGCCCCATCAATCGCGGCGCTACTTGTGGCCCTTTTTCCCCGCCTTCTTTGGCGCTGCTTTCTTCCCCGCCGGCGCGGCGCTGGGCGGAGGGCTGTTGCTGTTATCGATCTCCCGATACACCTGCCACATATCGCCGGGCTGCCGCTTCACGATCACCAGGTACTTGCCCGATTCCTCAATCGGCTTGCCCGATTTCGGCGTAATCGTGGTCGTCGCCGTGCCGCGATCGTAGGCCCAATCGGTCGCCACCTGCGTCTCCAGCGGAGTGATGCTGATCTTGACGGCGTTCGCTTTGAACATCGCCTCATACAGGGAACGGATAGCTGGCTTGCCTTCCACCACGCCTTGATTGGCGGGCATCACGATCGCGTCATCGGCGTAAAGGGCAGCCACCGCTGCCGCATCGTTGGCATTGAAGGCCGCCACATACTTGCTCCGAAGTGCGTTGACCGCCGCGATCCGGGCGGAGAGGTCCTTCGTTTCTTCCGGCTTGGGTGCGTTCTCACACCCGGTGAACGTCAACAACACGGCGAGTGCAACCACCTGGGGCGCTATATTACGAAGTCTCATGGGTCCTCCTGCGAATGAATGCCGCTACGAATTGCCGGCCCTTGCCACCAGTGATTGTACTTCTGCGAAACCTGCCGCGGACAATCTTTTTTGTCGTCCGCGCCTGCCTCGCAGACCCGTTTTGTGTTCTACTTCTACAAATACTCCCGAGGAGGACACACGCATGCGACGATTCGTTCTGATCCTGGCAGCCTCTGCGGCCATGCTCGCCGCCAAACCCGGCCTCAACACCTCGACCATCTGGCAAATGCGCACCGTCAGCGATCCGCAAATCTCGAAGGACGGTAAGACCGTAATCTACGTCCTCGGTTGGAACGACCAGATGCTCGACCAGCGCTTCAGCAACCTCTGGATCGTTTCCAGCGACGGCAAGGACAATCGCCCCCTGACCACCGGCTCCTACCGCGACACTTCGCCGCGCATTTCGCCCGATGGTACGCGCATCGCGTATCTTTCCAATCGCAGCGGCAAGAATCAGATCCACGTTCGCTGGCTCGATACCGGGCAGGAGACTCAGGTCACCGACCTGCAGCAGGCGCCGTCCAACATCGAATGGTCGCCCGACGGGCAATGGATCGGCTACTCCGCTCGCGTCCCCGCCAAGAACGACTTCTCCGTCCGCCTGCCGGAGAAACCGGCCGGCGCCAAGTGGCAGGACCCGCCCATCGTCATTACCAAACTGCGCTGGACCGCCGACGGCCAGGGAATCGTCCAGCCGGGCTACACCCATGTGTTCGCCGTACCGGCCACGGGCGGCGCTTCCAAACAGATCACCAGCGGCGACTACAACCACGGCGGCGGCGCTCAGGGTGCCGGCGGATTCGCATGGTCGGCTGACGGCAAGTGGATCTATGCCTCCACCAATCGCGTCCCCGACGCCGACTATGCGCTCGAAGGCGGCGACATCTACGCCTATTCCGTCGACGACGGATCGGTCAAGCAGTTGACCACCCGCAAAGGCCCCGACACCGAGCCCGTGCCCGGTCCCGGCGGCAGGAAAATCGCCTACCTGGGCCACGACTGGAAATTCCAGAGCTACACCGTGAACCACCTCTATCTCATGGACCCGGACGGCAGCAATCCCAGGAACCTGACCGCATCGCTCGATCGCGACGTGCGCGCGCCCCACTGGTCGTGGGATGGAAAGACCATCTATTTCCTGGTAGACGAGCGCGGCTCCACCCAGCTCTACTCGGCCGATGTCGAGTCAGGAGCCGTCAAGCCGGTCACCAGCGGTGTGCAGCAGTTGGGCCTCAACGGCGGCTTCTCCATCGCCAACAATGCTATGGTCGCTACCGTGAGGTCCACCTCGGATTCGCCCGGCGACGTGGTCGTGCTGCCGGCCTATCGCCAGGCGCCGCCGCTGCGTTTGACTTCCGTCAACGACAGCCTGATGTCGCAATATCAACTGGGTCGCGTCGAGGAAATCACCTTCGATTCCTTCGACGGCCGCAACATGCAGGGCTGGATCATCAAGCCTCCCGATTTCGACGCGTCGAAGAAATACCCGTTCATCCTGGATATCCATGGCGGGCCGCACTCCATGTACGGCGTGGCTTTCCAGCATGAGTTGCAGATCCAGGCCGCGCACGGCTACGTCGTACTATACATGAACCCGCGCGGGTCCACCGGTTACGGCGAGGAGTTCGGAAACATCATCCACACCCACTATCCCGGCGACGATTTCAAAGACCTCATGATCGGCGTCGACAAG
The DNA here is from genome assembly GCA_035578025.1 of Verrucomicrobiia bacterium. Taxonomy (GTDB): domain Bacteria; phylum Acidobacteriota; class Terriglobia; order Bryobacterales; family Bryobacteraceae; genus Solibacter. Next base: position 20,361 of record DATJYJ010000198.1, read on the forward strand.
ATGATCGAGAAGGGCTACATCGACCCCAGGAAACTCTGCGTTACGGGCGGTAGCGGCGGCGGACTTCTGACTGCCTGGGTCATCGGCCACACCGACCGCTTCGCTGCGGCGGTATCGCAGTATCCCGTCACCGATTGGGTGACTCAGGCCGGCACGGCCGACGGAGGCTACACCCATTCCGCGCTCTGGATGAA
>DATJYJ010000199.1:0-59811 GCA_035578025.1 Verrucomicrobiia bacterium
CCCTGGTTGATGACGAGCGGAATGTCCAGGCCCTGCGGCACCCCGCTGGGCACCGTGGCGTTGATTTGATAGAGCCCAACCGCGCCGGGCACCAGGCCGGCATACGACACCGGCAGGGTCATGCCGCCGAGCGTGAGAGCCGGCACGATGACCGCTGCTGGCAGCGGGTCGGAGGGGGCGGCCATGCCGGAATCGATCGGCGGGTTCGTGCGGCCCAGGCCGGTAGCCCAGATCGTGATGGCGTCTCCATAGTGAACCGGGTTGGTAGGCGTAACCAGTTGTCCATTGTCGGAGCGGGTAATGGTCGCCAGGCCGGTTTCCGGTCCCGCGGTTCCCGTGCGGAAAATGCTGGGCGCTGCGGGCAGGATGGAGAAGTTGAAATTGTCGCTGATGCCGCCGGGCGTACGCAGCGTCATCTGCGCGTTGCCGTCGACGTTGAACGGAAGCTGTCCGTTGATCTGCGTGCTGCTGACAAACAGGACGGGAACCGCAACCCCGTTGACGGTGAGACAGGAATCAGCGAGGGCCGTCGGCAGCGGGATCTGGTTGGTCGCCAGGTTGACCGGCGCCATCTGCGTGCCGTAGACGCTGATCAGGCCGCCCGGGGCCACGGGCTTGGTGCCGTCGGCGGCGTTGACCACCGCGGTGATCTTGGGCGGTGCGACGGCCGCGTCGTAGTTCCAGGGCAGCACGGTAAACCCGGAAACCGTCAGGGCGATGATGGCGCTGCGGTCGTACAGCGGCGCCAGGGAACGCATGAAGCTCATGATGCCGCTGGGCGTGAGCGGCGCCTCCGCCATGCGAGTCGAGCTTCCGGTACCCTGGCCGGAGGTGTAGCGCTCGATCACGCCGGGAGCCGACGCCGTGGACATGGTGGTGCGGTAGCCGCCCTGGTCGACAAACGCAAAGCCCGCGGGCGAACCGGACGACGTCTCCAGCGTGCCCGCCGGCACCAGCGACGCGTTCAGAACATTGCTGCCTACTACGTAGGTATTGAAGCTGGATGCGGCGTAGGAGCCGCCGAGGGCCTGGAAGTCCTTGCGGGAAACGCTGAAGGTATCGGCGTTGGCGTCGTACAGCATGACGTTGCCGTCGGGCATGGCGATCAACACCGACCCGCCGTTGGGCGATGGAGCCAGCACGCCGGCCGGGTTCACGCTGTTGTTGTAGATTCCCAGGCTGGGCGGCGAGGAGGCGCGGCGGGCCGCAAAATCGATGCGGTCGATCATGCCCGGCCCACCTTGTCCCGCATTGCGCGAGAGAGCGAGGAGCGCGTTGCCGGATTCGGCGATGGAGCGGGGATAATGTCCTGGAGGCAACTGGATGGGTTGTTGCCGCTGGAGGGAATCCAGATCGTAGACCCAGGCCTGCTGGGCGTTGTCGTGTCCAATGATCAGGTACTTCCGGTCGAACGTGATGGCGATCTGCGTGGGTGTAGCCGAGGTCTTCAGCGCGGCCACCTGCTGATAGGTCGTGCTGTCGAATACCAGAACCTGGTCCTGGTCCTGCTGCACAACATAAAACCGGTTGCGCACGGGATCCGCGAGCAGGTCGGTGAGTACGCCGGGAATATTGACGAAGGTACCGCGCTGGTCGGGATTGCGATTGTTGATCAGCAGCCGCATGGGCGGCGGCAGGTTTACCGCGCCACTCGAGCTGATATTGATGGTCAGGGCCAGAGTGCCCTGCTGGTTCTGGAATGCCGTGGGGTCGACGAGCACCTGCACCTGCGCCGGGGTGATGCCCACGGACGGCGATATGGTCACGCCCGACGTGTTGGACGCGAGCGAGAGGACGAAATCGGTGTTGCCGCCGCCCGGATCGGTCATGGTGATGGTCTGGCTGATCACGCTGCGGTTGCAGAAGGTGCCGCGCGCCACGATGTCGCTGGCGCTGGCTTTGAGCCGGTGCTGCTGGTTCAGCCGGCCTACCGGAAAGACCATAACGCCGCTGTCGCTTACCGCGTAGAGCACGTCGTTCGCGGCTGTAAGGAGCGCCCTGCCCGTCAGATTCTCGGGCAGCGCGAACTTCTCGATCACGCTCAGGTTTTCGCCATCCATCAGGGACAGAACCGGCGGGTCGTAGGTTGTGGTTGTGCTGCTGACGCCCAAGGCGTTCGTGCTGGTGGTCGTTTTTCCGGTGAGGATCTGACCCCAGATGTTGCCGGTACGGGAATCGATGGCGGCCGCGCCGGCGTTGCTGGAAGCGATGGAATTGGGGAACTGCGCCAGGACGTTGGCGTAGGGGTCCGCCAGATACTGGTTCATGATCGCCCGGCTGCCGTCCGCGGACACACTCACCCGAGGCAATGGCTTCGGAACCGCGGACACGCCAAAACCGACCAGGGTGCCTCCAGGGCGGATATCCATCCGCAGAAAGCCTTGGCTTGTGCCGTCATCGGTCAATGCGTACAGTACGGTCTTGTCCGGGTTGGTGGCGACGGACGCCAGGATCACCTGGGTGGGAAATGTCGCCAGGTTCACAGGAATTGCTGTGCCGAGGCTGGCGAAGGAGACCATCTGGCTCATCGCTCCCGAAATTGGGTCAAACGATACCAAACCGGTCGTGGTCACAATGACCCCGCGGCCATCGGCGAGAAACGCGACGCCGAGAGGCGGATCCCCCGTGGTGAAAGTCTGGCGCGTGTTGTCGCTGAGATTGATCAGCGTGACTGCGTTGCGGCTCGGGTCGGGAGGAGTGAGGTTCCCATAGTGAGCTACCAGGAGATATTTGGAGTCTGCGGAGAGCGCCAGAGCTCCGGGCTGGGCCGCGACGTTCATCGAAGAGTGGATAGAGTAATCCGCTGTCGACATCACTTCGATCCGGTTCGCGGTGAAGTTGGCGATATAAAGCAGACCTCTGGATTCATCCAGGGCGATATCCGAGGCGTGGCCGCCGATCGGAACGACGGTTCCGAAGGTGGCGGCATCGCAGGGCGCGGCGCCGCTCAATAGAGCCGCCAGCGCAATGGAGATGAAGCAACCGTTCCAGCGCATAGGTAGGTTTTCGACCTTTTCGATTACAGTACCCGGGCAGTGCGGGAATCAATGATCGAAATGGCTAGTAAGCGCTGCATTACCAAAGTTAGCCGTGTATTTCCGTGGGTTTAGCAATATACTGCACGCGTGGAGAACCCATGCGTTCGGCCTTGAAAAAACCCGATTGGACTACTCTGCCGATACTGGCGGCATTCGCGCTGAGCGTGCTGCTGGCGCCCGTGTTTCGCGCCCAGGACCAGGGCAGCATAACCCGGGTAACACCGGTTCCCGATGGAGCTCTGTTTCAGGTGGACGGAGTCAGCTATGCGCACGCGGTCAGCAACATTTGGCCGACGGGCAGCAAACATATTCTTTCAGTACCGACGCTTTTGCAGTATACGCCGGGCAACAACTTCAAGACATCTTACACGTTCGATCACTGGCTGGTGAACGGGAACAACGTCACCGCGAACCCGCTGGCGGTGACCGCGTCGCCCGCGATTCCCGAGTACCAGGCGGTGTTCAATGTCCAATACGCATTGTCGCTTGTTTTCTTCACTTGTTCGGATCCACTCAACTGTCCGAGCCCGGGGACGATCCTGGTGAACAACGTCCCGGTGTACTCCAGCCAGGACGTTTTCATGAGCCCGGGGGCTGCGGTGACGCTGATGGCGATTCCCAATCCGGGATATGTGTTTGTGGGATGGCAGCCGGGCCCGAACCAGACGATTTCGGGATTCCAGGACATCGTCAATCTGGCTGCGCCAACCCAGGTGTATCCCAAGTTCCAGATCGCGAGGCACATCAACATTGCGACGGTTCCCGACGGCTTGAAGATACTGGCGGACCACACACCCGTGATCGCGGGGACCATACTCGACTGGGGCTGGGACACGGTACATACGATCGGCCCGGTGACGCCGCAGCAGGACAACCAGGGCAAATACTGGGTATTTCAATCCTGGAGCGACAACGGCGCGGCCAACCACGCGTACACCGTGGCCGAATCGAACATGCCGGACACGATTACCGCGACGTACATGCCGGCCGTGCCGGTGACGATTCTGACGCAGCCGCAGGGGCTGAAGATCAAAGTCGACGGCGTCTACGGCAACATCCTGAATCCTAACTTCTATACCTGGGGTATTAACGAGACCCACCACATCGAGGCGCCCGCACAGCAGACGGACGCGCAGGGCAAGACCTGGCAATTCCAATCGTGGAGCGACGGTGGTCCGGCAGTGCAGGACTTCACGGTGCCGTCCAACGCAGACCTGACAGGCGGCATTCGATTGACGGCAACTTATTCGGCACTTACTAAGTTGACTGTCGACAGCTCGCTGACCGGGCTGAATGTGACAGTGGATGGCGCTGCCTGCACGACGCCTTGCGACGTGCTGCGCGCGCCGGGCGCGCAGGTTGCGATCACCGTGCCGGCCAGCGTAGCGCAAGGGGACGGCTCCCGGCAGGACTTCAACGGCTGGCCGAACGGAGGCACCAGCTACACGGTGCTGGTGGGCAACAGCGACCAGAGAGTCGTCGCGACCTATCACCTGATGAACCGCCTGACGGCTCTGACCAACCCGCCGAACGGCGCGGTTTACACGGTCACGCCGTCGTCGGCCGACAACTTTTACGACGCCTCGACCTCGGTGGCGATCAGCCTGGCGGTACAGCCCGGATACAAGTTCCGCGGCTGGACCGGCGACCTGAGCGGCGCCATCCCTTCCGGCGTGCTCGCGATGAGCGCTCCCCGAAGCGTCACCGGCCTGCTGGACCCGGTACCCTATATCTCGCCCGCCGGCGTGATGAACGCGGCCGGCGTGACGCCGCAGAAGGGAGTCGCGGCGGGCAGCATGATCTCGATCTTCGGCGCCAACCTGGCCAATAACACCACCGTCGCTCCCGACGGGATGTTGCCGCAGACTTTGGGTGGAGTGGTGGCGCGCGCCGGCGACCGTTTCCTGCCGCTGGTATTCACGTCGCCGACGCAGATCAATGCCCTGCTGCCGGATGATATGCAGCCCGGGGATCAGGTCATGACGGTCAGCCCGCCGGGCCAAAGCGACGTTCGTGCGACATTCAAGGTAGTTCGGAACGCGCCCGGCCTCTTCCCGGTCCAGGGGAACGGCCAGGTATTCGCGATGGCCACTCACGAGGACGGCTCGGCAATCACGACCGATTCGCCCGCGGTGCACGGCGAACTGATCACCGTTTACGGAACGGGTTTCGGCCCGACAAGCACTCCGCGGCCCGAGGGATTCCCAATTCCGACCTCGCCCGATTACCTGATCGTGGATACCGCCGCGGTGCAGGTGGGCGATGCGGTGATCAGCCCCGAGAAGGCCTTCGCCGCACCCGCCAAGCAAGGTGTCGACGCGGTGCAGTTCCGACTCGGAGATGGCGCTCCGACCGGCACCATCGCGACCTTCAAGGTCACAGTGAACGGAGTGGACAGCAACACGGTCATGCTGCCGGTGCAGTAAGGACCGGCTGAAGCCGTCCCACAGGTTCCAAGAAGACAGGCCTGAAGTCCTGCGATGGCGCGCGCCACGCTACACTGGCCTCGTGATCTCCAGATCGAGTCTGTGCCTGATGGCCTCGCTTGTCCGGGACGGCGCGATCACGCCCACAGAGCTCGTGGAAGAGCACCTGCGGCAGATCGAGCGGCGCAATCCTGCGGTCAACGCCTTCGTTGCGGTGCGCGGGGAGGAGGCCGTCGAAGAGGCGCGTGCTCTCGACCGCGGGGATGCCCGCGGCCTGCTCTACGGTGTGCCGGTGACCGTCAAGGACAGCTTCGACATCACCGGTATGCCGACCCGAGTGGGCTCTCTCTCGCGGCCGGAAACGCCGGCCGCCGAGGACGCTACCGTGGTCGCGCGCCTGCGGCGGGCGGGCGCGATCATTCTGGGCCGAACCAACACGCCGGAACTGCTCTCCAGCTACGATACCGACAATCAGATCACGGGGCGCACCAACAATCCCTGGAACCTGGAGCGAACGCCCGGCGGATCGAGCGGAGGCGAAGCTGCCGCGATCGCGGCCTATTGCTCGCCGGGCGGGATCGGGAGCGACGGCGGCGGGTCGATCCGGATCCCGGCGCATTTCTGTGGAATCGCGGGTTTCAAGCCGACCCCGGGGCGCATTCCCGGCACCGGGCATTTTCCTTCGCTCGGGCATCCGGCGGGTCTGATGACGGCCGTCGGGCCGATGGCGCGCAGCGCCAAAGACCTGCGCCTACTGTTCTCGGCGCTGGCGGGCTACGACGCGCAGGATCCGTTCGGCGTGCCGGCGCCATTGCGCGAGCCGCGGCTCGGGCAGATGCGCATCGGCGTCTGGGAGCAGTTCTACGCCGTCCCGGTGCATCCGGAGATCAGACAGGCGGTGGCCCGCTCTGCGGCCATGCTGGAAGCGCAAGGGTTCACGGTGGCGACCTTCGAGCCGCGGGGAATCGAGCGCGCGCCCAACGTGTGGGCGTTTCTCTTCAGCCAATGGCCGAATCAACCCGCCGAGACCACCGCCGAACAGGTGCTGATCAACCTTGCGGCCCGGGACCGGATGCGCGCCGCATTCTTGCGGCAGCTCGAAGCCGAGGCGATCGCGGCCCTGGCGGCGCCCGTATTCGGCGTGACCGCCTATCGTCACGGCGAGACGCGTTTTGACGTGGAAGGCCGGGACATCGGCTTTTTCCAGGCAGCGATGCCGGTGGTGGTGGCAAACGTCCTCGGGCTGCCGGCGATCGCGCTGCCGATGGCGCTTTCGAGCGAGGGCCTGCCCATCGGCGTGCAGTTGATCGGACGGCCATACGAAGACGAACTGCTGCTCGAATTGGCGATCCGGCTGGAAGAAGCGCGCGGCGTGTGGCAAGGAATCGTAGAATAGAACCGATGTCTCTGAAATTGCCGCTGGTTTTGGGCTGTGCGGCGCTGGCTCTGTGCGCCCAGCCCGCCCGCAAGATCTTCCCCTACGAGTATGTACAGGAGGATCTGGAGAACGGGCTGCGACTGATTACGGTGCCCACGGACTACGCCAATATCGTTGCCGTATATATCGTGGTGCAGACCGGGTCGCGCAACGAGGTGGAGCCCGGACTTACGGGCTTTGCTCACCTGTTTGAGCACCTGATGTTCCGCGGCACGCCGAAGATCTCGCCCGAGCAATACAACCAGACGCTGAACCGGATCGGCGCGGCATCGAACGCTTCGACCTCGAACGATTTCACGGTTTACCATACGACTTTCTCCAAGGAAGACCTGGATACTGTGATGATGATGGAAGCCGACCGCTTCCAGCACCTGAAATTCGCCGAGCCTGAATTCAAAACCGAGAGCCTGGCCGTGCTCGGCGAGTACAACAAGAACAGCTCGTCGCCGGGCCGGAAGCTGAACGAGGCCCTGCACGAGGCGGCGTATCAGCGCCACACGTACCGGCACACCACCATGGGATTCCTGAAGGACATTCAGGACATGCCGAGCCATTACGATTACAGCCTGAAGTTTTTCGACCGCTACTACCGGCCCGAATACACGACCGTCATCGTGGTAGGAGACGTGCAGCCCAAGCCCGTGCGCGAGCTGGCGGACAAATACTGGAGCGGGTGGCAGCGCGGGAGCTATCATCCGGATATTCCCACTGAACCAGCGCAGGAGGAGGCCCGCACGGCTCATGTTCCATGGCCGACGCAGACGCTGCCCCTGATCACCATCGCATACAAGGCGCCGGCGTACAGCGATACGACTCTGGACACCGCAGCGCTGGACGCGCTAGCGGAGCTGGCGTTTTCGCAGAATTCAGACCTCTACCAGCGGCTGGTGGTGCAAGAGCAGAAGGCGGATTCCATCGGAGGCGATTCACCCCAGGACGTGGATCCAGGGCTATTCAGCATTACGGCGCGAGTGAAGAAAGCACAGGACCTGGACTACGTGCGCGAGCGGATTCTGGAAACGGTGAAGGCGTTTCAGGACAAGCCCGTGGAGGCAGCGCGGCTGGATCGTGTGCGCAAGCGCTTGCGGTACTCACTGGCTCTCAGCATGGACAACTCCGATACGATCGCGGCCATCCTTTCTTATTACGTGGCGCTGCGCCGGACGCCGGAAACGCTCAATGCGCTGTTCGAGCAGTACCAGAGACTAACGCCTGAGGACGTACGGCTGGCCGCACGAAAGTACCTGGTTGAGAGGGCGAGCACCACGGTGACCCTGACCGGTCCGGGAGGCGCGCAATGAAGTTGAGAGCGGCACTTCTATTGTTTGTGTGCGGCGCGTCCGCACAGAATGTAGTCACGCTTCCAGGACCGCCGGGCCCGCCGCCGCCGCCGCTGAAGACGATCGCGCTGCCGAGCCGGTCGCCGCTGGTGACCTTCCGCATCCTATTCACCACGGGCGCCGCGCTGGATCCCGCGGACAAGCCCGGACTGGCTTATCTCACGGCGCAAATGATCGGCGATGCGGGCACACGCGACCTGACATACAAGGAAGTGGTGGATGCGCTGTTTCCGATGGCGGCGGGGGTCGGCGTGCAGGTGGACAAAGAAATGACCACTTTCTCCGGTGCGACCCACATCGACAACCTGGACGCGTATTACAAGCTCCTGCGCGACATGCTGCTCCAGCCGGGTTGGCGCGAGGACGATTTCCGGCGGGTGAAGGACGCCGCGATCAATGCGATCAAGGTGGGGCTGCGCGGAAACAACGACGAAGAGCTCGGCAAGGAGGTGCTTTACGAAAGCATCTACCAGGGTTCGCCGTACGGCCGGTACAACGGCGGAGCGGTTTCGTCGCTGGAGAAACTCACGCTGGACGACGTGAAGTCGTTCTACAAGAGCCAGTACACGCAGGCCAACCTGGTGCTGGGGATCGCGGGCGGCTATTCGCCGCAGTTCCTGGAGGCCGTGAAGAAGGACTTCCGGGCGCTGCCCGTGGGGACGCCGTCGCGGCTGGTGGTGAAGAGCGCCGCCCAGATCGCGAAGACGCACGTGGTGATCGTGGACAAGGACACGCGCAGCGTGGCAGTTTCGATCGGCTATCCGATCGATGTGCTGCGCGGATCGAAGGATTACGCGGCGCTGCTTCTGGTGTCGAGCTACCTGGGCCAGCATCGGATGAGCAGCGGGGTGTTGTATCAGCGGATGCGCGAGTCGCGGGGGTTGAACTACGGGGATTACGCTTACATCGAATACTTTCCCAGGGGCATGTTCCTGATGGAGCCTGACCCGAACCTGGCGCGCCACACGCAGATTCTCCAGGTGTGGATCCGCCCGGTGGAACCTCCCACGGCGAAGTTCGCCCTGCGCCTGGCGATGTTCGAACTGGATAAGCTGCGCAAGCGAGGTATGTCGCAGGCGGAATTCGAAAGCTCGCGCGGGTTTTTGAGTAAGTATGTGAACGTGCTCACCCGCACCAAGCGCGCCGAACTGGGGTATGCCATCGACAGCGATTTCTATGGCATGCCGCAGTACAACGACTATCTGAAAGCCGAGCTGGTCAAACTGACTCTGGCTGACGTGAACCGCGCGATCCAACGCTACATCCACACGGACCGCGCGGTAATCGCGGTGGTGACCAAGGGCGGAGAGGATTTCAAGCGTCAGCTTCTCAGTGCCGACGCGTCACCCATGAAATACAATTCACCAAAACCGGCGCAGATTACCGAGGAAGACAAGATTGTGGAGAAGTGGCCGCTCAACCTGCGTGCCGAAGACATCGTCGTCAAGCCCATCAGTGAGGTATTCCAGTAACGCCATGCTCGATTTGAAACTCGTCTCACTCGAAGTTCCCGAAGGCGGCAACCTGATCCTCGGGCAGACGCATTTCATCAAGTCCGTGGAGGACATTTACGAGGCCATCGTCAACACCGTGCCGCAGATGAAATTCGGCGTCGCGTTCAACGAGGCGTCGGGTCCGTGCCTGACGCGTGTGGACGGCAACGACGACGCCCTGAAGGCTCTTGCCGTGAAGAACGCGTCCGCGCTTGCGGCCGGCCACATTTTCGTGGTGGTGATGCGCGAGGGTTACCCGATCAACGTTCTGGGCCGGATCAAGGACGTGCCCGAGGTATGCTCGATTTTCTGCGCCACCGCCAATCCCGTGCAGGCCGTGATTGCGGAGAGCGGGCAGGGCCGCGGCGTACTCGGCGTCATCGACGGATTTCCGCCCAAGAGCGTGGAAGGCGCGGAGGACGTCGAGAAGCGTCGCGGGTTCCTGCGCATGATCGGATACAAGCGCTGACGTGGCGCGCGAGGCAGGATACCGCGCCGGTGCAGCGACCGCGATCGGCGTGCTGCTGCTGTGGTATTCGCAAACGCGGGCGTTTGCGTGGGATGAAGGCTATCACCTGGTGGCCGCGCAGTTGGTGGCCGGCGGCAAGCGCCTGTACCTGGATTTCTGCTTTCCACAACCGCCGCTCAACACGTATTGGAATGCCGCATGGATCCGGTTCCTGGGGGCCGGTTGGCGGCTGATTCACGCGGCGGCCGCGGTCCTTTGTCTGGCGACAGCGTGGATCGCCGCCGGCTGGGCGCGGTCGCGATTTCCCAATCCGGAGTGGCGTCACACGGCGGCCCTGGCGGTGCTGTTCACGGTCGGCCTGAATGTGCTGGTTGTGCAGTATGGACCGACCGGACAGGCTTACGCGTTCACGCTGATCCTGATCGTGATTGCCTACCGGATCACCGTAAGGGCGGTAGAGACGCCAAGAGTAACGATTGCCGGGCTTGCGGGGCTGGCTGCGGGCGCGGCAGCGGCGGCCACGCTGCTGAGCGCGCCCGTGGGGGTGGTGCTGCTGGTGTGGCTCGTGGTCTACAACCGGGCGGGTAGTCGCTGGAAGAAGGCGGGGGCACTGATTGCCGGCGAGGCGGCCGCGTTTCTGCCGCTCTTGTGGCTGTTCGTGCAGGACCCGCGGCGCGTGTTCTTCAACGTGGTCGAGTACGAGCTGCTGTACCGGCAGGTGGAATGGGAGGGGGCGCTGGCGCACGATGTTACGGTCTGGATCTCCTGGCTGGATTCGTCACACGGCCTCGTCCTGGCGGTGCTGGCGTCGGGCGGCCTGCTCTTGGTCAAATTCCGCAGCGCGTGGACGCGGGCACAGCGCGCGGAGTTCTACCTGTGCGGCTGGCTGGCGGGGGCGCTGATCGTCCACATCTCGCAGGCGCATCCTACTTTTGAGCGTTATTACATGCTGGCCGTGCCGTTCTTAGCCATCCTCACAGCAGCGGCTGTCTATTCGATGGGCACGCGCTGGGCGGTGGCAGCGCTGGCCGTGGTGCTGGCCGGCGGACTGGCGAAGACCATTTCCGAAGAGGACGCCTATACCTGGCCGTACCTGGAGCCGCTGGCGCGCAAGGTGGGCGAGGTCACGCCGCCGGGCGCTCCCATCGAAGCGGACGAACAGATATACTTCCTGACGCGCCGCACGCCGCCATCGGGAATGGAGCTGATGGATTCGCACAAACTGGATTTCGCGAAGGCGAAGGCCGGGTGGTTGCACTTGGTGTCGGAGGCTGAAGTCGGGCGGTGATCGAGGCCGGTGAGTTCGCCACGGTCGAGTCCTGCGGCGAGTACGAAGACTTCGACAGGGCGGCGGCCGCGATTTACAGGCAGAGGGCGAAGTTGGCGAGCTGCACGGTGTATTGGGCCGCCGATAAACACTGATCAACGCGGACAAGACCACGATCGGTACTCATCGCCGTTGATCTGCGGCCAATCTCATTTTTCTCCCGTCGCCAGCACGGTCTCGAAGTACGGCGGCTCCGCTTCGCGGTGTACGATCGCGGTATCGATGTTCTTGAAGCCTGCGCCCTTCATGTAGCGGTCCAACTCCAGGTCGGTGAAACCGAGCCAGAGGTCGGCGTACATCTCGCGAGCCTCCTCGAAGTGGTGGCGGTTCAGATCCAGGATGGCGATGCGTCCACCTCGCTTCAGAATGCGATGGGCCTCGGTGAGCGCACGCTCGGGGTGCGCGGCATGGTGCAGGGCCTGGCTGAGGAACGCGAGGTCGACCGTACCGCTGCGAATGGGCACGTCCTCCAGGTCGCCGAGGCGATATTCGAGGTTGGCGATTCCGTGCTTCTTGGCCAGCTCCGAGCCGAACTCGACCATCTTCTCGGAATTGTCGATGGCGATCACCTGCTTCGCGCTCTGCGCCATGAGCTGCGAAATCGTACCCTCGCCGGCGCCGAGGTCGGCGATCACCATGGGCGGCATGAGTTTGAGCAGGGCCTCGGCGATGCCCTTCCAGGAACGGCCAGGCACGTACTGGCGCCCGAACTTGCCCGCTAACTCGTCAAAGTAGCGGCGCATATGGTCCTGGCGGCGCCGGAGGGTGAGGCGCAGAGCCTCGCGATCGTGCGCAACTTCACGGACCTCGGCGGCGGCTTCCCGGAGGAGGCCCATCAATTCCGGCGGAGCGGTCAAACGATAGAACGCGTTTTTGCCCATGCGGCGGTCATCCACCAGGCCGGCTTGTTTGAGCTGCGCGAGGTGGGTGGAAATCTGGCTCTGGCCGCGCGCCAGAACCTCCTGGAGCTCGGCGACCGATAACTCTTCCTGCTGGAGCAGCAGGAGGATGCGGAGGCGGTTGGGGTCAGCCGCCAGGCGAAGGGATTTCAGGATTGACGCCATGGGTCGAAAACAGCTAATATCAATCTATCAAGATTTCTTGATATGAGGAAATAGAAGAATGGCTTCCGCAACAGAAAATCTGACCGCTGCCGAATTCAAGGTTGCCGATCTTTCGCTGGCCGATTGGGGCCGCAAGGAAATCACCATCGCCGAGCAGGAAATGCCGGGCCTGATGGCCATCCGCCGGAAGTACGCCAAGGACAAGCCGCTGGCCGGCATCCGCGTCACCGGTTCGCTGCACATGACCATCCAGACCGCCGTACTGATCGAGACGCTGGTGGATCTCGGCGCCACGGTTCGCTGGGCAAGCTGCAACATCTTTTCCACGCAGGACCACGCCGCGGCCGCCATCGCGGCTTCGGGCGTGCCGGTATTCGCCTGGAAGGGCGAGTCGCTGGAAGACTACTGGTGGTGCACGTACCAGGCCATCAGCCACGCCGGCGGCAAAGGACCGCAACTGGTGGTGGACGACGGCGGCGACGTCACTCTCCTGATGCATAAAGGATACGAGCTGGAAGAAGGCAGCGATTGGGTCAACACGCCTTCGGGCAGCCACGAAGAGAAGGTTATCAAGGATCTTCTGAAACAGGTCCAGGCGGAGAACCCGCAGCGTTGGCACCAGATCGTGAAGGAATGGCGCGGGGTGAGCGAGGAGACCACCACCGGCGTGCACCGCCTTTACAAGATGCAGGAAGCGGGCAAACTGCTCGTGCCGGCAATCAACGTCAACGACTCGGTGACGAAGAGCAAGTTCGATAATCTCTACGGCTGCCGTGAGTCGCTGGCGGACGGCATCAAGCGCGCTACCGACGTCATGGTTGCCGGCAAGGTCGCGGTCATCTGCGGTTACGGCGACGTCGGCAAGGGCTCGGCGCATTCGCTGCGCGGCATGGGCGCGCGCGTGATCGTGACCGAGATCGACCCCATCAACGCACTGCAGGCCGCGATGGAGGGCTTCGAAGTCACGACCATCGAGGACACGCTGGGCCGGGGCGATATCTATGTCACCTGCACGGGCAATTGCGACATCATCACGCTGGAGCACATGCAGCAGATGAAGGACCAGGCGATCGTTTGCAACATCGGCCACTTCGACAACGAGATCCAGATGGATCGGCTCAATGAGAGCGGCGCCAAGCGGACGAATATCAAGCCGCAGGTGGATATGTATACCTTCCCCGGCGGCAACAGCATTTTTGTGCTCGCCGAGGGCCGCCTGGTGAACCTCGGCTGCGCCACCGGTCACCCCAGTTTCGTGATGAGCAACAGCTTCTCCAACCAGACGCTGGCTCAGTTGGATCTGTGGAAGAATAAGGATTTGTACAAGGTGGGCGTGTACACGCTGCCCAAGAGGTTGGATGAAGAAGTGGCGCGGCTGCACCTGGAGAAGATAGGGGTGAAGCTGACCACGCTCACGAAGAAGCAGGCGGAGTATCTTGGGGTGCCTGTGGAGGGGCCGTACAAGGCGGACCACTACCGGTACTAGCGAGAATTTCACTAGGAGAAAGAACCTTGGCTGACATGCAGAAACACATTTTCACGTCGGAATCGGTGACCGAAGGCCATCCGGATAAGATTGCCGACCAGATTTCGGACGCGGTGCTGGACGCGGTGATGGCCGACGACCCGATGGGGCGCGTCGCCTGCGAAGTGCTGGTCACCACCGGCACGTGTATCGTGGCGGGCGAGATCACCACGAAGACTTACGTGGACGTGCCGCGCATCGCCCGGGGCACGATCGACTATGTGGGTTACAACGACGCCACATACGGTTTCGATGCCCACACCTGCGGGGTGCACAACCTGATTCAATCGCAATCACCCGATATCTCGATGGGCGTGGATACCGGCGGCGCGGGCGATCAAGGGCTGATGTTCGGCTACGCCTGTGAGGAGACCGCGGAGCTGATGCCGCTTCCCATCATGATGGCGCACAAGCTGTGCCAGAGGCTGAGCGAGGCCCGCAGGCAAGGCGAGCTGGATTTTCTCCGCCCGGACGGCAAGAGCCAGGTTTCGGTGGAATACGTGAACGGCGCGCCGAAGCGCATCGAGGCGGTGGTGATTTCGACGCAGCATTCCGACGACGTCAGCACCGAATGCCTGCGCGCCGAGGTCAAGAAGCACATCATCGACGCGGTAGTGCCGTCGAACATGGTGGATTCCCAGACCAAGTATCACATCAACCCGACCGGGCGCTTCGTGGTTGGCGGCCCGCACGGAGACACCGGTCTCACCGGGCGCAAGATCATCGTCGACACCTACGGCGGTATGGGGCGGCACGGCGGCGGGGCTTTCAGCGGCAAGGACCCGACGAAGGTGGACCGTTCGGCCTGCTACATGGCGCGTTACATCGCCAAGAACCTGGTGGCGGCGAAGCTTGCCAGCCGCTGCGAAGTGCAACTCGCGTACGCGATCGGCGTGGCGGAGCCGGTGTCGGTCATGGTGAACACGTTCGGCACGGGCAAGATCGAGGACGAGAGGTTCACGGATCTGGTGCGGAACAATTTCCAGTTGACACCGCGCGGGATCATCGAGGCGCTGAAGCTGAGGCGGCCGATTTATCGCAAGACCGCGGCATTCGGGCATTTCGGACGGAACGAAGAGACGTTCTCCTGGGAGGCCACGGACAAGGCGGAAGCGCTGAAGGACCAGGCCGGCGCGGCTCACGCGGCGGTGCGGTAAGCGCGCCTGCGGCGCGTGGGCAGGTCGGGGACCTGCCCTACTACTCCATCAGGCGCGCGGCGGCCTGATCGAGGAACCAAGTCACACCCCGCCCATGATGCGAGGCGATCTGGGCGGGGTATTTTTTGGGATCGTACTCTTCGTTGAAAACAGCCCTTACCGCCTCTTGCTTGTCTTCGCCGCAGACCATGAAGACGTTGTGCTTGGCCGCGAGCAGCACTCCCGGCAGCAGGGTCACGCGCCACTGGTGAAACTTTTCTACGTACACGGCCGCGGCGATGCCCTCGCGATCGTCGATCAGCGGATCGCCCGGGAAGAGGCTGGCCGAGTGGGCGTCCGGCCCCATGCCGCGGTGGATCACGTCGAATCGCGGCATCTGCCCGCTTTCGAGCGTGAAGAACTCACGGATCTCATCCACGTAGCGTTTGGCTGCCGCCTCAGGGCTGATCTCTCCGTGAATCCGGTGGATGTTGCGGCCCGGGATGTGCGCGGGGCGAATCAGATATTCGTCCGCGAGCTTGAAGTTACTGGCGTCGTCGGTGGGCGGGACGCAACGCTCGTCTACCCAAAAGAGAAAGACCTTGTCCCAGCGGAAGGGCGTGTCCGCGAGCTTGGGAAACAACAGCTTCGGCGTGGTGCCGCCCGATATCGCCAGAGAGACGAAATCCTGGCCCGCCAAAACCTCTTCCAGCAGGCCGATCAGGTGGTGCGCGCAGGCTTCGGCGGCTGCGTCCGGATCGGGAAGTGTGTACCAGTGAACGCTCATTGTTCTGATGAGGAATGTACCGCAAGGCGGGCGGCCGACGCCAGGGTCTTGTCGAACACCGGGTCGCTCCGGACGATGCCGAGTTCCTCGCGCATCAGCAGATACGCGGTCGGGGCGGACAGACTGGCACAGGTGGACTTGCCGTCCACGGTGGTGATGAGCCTGTCGTCCTCACGCGTGAGCGAGATGCTGAAATCCGGCGACGATAGGTCCAGCCGCAGGGCGGGCGCTCCCGCTTCGACCGACGGCACGGCTCCCAGCGCATTGCCGGCCCAGGCCGCCAGATACCAGCCCGAGGTTGCAAGGTCGAACGGGAAGGCTACGCGGACGGTTCGAATCGCGGACAGCCGGGCGAGGTAATCGCGGTTCTCGAAGAACCGGGACAGAGATTCCCGCCATCGGGTGAGGCGGGTCCAGGCGAGATCGCCGACCAGTAACCCGGTCTGGCGCAAGGCGGAGAGCCGCTGGAGCGCCTCAGCGGGGTCATCGGGTACGGCGGCGGAGTCGAAGATCGCCTTGGTAGCGACGCTGGCAATATCGCGGCGTTCGGGCATTCCCATGAGGCGCGCGCTCCGGCACCAGAGAATCACCGGAAGATCGGGCACGGCGAGGGGCAGCAGCACGCTGGGAAGATCGGCCAGGGCAGCGTCGCTGACGGTGATCTCGATCTGCTCGCAGCAGATCTGGCGGCGTTGGCCAAAGGGCATCCAGCACTGCTCGTAGACGCGCTCGGCAAGCGCACGTTCGCCGTCTCCGCTGAGGCGAACCAGAATGGCCCGCGCGGGATGCTCGGGCATGAGCGCCGCAACGGTCTCGCCGAGTGCCGAGGGATCGTCCGCCGCCTCCGCCAGGATCACCAGGGTCATCGAGCATGCCCGCAGCACGCCGGCATCGCCCTGCTTGCCTTCGGCCGTCCAGAGATCCGCGAGTTGTTTCAAAATAGCGTCGGGAGATATGGTCGCGCTCATCAGGGTTTCCTCCAGACGTGGCCGCGCTGCGCGAGCATCTCGTCGGCGGCGGCGGGCCCCCAGCTTCCGGCGGGATAGTTGGGGAAATCGAACCCGGTTTCGCGCCAGACGTTCTGGATGGGCTCGACTACGCTCCAACTTGCCTCCACCATGTCCTGTCGGGTATAGAGGGTCGCGTCGCCGATGATGGCGTCGAGCAGGAGGGTTTCGTAGGCGCTGGGCGAACGCTCACCGAAGCTGGAACCGTAATTGAAGTCCATCGATACCGGACGCAGCGTCATTCCGGATCCAGGACGCTTGGAGAGAAATTTCATAGAGATGCCTTCTTCGGGCTGGATGCGCAGGATGAGCAGGTTGGGCGAATCGCCCGCGCCATCCTGGTTGAAGATGTGCAGGGGCGCGGAATTGAACTGGATGGAGATCTCGCTCACGCGCTTGGCCAGCCGCTTGCCGGTGCGTACGTAGAAAGGCACGCCCGCCCAGCGCCAGTTGTCGACGAAGAAGGTGACGGCAGCATAAGTGTTGGTCTGCGAGCCCGGGTCGACCCCCGGCTCCTGGCGGAAGCCCGGCACATCCTTGCCGCCAATGCGCGCGGGTCCATATTGGCCCGGAACCGTATTCTTGCGCACCTCGTCCGGAGACATGGGGCGAATCGAGCGCAGCAGCTTGGATCGCTCGTCGCGCACCGAGGTGGCGCGAAAGCTCGCGCTGGGCTCCATGGCGATTGTGGCCATGACCTGGAGCAGATGGTTCTGGATCATGTCGTCGAGCGCCCCGGCCTCCTGGTAGTAGGCGCCGCGGCCTTCCACACCGATCGATTCGGCGCCGGTGATCTGCACATGATTGACATAGCGGCGGTTCCAGAGCGGCTCGAAGATGCCGTTGCCGAAGCGGAAGGCCAGGATGTTTTGCACGGTCTCCTTGCCCAGGTAGTGATCGATTCGATAGACCTCGGCCTCGTCGAAGACCTCGTGCAGTTCACCGGAAAGCGCTTGGGAGCTGGCCAGGTCGTGCCCGAACGGCTTCTCTACAACCAGCCGCCGCCATCCGCTGCCCTTGCCCATGCCCGCGGCGCCGATTCCGCGGGCGATTGGAGCATACTGGCTGGGCTGCGTTGAAAGATAGAAGAGCGCGTTGCCGCCGGTGTGCGAGGAGGATTCGATTTCCGCGAGTTTGGCGGCCAGTTTCTGGTAGAGGGCGTTGTCGCCGATATCGCCCGCCACGTAGTACAGCCCGCGCGCGAAGTCGTTCCACACGGCAGGATCGAGCGGCGTGTCTTCGGAGAACTGTTGCACGCTTTCGCGCATCTTTTCGCGGAACTGGTCGTCGGAGAGCGGCGTGCGCGAGATGCCGACGATGGCGAATCCGGCGGCCAGCCGGCGGTCGTAGGCCAGGCGATACAGCGCGGGCAGGAGCTTCCGTTTGGTCAGGTCGCCGTTCGCGCCGAAGATCACGATTGCGCACGGGGGCACCTGGCGTTCGAAACGGAGCGGATCCTCAAAGGGATTGGTGGGAGTCATTGAGGAAAAGATAGCATGAGAGCATTCAGGCGCCGGACGGACGATTGTGAACGATCGTCCGCCCACTGGCTGCAACCGGTTAGAATGAACCGATGGCGGAAAACGGCAACGACGCCAAACCGGTGGAGAGCTTCGAGGCGTGCCTCGACGAGCTCGAAAAAGTAGTCAAGGAACTGGAGGCGGGGGATCTCCCGCTGGAGCGGTCGATCGAACTCTTCGAGCGCGGCATGGGCCTCAGCGAATCGTGCCGCAAACAGCTCGAAGCGGCAGAGACGCGTGTCGAAATGCTCACGCGGAGGGAAGGGAAGCTCACCGCAGAGCCCTTCCGTCCCGAAAAGTGAGTGTTATGGACATGCGCGAATACCTTGCAAGCCAGCAGAAACTTGTGGACGCGGCTCTGGACCGTCTGGTTCCGCCCGAAACGGCGCAGCCCGACACGATCCATCGCGCGATGCGCTACAGCCTGTTTGCGGGCGGCAAGCGCCTGCGCCCGATTCTCTGCATGGAAGCCGCGCGCACGGTCGCGGATGGCTGCGAAGGGGTAGTTTCCGCCGCGTGCACACTGGAGCTGATTCACACCTATTCGCTGATCCACGACGATCTGCCGGCGCTGGACAACGACGATTACCGCCGCGGCAAGCTCACCAACCACAAGGTGTTCGGCGAGGCGATGGCCATTCTCGCCGGGGACTCCCTGCTCACGCTGGCGTTTCAGGTGCTCGCGCAGCTTGATGCGCCCGATGACCGGAAGACGCGGCTGATTACCGAGCTTTCGGTGGCAAGCGGTACGGTGGGCGGAATGATCGCGGGGCAGGTGGCGGACCTGGAAGGCGAAGGCAAGCCACCCGACGCCGCGTTGCTGGCAACCATCCATCGCGCTAAGACTGGGGCCCTGCTCCGCGCCAGCCTCCGCATGGGGGCCATCTACGCGGGTGCCACGGACGCGCAGTATGACGCGCTGTCGCGCTATGGCGAACACGTCGGGCTGGCGTTTCAGATCGTCGACGACATTCTCGACGTGGAGGAGCCCAGCGAGGCGCTCGGCAAGACCGCGGGCAAGGATGCCGCGCAGCACAAGATCACGTTCCCCGCGGTGTACGGGCTCGAGGAGTCGCGCCGGATGGCCCAGGAAGAATGCGGGCGCGCCCACAGCGTGCTGGACCCGTTCGGCGGACGCGCGCGCCGCCTGCACGACCTGGCGGACCTGATCGTTCAGCGCAAATCATGAAGACCAGGCTGGACCGGCTCATGGTGGATCGCGGTCTTGCCGAATCCCGCGAAAAAGCCCAGGCCCTGATCATGGCCGGAGAGGTTCGCATCAACGGCCAGAAAGCCGGCAAACCGGGACAGCCGGTGGATGACGGCGCCACGGTAGATGTCCTGAACCGGCCTCCCTACGTGAGCCGCGGCGGATTCAAACTGGCCGGCGCACTGAAGCACTTCGGCATCGCTCTCGCCGGGAAAATCTGCGTGGACATCGGCTCCTCCACGGGGGGGTTCACCGACGCGATGCTGCAAGCCGGTGCCGCCCGCGTGCACGCGGTGGATGTAGGCGCCGGCCAGCTCGACTGGAAGCTGCGCACCGATCCGCGGGTCCTGGTACACGAGGGCATCAACGCGCGCGAGTTGCTTCCGGACGAGATTGGCGAGCGGGCCGATTTCATGTGCTGCGACCTCAGCTTCATTTCGGTCACGCTGGTGTTGCCGGCGATAATGCCTCTGCTACAGCCGGACGGGCAAATGGTTATACTGATCAAACCGCAGTTCGAAGCGGGCAAGGGCCAGGTGGGCAAGGGCGGGATCGTGCGCGAACCCGAGTTGCACAGGGCCGCGTGCCACAGGGTGGAACAGGCCGTGCGAAAATTCGGATTTCAGACCGCCATCATCGAGAGTCCCATACGCGGCGCCGAAGGCAACAAGGAGTTCCTGCTCTATGCCCATCACTAAGACCGCGGGCATCATTTCCAAGCCCAACTCCAGGATCGCCGAGCAGATCGTGCCGGCACTGACTGAGTGGCTGCGCCAGCGCTCCATCACGCCGCGGATGGACCTGGAAACCGCCGGCTACATGGGGACCACCGGCATCCCGCGCAATGATGTTCCCCAAGGCTGCGACCTCATGATCGTGCTCGGCGGCGACGGCACGCTGCTATCCGCCGCCCGCGCCATCGGCCGCCGCGAGATCCCGCTGTTTCCGGTGAATGTCGGCGGCCTGGGTTTTCTGACGGCGATCACGGTGGACGAGCTGTACCCTGAGCTGGAGCGCGCCCTGCGCGGCGAGCACCGCGTGGCCAAGCGGAGGCTGATGATCACCGAGGTGGTTCGGGAAGGCGCCGTGGTGTCGAGCTACGAGGCGCTGAACGATTCGGTGCTTGCCAAGAGCGACCTGGCTCGCATGATCGACCTGGACACTTACGTCGACGATCAGTTCGTCTGTGCGTACAAGGCCGACGGCCTGATTGTAGCCACGCCCACAGGCTCTACCGCGTACTCGCTCTCGGCCGGCGGCCCAATCATTTTCCCCAGCGTGCCCACTCTCTGCATCACGCCGATCTGTCCGCACATGCTGACCAACCGGCCGGTGCTGGTGCCGGAGACGAGCGTGATCCGCGTGACTTCGCGCGGCCCCGACGAGAGCGTGTACCTCACGATTGACGGCCAGGTGGGCACGCCGATCCGCGAGAACGACGTAGTCGTGTGCCGCAGCTCTGATCACTACCTGCGCCTCATCCGGCCGCCGCGGATGATGTTCTTTGACGTGCTGCGCCAGAAGCTGAAATGGGGAGAACGATGAAGCGGATTTCCCTCACCACCTGGATTTTCATTGGAATGGCCGCTGGCGTGGCGCTGGGCATTCTGCAGCCGGCCTTGGCCAGGCAGCTTGCGCCCGTGAGCAACGTGTTTCTGCGGTTAATCCGGTGTATCATCGCGCCGCTGCTGTTCTCGACGCTGGTGGTGGGGATCGCCGGCGGCGGCGATATGAAACGCATGGGCAGGATCGGCGGCAAGGCCCTGATCTATTTCGAAATCGTCACCACTCTGGCGCTGTTCCTGGGGCTGGCGGCGGTCAACCTGGTCCGCCCGGGCGAAGGCGTGCCGATTCGCCAGACCGCGGCCGAGGCGGCTCTACCGCAGGGCCAGGCCAGTTTCGCCACCATACTGGAACACATCTTTCCGACCAGCATCATCGACGCCCTGGCGCGCAACGATGCTCTGCAGATCGTGGTATTCGCGTTCCTGTTTGGCGCCGCTTGCGCGGCTATCGGCGCCAAGGCCGAACCCGTGATCGCTTTCTGCGGATCGCTGGCCGAGGTGATGTTCCGCTTCACGCACTACGTGATGCGGCTGGCCCCAATCGGAGTGGGCGCTGCGATCGGGGTCACGGTCGGAAGCAAAGGCATTGGCGTCCTCTTCGGTCTCGGCACATTGATTCTGACGATGTACGTCTCGAGCGTGCTGTGCATTCTGCTGGTGCTTTTGCCCGCGCTCCCGCTCTTCGGCATCCCGCTGGGATCTTTTTACAAGGCCGTGCGCGAGCCGTTTCTTATCGGGTTTTCCACCGCGAGCAGCGAGGCGGCGCTCCCGCTGGCCCTGGAGAACATGGAGCTGTTCGGAGTTCCCAAGCACATCGTCGGATTTGTGATCCCCACGGGCTACAGCTTCAACCTGGTGGGCAGCGCGCTGTACCTGTCGCTGGCTTCGGTATTCGTAGTGCAGGCGGCGAGCAGGCACATGTCCATCGGCGAGCAACTGGTAATGATGCTGACCCTCATGCTGACCAGCAAGGGGGTGGCAGGCGTTCCGCGGGCCGCCCTGGTGATCCTGGCGGGGACGCTGGC
Organism: Verrucomicrobiia bacterium; assembly: GCA_035578025.1. Lineage (GTDB taxonomy): Bacteria > Acidobacteriota > Terriglobia > Bryobacterales > Bryobacteraceae > Solibacter. The sequence goes on from DATJYJ010000199.1 coordinate 22,371, forward strand.
CACTTTCCAATTGCCCATGGAAGGCGTGGCCGTGCTGCTGGGGGTAGACGCTGTACTGGACATGGCACGAACCTCGATCAACGTCCTGGGCAATTGCCTGGCGAGCGCGGTGGTGGCCCGTTGGGAGGGTTTCAAAGTGGGGTAGGCGGGCGGGCAAGCGACGGTATCTTTTCCAGGCGCAATCTGCGCGTGGTTCTGGTGTCCACGCGCAACCCGCTGAACATCGGGGCCGCGGCGCGCGCCATGGCCAACTTCGGATTCAGCCGTCTGCGCGTGGTGAACCCCTACGACGTGGCGTTCCGGGAGGCGCGGTCCGCGGTGGGCGCGGCGCCCCTGCTGCAGAACGCGGAGCAGTTCACGAGTGTGGCCGACGCGGTAGCTGATTGCCGCCTGGTGGTCGGCACGACGAACGTCGGGCACCGCGAGTTGCAACATCCGGTCCGCCGGCTCGAATATGGCGCGCGCCTGATCCGCAGAGCGCTCCCTGCGCAGTCCGTGGCGCTGCTTTTCGGCAGCGAGAAATTCGGGCTCTCGAACGACGACATGAGCCACTGTCACTGGCTGATGCGGATCCCCACCGTGAGCCAGGACCTCTCGATGAACCTCGGCCAGGCGGTCGCACTGTGCCTGTACGAAATGGCGCGCGATTCCAAGGCCGCGGGCGCGCACCCCGAGCGCATCCGGCGCGCGGCTGCAGCGGAGAATGAACAGGTGACCGCCATGCTGCTCGACGCGCTTGCCAGGAGCGGGTATGTCAATCCGCGCACCGCCGGCTCGACCGGCGAGAAGGTGCGCCGGCTGGTCCGCCGGCTGGAGATCCCTGCTCGGGACGCGCCGGTACTCATGGGAATGCTCCGCCAGATCCTGTGGAAACTTTCGGGGCGTTAAACCTGTGTCTTTCGCGCAACCTCCCCGCCACCCGGCTCGTCCTTTGATATAGTTACCCCAGGAGCAGTGCTGTAGCGAAAGCCTGCCGCCTGAACCCGAGGCCTCTATGCTTTCCCTGAAGACCTTTTTGCCGTGCGCTGCCGCGTTGATCGTGGTAGCTGGTATCGTCGCTGCTCAGCAGGAGGGGCCGCTGAAATCGCCCGGGGCAACGGTGGCCAAGAAGAAGCCGTCCGGCGACGGTGACACTCCGAAGACCGACGAAGACCTGCCCAAAATTCCTTCCAAACTCAAGAAGGATCCCGCGAAGACCGAGAGCGGCGACGTCACGCAGTTCAAAAGCGATGTGGACATTGTCACCCTCGATGTGGCCGTGGTGGACAATAAGGGCCACTTCATTCCCGGCATTCCGGCGGGCAACTTCCGGGTTCTCGAGGACAATGTCCCGCAGCAGGTGCGCAAGGTGGAAATGGGTGAGGCGCCCATGACCATTGCGATGGTCATCGAATTCAGCAATCGTTTCCAGCGCCTTTACAGTTGGGCGTGGTTCCAGACTCTCCAGCTCTCCTGGGGATTTGCCTCCACCCTGAAACCGGAAGACTACGTGGCCATCATTGCTTACGACATGCGCTCGGAGATCCTGTGCGATTTCACTACCGACAGGACCAAGGTTCACGAGGCGCTCGACCGTCTCAAGATCGCGGCATTCTCCGAAGCCAACATGTTCGACGCCATCACCGACACCGCGGATCGGATGAGCGGCATCGAAGGGCGCAAGGCGATTCTGCTGATCGCCAGCGGCATCGACACTTTCAGCAAGCTCACCTACGACCAGACCCGTAAGAAGCTACAGGAGTCCGGGGTCCCCATCTATTCGATCGGCCTGATGCAGATGCAGCGCGAAATGGCCGATGCCTACATGAGCGGTCCGCAGCGCATGGAGTTCCTGCAGGCGGACAACGAGCTGCGCACGTTTGCGCGGGAGACCGGCGGCGCGGCGTATTTTCCCAAGTTCGAAGGCGAGTACGGCCAGGTATTTGGGGCTCTGCACCAGGCCTTGCGCAACCAGTACGTAATTACGTACCAGCCTAGTAATACCAAACACGATGGAGCCTTCCGCAAGGTCAAAGTGGATTTGGTCAATCCCGCGACCAACGAACCGCTGCCCGTGAAGGACGAGAAGGGCAAGCCGATCAAGTACCAGATTGTTGCAAAATCCGGCTACAAAGCTCCGCGCTCGGTGGAATGATCTCTGCCGACCTTCGGCAGCGCGTCTCTGCTACTGCTTGCCATTTTGTCAAGAACTCAATCTCGCTAATTTCCAGCACGATGCAAAACCGTTGACAGGGTGGTTACGGCTCTGTTACTCTCGCACTCGCTTCCACATGAAAACCCCTTCTCCCGACGCGCCGCACATCCTGATTGTGGACGACAACCAGGACGGCTTGCTGGTTCGCAAGTCGCTCCTGGAAGAGATCGGATATCGCGTTCAGATCGCCACCAACGGTGATGAGGCCCTCAAGGCCTATGCAACCAACTTATTCGACGTGGTGGTTACCGATTACCGCATGCCGCGGATGAATGGAGTAGAACTGATCCAGCAGTTGCGCGTGATCAACCCCGACGTGCGAGTGGTGCTGCTGAGCGGCTTCGTCGACCCGCTCGGCCTGACTGTGGAGAACACCGGCGCGGACGTCGTGCTAGCCAAGAGCTCACATGAGCCATCGCAATTGGTGCGCTCGGTGAAGCGCCTGGTGAACAGCCGGGCGCTGCGCAAGCCCGTCCTTTCGCAAAAGGGCCGCCGGCCCGCGGGTGCGGCCGTTCGCTGAAATCTGTCACACTGAGATCGTGAGTTCTTCCGGTTTCCGTCTCCGCCTGCCCGCGGCCGTCGCCGGGTTGGCGCTGTGCGCCGCCATTGCCCCCGCCGGGCCAGCGCCGGCAGCCAAGAAGTCCGTCGAGAAGGCGGTGCCAAAATCCTTGCCAGCGCCTAAGGCGTCGGCGGCGGTAAAACGCTGGATGAGGGGGATGACCCTCCGCGACGAGGTGGCCCAGCTCGTATTCATCAGCTTCCACGGGGCCGCACCAAACTCTCGTACTCGTGAGTACCGCACCTTCATGCGCATGATCCGCGAGGTCAAGGTGGGCGGTCTCATCCTGGTCAACTGGTCGAACGGGCGCGTCATTCAAAAAGCCGAGCCGTACGCGGTAGCCGCGTTTCTCAACCGCATGCAGCGACTGGCGCGCACTCCGCTGCTGGTGGCGGGCGATTTCGAGCGCGGCGCCAGCATGCGGGTGGAGGGGGTCACGGTTTTTCCGCATGCCATGGCATTTGGCGCCGCCGGCGACCCCGAGCTCTCGCGTTACGAAGGCGAGGTCACCGCCCGCGAGGCGCGCGCGCTGGGCGTCCACTGGATTTATTATCCCGTTGCCGATGTGAACAACAACCCGGACAACCCGGTGATCAACATCCGCTCTTTCGGCGAGAATCCGGAAGCCGTGGCCGCGCAGGTGAAAGCGTTCATCGAAGGCGCGCACTCCGACAAGAAGAATTTCGTACTCACCGCAGTGAAACATTTTCCGGGCCACGGCGACACGGCGGTGGATACCCACATGAACCTGGCCACCATCAACGCTGACCGCGCCCGCCTGGATCGTCTCGAACTCGTACCGTTTAAGGCTGCCATCGAGGACGGTGTGGACGCGGTGATGACGGCGCACATTGCCGTGCCGGCGCTCGCGCCGGCGGATCTTCCCGCCACGCTTTCGCCCGCGATCCTCACCACCCTGCTGCGCAAAGACTTGGGATTCAAAGGCATCGTGGTCACCGATGCCCTGGAGATGGGGGGCATCGCCAAAGGTTTTTCCACGGGCGAAGCCGCCGTGCGGGCGCTGGAAGCCGGCGCCGACATACTCCTGATGCCGCCCGATCCCGACGCCGCCGTGAAAGCCGTCATGGCGGCGGTGCAGAACGGACGCCTCACGCGGCAGCGTATTCAGGAGAGCGTGATCAAGATTCTCTCCGCCAAGGAGCGCGTCGGGCTGGATAAGAAGCGCTTCGTCGATCTCGAAGCGATCAGCGACATCGTCGACTCGCCGGAATCCAACGAGAAGGCGCAGGAAGTCGCCAATCGCGCGGTCACGCTGGTACGCAACGGCGGCAACCTTTTCCCGCTGGCGCAACCCGAGAAAGCCTGTTACATCGTCATGCCGGAGAGCCGTTTCACGTCCGAGGGGCAGGCGTTCACCCAGGAGGTGCGGCGCCGCGTGCCGCGCGCCTCTGTCGTGAGCTGGGACCCGTCGGTTACGCGCCAGCAGATCGACGATGGATTCACCCGTCTGGGAAACTGCGAAACGTACGTGGTGGCTGCGTTCACCAGCGCGGCGGCGTATCGCGGAGTGGTGGGAACTCTTTCCGGCGAACTTCCGCACGCCATGGAATTGCTGGCGGCGTCCGGCAAGCCGGTGGCGCTGGTGGCGCTCGGCAATCCATATCTGCTGCGAAATTTTTCCAATGTCGCCGCTTACCTGGCGACCTTCAGTAGCGTGCCGCTCAGCGAGGTGGCGGCAGTGCAGGCATTATTCGGCGAGATCGCCATCCGCGGCCATCTTCCGGTGTCGATTCCGGGCCAGGCGAATTACGGCGAAGGTATACAGGTGCCGGCCACGCGCACGGTGCAGGCCAAGACCGGATCGCAGTAAGTGTCCGAGCGCTGTCACAATTTGCATTGACGTAGCATTAATCAGGTGTGCACCAGGAGAGCAGGGCGGTTGGGGAGGTGGTGACGGTAGTCCACCCGGGAGGATTCGAGCAGGTCTTCCGGCAATACTACGCCCGCGTCGCGCGCCTTATCGCCCGCTTGGTACGGGACCCCGGCCGCGCAGAGGAGCTTGCAGTCGAAGTCTTCTGGCGACTCTCGCGCAATCCGAAAGCCCTGGGGAATTCGGCGGGCGGCTGGCTGTACAGGAGCGCTGTGCGCGCCGGTCTCTACGAGCTGCGCCGCCAGGGCCGCCGGGATCGTTTCGCACACCTGTTGCCACTCGCTGAGCGCCCCAAAGATCCGGAGGAGCTGCATGCCGCCGCCGAGGCTCAGCGTCAGGTGCGTGAGGTCCTGGCAACCATGGAATCGCGGCAGGCGGAACTGGTTCTGTTACGCGCCAGCGGCCTGAGTTACGAGGAACTCGCCACGGCTCTCGAACTGAATCCGGCATCCGTGGGAACCCTGCTCAGCCGCGCTCACCAGGCCTTCAGAAAGGAGTACGTCCAGCGCTATGGAGAACGGTGACAGGAATCTGAATCAATGGGTGAACGATCGCCTTGCGCCGCTCGATCCCCCCGCCGCGTGGCGTCCCGATGTGGACCATGCGCTAACCGGTGTCCGGGTGCTTGACAGGGTCATGCGGGCGCGCCGACGCCGATGGGGAATTACCGCGGCTGCCGGCCTGGCGATGGCGTCGAGCCTGTTCGTGTTGCCCGGCTGCCAGGCCGCCACGTGCAAGGTTCGCTCCGACAACCTGGCGCAGCGGCTCTGGAAGTCGGTGTTTCCGGGCGAGGACGGCGGAACGGTGCCGCCGCCGGCGCCTGCTCCCGCGGCGGCTGTGGCGCCTGCCCCGTCCGCGCCTCGAACCGCAGCCGCTCCAGCGCCTCCGCCCCGGCCGGCTCCCGCAGCAGCAACGGCCAATTTCAAGCTCAGCGGCTCCCTTTCGGCGCCGATCCTGTGCGAGATTTACACCGATTACGAGTGCCCGGCCTGCGCCAGGTTGTACGCCGAAGTTGTCCCGGAGCTTCGCGCCGAGTATGTCGCGACCGGCAAAGTGCGCCTGTTGCATCGCGACTATCCCCTCACCCAGCACCAGTACGCCCGCCTGGCCGCGCGCTATGCCAATGCGGCCGGATTGGCCGGACAATACGAGGTCGCCGTCCAGCAGCTCTTTCAAACCCAGTCCTCGTGGGCTCTCACCGGCGATATCGAGACGCAACTGGCACAGGTCATCCCGCCGGACGCGATGGCAAAGATACGCGACCTGGTGCACAGCGACCCGCACCTGGACGACAGTGTCCTGGGCGACATTGCGCAGGGCCGCGCCGATCAACTCACGCGCACACCCACCATCGTGCTGGCGATCCACGGGGTGCGCCAGCCCCTGCCGTTCTTCGAGTACCCGCAACTGAAAGCCACGCTTGACGACCTGCTGCGGCGGTAACGCGAACGCTCCCACGCAGTTCCAGCGGGTGCGGTCATTCCCGCCGTGCGCTAGACTCGCACCTATGAAGTCTGCATTCCTTTCCTCTCTTGTTGTCACGCTGCTGTTCGGCCACGCCGCGCTTGCCGACGTGACCATGCGCAGCAAGCTCGATTACAAGCTGGCCAGTTTCCTGCCGCCCGCCGCGGCGGAAGCCATGAATAAACAACTGGGCGACACCGTAGCCAATGGAGTCGTGGTGCGCATCAAGGGCCGGCGCACCATGTCGAACTCGGGCGCGCTCCAGGTGATCACCGACCGGGAGAAAGGCACCGTGACGCTGCTCGATCCCAAGGGCAAGCGGTATGGCACCTGTCCTCTCGCGGAGTATGGCGACAAGCTCAAGAGCCTGATGCCGAACATGCCGCCGGAAGCCAGGCAGATGTTCGAGAACATGAAGATCGACGTCAAGAGCGACAAGACCGGAAAAAGCGACGCAATCCGGAACATCAAGGCCGAGGAGACGCTGGTGACGATCACTCTGGACGTACCCGGTCCCATGGCGGCGATGATGGCCATGCGGGTCGAGATGCACATTTGGACCGCTGCTGCACAAGAGCTGGAGCGGCTCCCCGTGCTCAGGGAGGTGGCGGCATACACGGCGCAACAATTGGCCAGCTCCGACACGGCCTCGGGTATGACGAAGATGTTCGCGCAGATTCCGGGGTTCGCGGACAAGTTGAAGCCCCTGCTGGAGCAAATGATGAAGGGGACCTCGCAGGCTGTATTGCGCACGCAGATGAAGATGATCATGCCCGGTTCCGCCAAAATGATGGGTGCGGCCAATCCGGAAGAGCCCTTCACCGAAATGACCACCGACCTGGTGGAACTCTCTACCGACACGATTCCCGATTCGGTATTCGGTGTGCCCTCCGATTACAAGGACGCACCCGTGGAAGAGCTGCTCCAAATGATGAACCCGCTGCGGCAGCAGGCGCAGCCCCAACCGAAGTAGCACCACGGCTTGGGCGGACGACAAAAAACGATCGTCCACCCCAATGGATTGCTGTCACAATCGTGAGTTGGGCGTCGTATTAAGAGTTGTGCAGCCCGAGGAGATCGCACTCGATCCGGCCACCGCCCGCGCCGCCGGCCACTACCGGGCCGCGGAAAGGGTGGAATCCCTGTTTCGCGAACACTATGGGCGCATTGTCGGAATGCTGGCGCGGCTTACCGGGGATCGGGCCCGGAGCGAAGAGATCGCCAGCGACGTGTTTCACAAGCTTTCGCAGCGGCCCGCGCTGCTCGCTTCGGGCGGCGATCTGGCCGCCTGGATCTATCGGGTAGCCACAAATGCCGGCTTGGACGCACTGCGCGCCGATGCCCGGCGGCGTCGATATGAAGAGGAGGCCGCGGCAGGTACCCTCCGTCTCGCAGGGCAGCCAACAGCGCTGGATCAACTACTCGCCGCCGAACGCGCTTCGCGGGTCCGGTCGGTGCTGACATCGCTCAAACCTCGCGATGCGCAGCTTCTGCTCCTGCGCTCCAGTGGATTGGCGTACCGGGAGCTCGCCTGCACGTTGGGCGTCGAGCCAGGCTCGGTCGGTACGCTGTTGGCGCGCGCAGAGGCGGAGTTCGAACGCAGATTTCGGGCTCGTTTTGGAGAATCGGTATGAACCAGTGTTGGCCGGAAGGAGCGCTGCGCGCATATCTCGATGGCGAACTATTACCGGACGAGATGCAGAAGGTGACGGCCCATTTGAGCGAGTGCGCCGCATGCGAACGCTTGCATTTGGAGTTGTCGGCCCGTGCCGGCCAAGTCGCCGGTTTGATGAGTACGCTCGCGGAAGTGCCTGCGCCGGGGCCGCTGCGGGTACGCGCGGCCGGCTCCTGGCATTGGACTGCGGCCGCGGTGGCAGTCGCAGCGGGACTCGCGCTTGCGACGGTGCTTGTACCCAAGCCCGCCGTGCGGAGGCCCGCACCGGCCGTGCTTGGGCCCACGGTTGTTTCGCACGAGGCTCCGCCCGAGCTGCCGGTCGTAATGGATGCGCCCGCGCCGGTCGCTGCACGTACCGCCATACGCAAACCCCGCCGCGCCGTTCCGCGGCCCGAGCCTTTCCTGGCACTTGACGACGAGCCGATCGAAAGCGGCATCATCCTGCGCGTTACCGTGCCGGGCAGCACCCCGGCGGACATCGTGTTTTCGCCGGACGGGCGCGCCCGCGCCATCCGGCTGGTGAGTGGAACCCGACAAGACTTCTAAGGAGAAATCGATCGTGAAGAAGCTGTTGCCAATCGCAATCCTGTTTGCTCTCGGAGCCGCCGCTCAGGATCCTATGGATGGGGCCAAGCTCAAAGCGGAAAAAGACGGACTGGCAGCCCAAATTCAGTTGAAGATGGTCGGCGCCGTCGCCGGGACCGTGGTCAAGGGCGCGCCGTACTCCGGCGAAGAAGTGAACCAGACCGACCAGGTGCTGGCCGACGGAACGCACATCCATCGCGAAACGCGCGCTACCGTGTACCGCGACAGCGAAGGCCGTACGCGCCGCGAAACCCCGGAGAGCATTATCATCTCCGACCCGGTGGCCGGCGTCACCTACATACTGAATCCGAAGACCATGACCGGGTCGAAATTGAACATGCCTCACGCCGGATTTGCCTATCTGCGGCAGGAGAAGGTCGATTCGGTAAAGACCTTCAGTTGGGACACCGAGCCGACAGGTTTCAAGGGTACGACGTTCTCCGTCCACACCAGCAGCGAGGGTGGGCCTCCCACGGTAACCGTCAATGGCCAGACGCTCGACCCCAAGACCCTAGAAAAGCTGATTGCAGAAGCCAAGGCCAACGGTTCTCACACTGTGACCATCAATGGCGCCACGCTGGATGCCGGCATGCTGGCGGGTGAGGCGAAGCCGGCCATGGAGCAGTTTACGAAAATCGCGCGTCTACCGAAGGGCGACCCGCTCGGTAAGCAAATGGTCGAGGGTGTCGAGGCGGAGGGTACGCGCAATGTTACCACGATCGAAATCGGCGTGATCGGCAACGACCGTCCCATCCAGGTGACCGGGGAGCGCTGGTATTCATCGGAATTGCAGACTCTGGTCATGTCGAAGCACAACGACCCGCGCACCGGCGACGAGACCTTCCGTCTGACCAACATCCAGCGCGGCGACCCGGCCGTCTATCTGTTCCAGGTGCCCAGCGGCTACACCATCACGGACCGCAAGTAGCGTGGGACCGGCTTCAGCCTGTCCCCGTGTTACCGTAGGCTTGCATGACCTTCACCAGACTGGCCATCGCGACCTGCGATGGCTTCCACGTTTGCGATCACCTGGCCCGCAGCAAGGCCTACGTTGTCCTGGAGATCCACAACGGCGAGGTGCTTTCGCGCACCGTCCGGACCAGAGCCACAACGGAATGCGGTAATCACACCACGTTCGTCGACATGCTGACCGGCTGTGACGCGGTGATCTGCGGCGGCATCGGGGAGGGCGCCGCGGTTTCGCTCTCCGCAGCAGGCATCGCGCCGCTCGTGACCACTCAGCACCTGACAGTCGCACAGGCCGTGCGCGCGTGGATCGGCGGCACACTTGTCACTAGCGGCGAGCGCGTGTGCTTGTGCAGCCACTAAGCAATCGGTATGTTAATTGATATGGGCGTCGAGACGCTGCTCTCCGTGGACGACTATTTGAACACGTCATATTCTCCCGACAGGGAATATCGGGATGGCGTGCTCCTGGAGCGAAACGTGGGTGACAAAGCGCACTCGTTGTTGCAGGGTCTGTTGGTCTCGTACCTGAATCGGCGGCGCAAACAATGGAACATTCGCGTATACCCGGAACTCCGAGTAAGGATGCGCGAGGATTGGTATCCGATCCCGGATGTGTGTATCTACGTGCTTCCCGGTTTCGAAACCCGCTACCCAACTACCCCACCGCTGCTCTGGATCGAAATCCTATCCCAGGACGACCGTATGATCGACGTTTGGAACAAAGCCAACGAGCTGGTAGCACTCGGCGTCCCCTATGTATGGATCATCGACCCGAACACGCTCGAAAGCGAAGTGCGCACCGCCGGCGGCGTCGAGCAACTCGCCGATAAGACGCTGCGCATCCCGGACACGGACATCGTGATTCCCCTGGCCGACGTGATGGAAGAGTAGCTCAGCGTAAACTGATACAATTCTTCTTCACACATGGGTAACCGCGTCTCGCTGTTCGTTACCTGCATCGTCGATCAGCTTTTTCCGAAAGTTGGAATGGCGATGGCAGAGGTGCTGGAACGGCTGGGGTATCAGGTCGATTTTCCCGAAGAACAGACCTGCTGCGGCCAGCCCGCGTTCAATAGCGGCTATCGCGCGGAGGCGCGCATTGTGGCGCGCCATTTTCTCAAGACTTTCGAAGCCTGCGAGACCATCGTGGCGCCCTCCGGCTCCTGCACGTCGATGGTCATCCACCACTTCGCGGAGCTCTTTCAGAAAGACCCGGAGACGCTGGCCCGCGTGCACGCGCTGGAGAAGCGCGTCTACGAATTCTCCACGTTTCTCACCGCGGTTGCGGGCGTGGAAGACGTCGGCGCGCGAATGGATGCCGTGGCCACTTTTCACGACGGCTGCCATGCGCTGCGCGAGCTCGGCATCAAAGCCGCTCCCCGGCGCCTGCTGGCCCACGTGCGCGGACTGGAACTGCGCGAGATGACGCCGGCCGAGGAGTGCTGCGGCTTCGGCGGCACGTTCTCCGTCAAGTTCGCGGAGCTTTCCGGGGCCATGGCGCGCACCAAGCTGGAGGCCATCGAGCGCACCGGCGCGGACACCGTGGTCTCGCTGGATCCGAGCTGTCTCATGCAGATCCAGGGAGCGCTCTCGCGTGCCGGTTCGCCCATCCGCACCATGCACCTGGCCGAGGTCCTGGCCAGCCGCTAACTCCATGTCCGTCGAATTCCATCACAAAATTCACGACACGCTGGCCGACGCCAACCTCCAGCTTGCCATTTACACCGCCACCGGCCGGCTCAAAGAGAAGCGGATCGAGGCGGTGGCGAGCGACATCCTTCCGGATTACCAGGAACTCCGCTCACACGCCAACGCCATCAAGAAGCACACCATCGAGAACCTGGACCATTACCTCGAGGAGTTCGAGCGCAACGTGACGGCGCACGGCGGCAAGGTGGTCTACTGCAAGGACGCTACCGAGGTCGCGGATTTCGTGCTGGGGCTGGCCAAGCAGCGCGGGGCGCGGCTGATCGTAAAGTCGAAGTCGATGACCACCGAGGAGGTTGACCTCAACGAGCGCCTGGAGCATCACGGCCTCGAATCCGTGGAGACCGATCTCGGCGAGTACATCCTCCAGCTCGCTCACGAGAAGCCCTATCACATTGTGGCCCCGGCGCTGCACAAGACGCGCTATGACGTGGCCGAGATCTTCACCAAACGCCTCAACGTGCCCAACGAAGTGGTGATCGAAAAGCAGACCGCCATCGCACGGGCGGTGCTGCGCCAGAAATTCCTGGCGGCCGATATGGGCATCAGCGGCGCGAACTTCCTGGTGGCGGACTCGGGCGCGGTGGTGATCATCGAAAACGAAGGCAACGCGCGCCTCACCACCAGCGCGCCGAAGGTCCACATCGCGGTGGCCGGGATCGAGAAGCTGATTCCGCGCGCGCAGGATGTGGCCACGTTCCTGAAGCTATTGGCGCGCAGCGCCACCGGCCAGCTTCTCTCGGTCTACTCCTCTTTTCTGAGCGGACCGCGGCGGCCGGGCGAGGTCGACGGGCCGGAAGAGTTCTACGTGGTGCTGGTGGACAACGGCCGCAGCAGGCTGCTGCCCGACCGCGCCAAGCGGCAGTCGCTGTACTGCATCCGCTGCGGAGCGTGCCTCAATACGTGCCCGGTGTACCGCAAGATCGGCGGGCACAGTTTCCCATGGGTGTACTCGGGGCCGATCGGCGCCATCATCACGCCGCAATTTATGGGCGTAACCCACGAGCCCGGATTGCCGTTCGCCTCCAGCCTTTGCGGCGCCTGCGCCGAGGTGTGCCCGGTCAAGATCGATATCCCGCGCGTGCTGCTGGAGCTGCGCAGCGACGTCAAGAAAGCCGAGGCGCGCGAAGGGCAGAATCGCATCGAGAAGGTGGCGTTTCGCGTGTTCGCGTGGGTCATGTCGCACCCGCGTGTCTACGAAATGGCCGGCAGGATGGCGGCCTCGATGGCTCCATCGCCCGATGGCGGCTGGATCCGCAACGTCCCTCCGCCGATGAATATCGGACCCGCGCAGGCTTGGCTGAGCCAGCGCGATTTGCCGCCGTCACCTTCCATGAGTTTCCGCGAAATGTGGCGCAAGCGGGGAGGCCGCTGATGTCGCGCGATCATATTCTCCATCGCGTCCGCACCGCGCTCGGCCGCAGCGCGGGACAGGAGCCGGCGCCGCCTCCGCCCGTCCGCCTGCGAGTTCCCGAAGTTCCGCGCGATCTCCGTGTCTCCAGTTTCATCGCCCGCCTGGAAGCGCTTGCCGGGCACGCGCAGCGGGTGCCGTCGCAATCCGCGGCGCGGGATCTCGTGGCTGCGGCTATTGCGGGCAGGACCGCCGTGGCCTCGAACTCGCCCTACCTCGCCGAGTGCGGGATCACCTCGCTGCCCGGCGTGCGGAGCGGCATTCGCGACGTGAACGAGCTGCGCGATGCCTGCGAGAAAGCCGACGTCGGGATCACCAGCGCCGATTATGCACTGGGCGACACCGGCACGCTGGTCATGATCGCCAGCCCGGCGGAAGCGCGGCTGGTTTCGCTGCTGCCGCCGGCACACATCGCCGTAGTGCCCTGCGATCGAATTCTGACGGGCCTGGACGAGTTGTTCACCGTGCTCCCGCGTCCGGCGGACCAGACCAGCTCCATGGTGCTGATCACCGGCCCCAGCCGCACGGCCGATATCGAACAGATCCTGGTGCGCGGCGTGCACGGGCCCGGCCAGATCAGCGTGTTTCTTGTAGAGTAGGGTGGCGTGTTTCCATCGACGCAGTTGTCGCTGCTGGAAGCTGTGTCCGGCCCGGGGGCGGTGCCGAACGAGGCCCTGGAGCGCGTGGCGGCGCTCTACTGGAAGCCGGTGTACCGCTTTGTACGGCTGAAGTTCGGCAAACAGAACGAGGAAGCCGAGGACCTCACGCAGGAGTTCTTCGCCACCGCGCTCGAGCGCGATTTCTTCCGGCGGTTCGACCCCTCGCGCGCCAGTTTCCGTACTTATCTGCGGATGGCGGTGGAGCGGTTTGCAGCCAACGAGCATGCGGCTGCCGGCCGGCTGAAGCGCGGAGGAGGAGCAAACTTCGAACCGATCGAGAGGGCGGAAGAGGAACAACGGCCGTCTGCCCCACCCGAGGAGATCTTCGAGCGCGAGTGGAGGCGGCAGGTGTTTGCCCTTGCCGTGGAGGACCTTCGCGCGCACTGCGAGTCCGCGGGGAAGGATCTCCAATGGCGGGTGTTCGAAGCTTACGATCTCGCCGGCGATGCCCGGCCATCCTACGCCGGGATTGCCGAGCGGCACGGTATCGCCGAGACCTCCGTCACCAATTACCTCGCCTGGGCGCGCCGGATGCTGCGGGGTTTCGTGGAGGCGCGATTGCGTGGGGTCACAGCCGGGGAACGCGAACTGCGCCAGGAGATGAGGTCGCTGTGGAGCTGAGCGACGCGGTGGTCACGCATCTTCGCGAGGTGGTCGACCAGCCCGATCTCACCGGCACGCGCTACGATCTGGAAGGCGAGATCGGCCGCGGAGGCATGGGCGTGGTCTATGCAGCGCGCGACCGCGACCTGGACCGCCGGGTGGCGCTCAAGGTGATGGACGCCGCGCTCTCCGGCGAGCCGCGGCTCATGGCGCGGCTGGAGCATCCCGCGATTGTGCCCGTGTACGAAACCGGGGTGCTGCCCGATGGCCGCGTGTTCTATGCGATGAAACTGGTGAGCGGCGTGCGGCTGGACGCCTTCCTGGAGTCGGACGCATCGCTCGCCGAGCGGCTGCGAGTGATCCAGCGCGTTGGCGAAGCGCTCGCCTTTGCACACTCGCGGGGTGTGCTGCACCGCGACCTGAAACCGCAGAACGTGATGGCCGGCGCATTTGGTGAGGTCTACGTCATGGACTGGGGTGTGGACGCCGTGGCCGGAACGCCCGCGTTCCGGGCGCCGGAAGGGGCTTGCGACGCGCGGTCGGATATCTATTCGCTGGGGGCGCTGCTCCAGGTCGCGGTAGACCGGTGGAAGCCAGTCCCACAGCTCCTCGCGATCGCGGCCAAAGCAATGAACCCGGACCCGGCGGCGCGGTACCCGGATGCGGGCGGGCTGCTGGCGGATATCGAGCGGTTTCAGAATGGGCTCGCGGTCGAGGCATACCCGGAATCGCCCTGGGAAACCGGGCTGCGGTACGCGCGCCGGAACGCGGTCCTGCTCTGGTTGCTTGCGGCCTTCGTTACGGTGAAGTTTTTGCTGTTTTTCTTGCGAAGCCGCTAAAGGAATTCCGGCGCACGCGGAATAGGCAAGGGAAAGGGGTTAACGAAAGCCATGAATAAGATTGTAGTCGGACTGGTATTCGGATTGATTCTGGGGGCGCTCGACGGCGCCACCGCGTGGTTCTATCCCGAAGTCCGGTCGATGATGACGGGCATCATGGTCGGCTCGTCCATCAAAGGAATGCTGGTGGGACTGCTGAGCGGGTGGTACGCGCGCAAGGTGCAATCCACCGGCAAGGGGATCGTGGTCGGGTCCGTGCTCGGACTGTTGTTCGCCTTCCTGGTGGCGGCGATGCAGAACGAGCATTACCTGGCGATCATGCTGCCCGGATTCGTCGTGGGAGCGATCATCGGTTTCTTGACACAACGCATGGGTACGCCCGCGGCAGAAGCTCACAAGCAAAATTGAGCTACTCGCTGCGCAAGGCCACCATCGGGTCCACGGCGGACGCGCGCAGCGCCGGAATCCAGGCAGCCAGCATCGCCGCAATTGCGATTGCCCCCACAACCGCCACGTAGGTGCCCAAATCCGTGGCGCTGATGTCGTAGAGCAGTGTCTTCAAATAACGCGCCGCCAGGAGCGAACCGGCCAAGCCCGCAAGAATGCCCGCCGCCAGCAGAAACGCTCCTTCCCGCAGCACCATCCCCTGCACCTGCATCGGTCCGGCGCCGAGGGCTACGCGGATCCCGATCTCCTGCTTGCGCTGCGCCACGGCGAATGCCAGCACGCCGTACACTCCGACCACGGCCATCAGGAACGCCACGGCGGCGAAGCTCGCCACCAGAGCGCCGTTGAATCGCGACGCCGCCGACATGCGCCCGATCGCCGCGTCCAGGGTTTCGAATTTGGCGATCATTCCCGGGTCCATATCACGCAGCTTGTCGCGCACGACCTCCATCAGCATGCGCTCCGTGCCCACGTGACGCACCACGAAAGCCATATCCGATCCCGGGTAGAGCGCCACGTCGTTGACAAACATCTGCGGCACGCGCGGCTGGTTCAGGCCCTGGTTCTTGGTATCCGCCGCCACGCCGATCACCGTCTTCCAGCCGCCGTTGCTTCGCCCGTCGATCTGGCGGAGTCCGTCAGAATCGCGATTCGGGGCGAGTTCGGCAATTCGTCCCGCGTCTGGAAGTTGCGGCCCATGACGGGACGCACGCCCAACGCCGGCAGGAAGTTCCACGAGACGCGTGTCGTGTGGACCTCGGCGGGATTGGCGGTCCCGAGGATCGCAGCCTGCCCTCCGTGGTACTGCATGGCGGCGAACTCCTGGAACGCCGAATTGTCACGGCGCCATGCTACGTAATCCGGCGCAAGGACAAACTCGGCGCCAATCAAGCGCATCGCCACGAACATCAGGTCCTCGGGGGCCTTGTACGGCAGCGGCCGCAGGTAAACCGTGTCGGCCACGCTGAACACGGTTGTCGCCGCTCCGATTCCCAGTGCGAGAGAGAGGACTGCCGCGAGGCTGAACCGCGGACTCCGGGCCGCCGAACGGAGCCCATACCACAGATCCTGCCAGAGCGCCGAGACCCACGCTGCAGCCCACGCCTCCCGCGTCAATTCATCCGCCAGCTTCTCGCGCTGCCGCCCCCTCATAGGCACCTCCGATCTGCTTTGCTAGCCAGCCTAGCACAGCACCCGGTACTCTTCCTTGAGCGCCACCCCCGAGATCCTCCTCCTCCGCGCCTCGGCCATCAGGAAGTGCAGCTTTCGCCCGGCAAGATCGTACGAAATCCCCTCGGCGCGCACGTTCGAAATGCAATTCCGCTCGGCGTCCGTCCGGCCCACGCGAGGCTCCCAGGTCAGATAAATCCCCAGGCTGTCCGGGCTGGTCAACCCCGGCCGCTCGCCGATCATCACCGCCACCATCCGCGCGCCGAGCGCCGAACCAATCTCGTCGCCCAGCGCCACGCGCGCCTGCAACGCCACCGTCAGCGGCGCCAGCCTCCACCCGTCGAGCAGCGGCATCAGTGCCGCCATTAACGCCGCCGCGTGGCGATGCACCGCCGGCGCACTGAGGCCGTCCGCGATCACGATCGCGGCATCGAAATCGCCCCTGGCGAGTTGGTCCCGCGAATCGCTGCTCAGCCGCCTCCCCAAATCCGGCCGGCGCAGGAACTCGCCGCGGTCGCGCGCCTGGCTCCGCGCCAGCACGTGCTCCAGCCCGAGTGCCCCCGGTTCCAACGCGTCATACACCGCGTCCCGCGCTCGCGCGTGATCGAGCTGGAACCGCAGCAGCTCGCCGGTGGGCAGGCTGTGGCCCGCCCGCCCCAACGCTACGCGCGCGGGTGTGAATTGCTTCAGGTCAATAGCCATGAGGCCGCCAGCTCGGGCCGCCGCTCCAGCCATGCTTCGAACTCGGGCGCCGGCTTGAGTCCCAGCACACCGCGCACGTACAGCGCGTCGTGAAAGCTCGTGCTCTGGTAGTGCAGCATCACATCGTCCGCGCCGGGCACGCCCATGATGTAATTACAGCCCGCCACGCCCAGAAGCGTGAGCAGGGTATCCATATCGTCCTGGTCCGCCTCGGCGTGATTGGTGTAGCAGACGTCGCATCCCATCGGCAGGCCGAGCAGCTTGCCGCAGAAGTGGTCTTCGAGTCCGGCGCGGATGATCTGCTTGCCGTTGTACAGGTACTCCGGCCCGATGAAGCCGACCACGGTATTCACCAGCAGCGGCCGGTAACGCCGGGCCACCGCGTAAGCGCGCGCCTCGCAGGTCTGCTGGTCCACGCCGTGATGCGCATTGGCGGAGAGCGCGCTGCCCTGTCCGGTCTCGAAATACATGACGTGGTCGCCGCGGCCCAGTGCCAGCGCCGCCTCGCACGCTTCATCGAGCATCGCGATCGTGATGCCGAAGGCCGCGTTGGCGGCTTCCGTGCCCGCGATCGACTGGAAGACCAGGTCCACCGGCGCTCCGTTGCGCATCGCCTGCATCTGCGTGGTGACGTGCGCCAGCACGCAGATCTGTGTGGGAATCGAGTAGCGCTCGCGGATTGCGTCGAGCATGGTGAGCAGCGCTTCCACGGTGCGCACGTTGTCCGACGCCGGGTTCACGCCGATCACGGCATCTCCGTTGCCGTAGCTGAGACCATCGAGCACGCTGGCGGCGATGCCCTTCAGATCATCGGCCGGATGATTGGGTTGCAGGCGCGTGGAGAGGCGTCCCGGCAGCCCGATGGTGGAACGAAATCGCGTCACCACGCGGCATTTCGCAGCAGCGGTAATCAGATCCTGCACGCGCATGATCTTGCTCACGGCGGCGGCCATCTCCGGCGTGAGGCCGGGCGCCAAGGCTGCGAGACGATCGACCGTGGCCTGTTCGCCGAGCAGCCAGTCGCGAAACTCGCCGACGGTCAGGTGCGCGACAGGCGCAAACGCCTGCGCGTCGTGCGAATCGCAGATCAGCCGGGTCACCTCGTCGGCCTCGTAAGGGATAATCTGCTCGGCCAGGAAGCGCTTCAGCGGCACATCGGCGAGCGTCATCTGGGCACGCACGCGCTCTTCCGCCGTCTGCGCCGCGATTCCCGCCAACTCATCGCCGCTGCGCGCGGGAGAGGCTTTCGCCAGCAGCTCCCGCAGGGTCACGGCCTGCCCTCGTTCTTGCGGTGCTCGACGGCCGCGGCTTCTTCCGGCGCCAGCACCAGCCGGTGGCGCCCATACACCGCGTGGTAGCCGAGACCGAGCACAAACCACACCGCCGCGCCGATGACGCCCTTGTTGTAGTCCGGATTCCGGAATAACACCGCCAGGGTGACGCCCGCGATGAGCAGCGCGAGCACCGCGCCGCCCATTCCGAGCGGGCTGCGATACGGCCGCTCGATGTGCTGAAACCGCGCGCGCAGCACCAGAAACGAAACCATCTGCAGCATGTAAGCCAGCACCGCGCCGAACACCGCCATATTCAGCAGGACCGCACCCACAGGGCTCCCTTGCGGCGTCAGGCGAATGGCCAGCGCCGCCGCGAACCCCAGCGCACTGCCCGCCACGAGCGCCCGCTGCGGCGTTTCGCGAGTGCCGTGCGTCACAGAGAGCCAGGTCGGAAAGTATCCCGCGCGCGAGAGCGAATAGATCTGGCGGCCGTACGCAAAGATGATGGTGTGGAAGCTGGCGATCAGCCCGGTGCACGCCACCAGCGCGAGCACGCGCGTTTTCAGCCCGTGGCCGAAGATGGTCTGGAATCCCAGGAATAACGGCTCGTTCGAGGACGCCACCTTGGCCGCTCCGGGCGCAATGCCCGCGCTCAGGACCACGGTCAGAAACGAAACTCCGATCAGCGTTACCAGGCCGTAAAGGATGCCCCGCGGCATGTCTTCGCGCGGATCGTGGCTTTCTTCCGCTGCCAGCGGCAACTGTTCGATGCCCAGGTACAGCCAGAGAGCGAACGGCAGCTCTACGAAGGCCGAGGCGCCCATCGAACGCCCCGCAGGGAAGTACGGCGCCGCCCATCGTGCGGGATCAAAATGCGGCACCGCGCCCAGCCAAAACACGGCGAGCACCGCGAGTGCCGCCAGCGTGACGATCACGGAGACGTGAAAGGTCATCTCCACCCCCCACACGTTGAGCGCGACGAACAGGCCGTAAGCCAGCAGCCACCATGCGGGCTCCCACGCGCCCGGCGTCCGGAACACGGCGCCCAGGTAGCCTCCGATTCCCACCACGATTACCGCCGGCGTAAGGATGTACTCCATGTTTTCGGCCAGGCCCGTGATGTATCCCGCCCACGGACCCATGGCCGTCCGCGCGAAGGAATACGCTCCTCCCGCGTGCGGCAGGGCGGGCGACATTTCGGCGATCGAGAAGCAGAGGCCGATGTACATCGCGGTCATCACGAGCACGGCCAACAGCATTCCGCCGAAGCCGCCCGCGGCCAGCCCGAAGTTCCACCCGAAGAAGTCGCCCGAGATCACCGCGCCCACGCCCATGGCCCACAGGTGCGGCACACGCGCGTGCCGGCGCAGCTTGCGCCGCGCCAGGTAGTCCTCGCCCGCGGGGGCGTAGTTGGGCTGCATCTTCAGATTGTACGTTGGCCTAGCGGCTGAGGGTCACAGTGCCTGTGGCCGTGAGTTTCGCCGCGGCGCCGGGCGGCACCTTCCCGTCGCGGTCGAACCGTCCCTCAGCCAGCACGTTGGAGAGATTCCCTTTGAACAGGACGTAATCGCCGAATGTGCTCAGCAGGCGGTAAGGCGGCGGCGCAAACTGGTAGCCGCCGCGATTGGCTTCCTCCGCCCCCGTCCACCAGGGCAGGCCGGAGCTGACCAGCACGTAGTGCTGCCCGACGGTCGCCACGAAGAGCAGGCCATAATCCGCTGCGCCGAGGCTGAGCTCCATTGGAAGCTGGGGTGCGAATCGCGCGATCAGCCGGTTGGTGCGCGCATTCCCGAACAGCACCAGGTTGGACGATGCCAGATCGTCGCCGGTCACCTCGCGGTCGGATTTCACGGGCAGGCTGAGATTGATGTGCACGCGCGTGGTCGACCACGCCGCCGCGTCCTGCGCGTGGCGGCGCCCCTGCTCGTCGCCGTCGCCATAGACATAGATATGCCGTGTGTTGACGGCCTCGACGATCGGCCCGCGTGGCTGCGACGCCGGCGGAGGCGCTGCCTGCGCCCATTGCCCGCCCGTCCTGGCAAAACTCAGTGCTTTGCCCGGCCGCAGCCGCACCGCCGCTCCGTCGATTGTGACAGCACGCGCGGCAGAGGTCAGGGTGAATGCGTCTACCTCGTTGGTCTGTACGCGAACATCTCCGCCGGATCGCACGGCGTCGATGCTCGCCAGCGCGCCCGAGGGAAATGCGTCGATGCGCACCCAGTATGCCGAGGGGTAGCGCTCGCTCCGCGTGGAAAAATGCACGTGGCCGGGGTCCCGTTCGCGCTTCAATTTTTCGAACCATTCGAAGATCGACGCGTTGCGGTAGGCAGGGTCCCAGGCGTTGTGACGCACGCCGGGATATTCGATATAGTCGGCCGTCACTCCGGCCTCCAGAAATCGTTTCTGCCACTTCCGCGAGCTCTCGGCAGGCACTGCGGGATCCTGTTCGCCCTGAAACAGTCGCACCGGTAGATCGGCCGCGTTGCCTGCCAATTCTTCGCTGCCCGGGATGGTCGCCGCGCAAACCGGTGCCACCGCGGCCCACACGTCGGGGCGCGTGAGCGCCATCCACAGGGCACCTCCGCCGCCCATAGACGACCCAGTCAGGTAAACGCGATCGTCGTCCACGGGGTAGCGCCGCTTGACCTCGGCGAGCACGTCGTAGACGTCCTGTTCGGAGATGCCCTGGTAGCCCATGGTGCCGCGCCCGAACGGGCAGGCCACGATGAACTCGACGTCGCGCACCTGCGGGAACACGGTCAGGGCCTGGAGCCCGGTCTCGCCGAAGCGGCCGACGATACCGAAGAGGTGACGCAGCTCCATCACGTGGTTCGATTCCTCTTCGTGGAGTCCGATCACCAGTGGATATTTGCGAGCCGGATCCAGGGGCCTGGGCAGGTACACGGCGTAGGGTTGCTCGGAGTTGTCAACGGTGGAGCGGTAGGAGAGCGCCGCTGGTTGCGCCAGGAGCGCAGCGGCGCCATGGAACAAGAGCACGCAACCGATCCATCTAGGCATGCGCCTTCGATTTCGTCACGGCCGGGAGCCAGCCTCGGAACCAGTCGCGAAATTCGTCCAACATCCGCTGACGCTCCGGGGAAACCGGCACCGGCGGCGGTCCCACCTTGATGCCCCGCATCCCGGCGGCTACCTTCAGTATCACAGGTTGCGCGAAGCCCAGCGCCCGCGAATGGAATTCCTGTAACAGACCGTCGAGTCGCGCGGCTTCCGCACCGTTGCCGCTGCGCACCGCGCAATCGAGCGCCTGCACCAGCTCCGGAACGGCGTTGGCGGCGGGCGATACGACGCCGCACGCGCCGGCCGTTCGAGCGCGGGCCGCAGCGGCGTCATCGCCGGCAAGCCATGCGATGCGGCCGCCGGCAAAGAACCCGTTCTCTTCCGTACCGGGGTCTTGTACGCCCGCGAACCGGCCGTCCTCCAACAGCGACAGCAGGGTTGCAGGTTCGATGGGAGTGGTCACTGCCGGGGTATTGGCAATAAAGACGACGCTGTCTTTCGGCATCTGTCCGCTGAATTCGAGGTAGTAATCTCGAATCTCGTCCTGTGCGTACCGATAGAAGTGCGGCGGCGGCAGTAACACTGCACAGGCTCCGGCCGACCAGGCCTCGCGTGCCAGGTGTACCGAGTCGTCCAGCGACATGGCCCCGGCTCCGGCGAACACGGGAACGCGGCTTCGCTTGGCGGCCAGGTGCACCAGCCGGGCGCGCTCCTCGATGCCGAACGCCGGGTATTCGCCCGACTCGGTAAAGAACGCGATGCCGCGCAGGCCGGCACGGCAGAAATGATCGATCAGTTCGAACGTGGCCCCAAAGTCGATGTCCCCGTTCCTGGCCCGCGGCGTCACCGCGGCCGCGATTACGCCGTGGTCCTCAATCATCGGCTTGGCACCGGCCCCGCTATTCAACTTACTATCAATGCAATCATACGATAACAGGGAAAACCCTAATATCCAGTATTAGGGGTGTGCCGGTACCCGGGTGGTACGAATCCCACTCGCTCCAGTTTACAAAATGGGATTCAATAGAGACGAGAGGATACCTATGGCTGCCACGATCGGCCTGTTCGGAATCACGCTCTTTATGGCACTCATTGCCCTAACGCGCTGGAAGCGCAGGAGGGATCTCGTGCGTGAGCGCATGAACAGCAAGCTGCGCGGCTATGTGGCAATAGAAAACGGAACCCAGTCCGGCAAGCCGGAAGAACCCGCCAAAGACACCGGTTCGCTAATCAAGGTAGCATAGCCCGACGGCGATGAACGCCGGGCCCGCTAGCGGCGCTCCATTCGCAACAGTTCCCTCTCGGCCCGCAGCCAGTCTTCCAGCGCCGATCCTCCCTGGCGCCCGCGCGCTTCCCAATAAGAATAGGCGAGTCGTGCGATTTCAGTGTGCGTGGGCCGCGCCGGCGGACGGGCCGGCACGGATTGATATACAGTGCGCTGTCGATGTGAGTGGGCGGGAACGCAAGAGTGGGGCATGGTGTTCCAGGACAGATAAATAGTTATATCAAAACGCGCCGAGGGTCAGGCAAGCGGATTCTCCGGCCATGCATGTTTGGGATACCGCCGCGCCAGCTCTTTCCGCAGTTGCGGATACAGCCGCTGCCAGAAGCCCGCCAGGTCCGACGTCATCTGTACCGGGCGTTGATTCGGCGCCAGCAGCCGTACCACGACCGGCACCGCACCGCGTGCTACGGCAGGCGTCTGCAACATGCCGAAGAAATCCTGCAGCCGCGACGCAATCCACGGCGGCTGGCCCTGCTCATAATGGACCTTGACTTCCCGCCCGCGCGCCAGTCGAATGCGCGACGGTGCGAGATCATCCAGCAGGCGCCGTTCGCGAGGCCCAAGCTGCTGCTCCATGGCCCGCAGCAGACCACCGCCGCGCGTTGCGGCTTCCAGCTCCGCGAAGCTGCGCATCCCCGCCGCCAGCGTACGCAATGCCGTCTCCGCGTCCGGACGTTCGATCTTCGCATGCTGCGCCGCGAAGTCTATGCGGCGCAGGAAAGCGTCGATCTCTTCCACTTCCGCAAACCGCGCCAGCCCGGCTTCCACCGCCTTGTGGGCCAGCATCGCACTGGCCGCCTCCGCATCCGGCGCCGCGCGGCGCGTCTCGATCGCGATTTCGTCGAACATCAGGCGCGATACCGCCTCCACGCGCTCTCCCTCGCGGTTCCATTGCAACTCGGCAATCTCGCGGAGGCGCTCCGCGAACAGGTCGAGCAGCCATTCCGGCTCGATCGCGCTCGCCAGGCGCACCAGGGGGGCGCGCTGGTCCTTGCGGTCTTCGGCTTCCACCGCGACCAACAGCTCGGCCCCGGTCACGGTGCTGTTGGGCGCGAGCTGCGCGGCTCCGCCGTTCGCCAGTTGCAGATCCGCCCCCGAGCGCCGGCGCGCCACGCGGTCGGGAAACGCCGTCAGCACGCTGATCAGGAGCGCATCCTCGTCGAACGTCTTGGACCGGCTGAACGCGCCTCGGAGCTGCCTCACGAACTGCGCCGCCCGCGGCGACCATGCGGATTCCGCCAGCACCAGCAGGTCGCTTCGCGTGGCGTGGCTGCTTCGCTCGGGCAAGCGTTCGGCGGCGCTGAGCAAGGCCGCGATGGCGCATCCTTCCCGCTCCACACCGCGGCGGCACGCCTCGACAATCAGCCGCGAGAGGCGCGGGTGCAGCGGATAGCGCGCCATATCGCGCGCGACTGCTCCGGTGGCACCAAGCTGGCGCAGCAGATCCTCGGCATGCCCGATCGCGGCGCCAGGAGGCGCGTCCAGCCACTCCAAATCGGCGAGCCGCATGCCCATAGCGTCCAGCAGGAGCGCGGTGGGCGCGAGATCCTCGCGCAGAATCTGGGGCGCGTCGTGTGCCGGACGCCTCACGAAATCTTCCAGGGGATACAGCCGGATCGCGCGTCCGGGGCCGGTCCGTCCGGCCCGTCCCGCGCGCTGATTCGCGCTGGCCTGGCTGATGCGGGCCACCTGCAAGGTGGGCAGACCCGACCAGTGCGAATGCCCGGCCACGCGAGCCAGTCCGCTGTCGATCACCGCCGCCACGCCTTCGATGGTGATCGAGCTTTCCGCGACGTTGGTGGAGAGAATGATCCTGGTCTGCGCGCTCGGCGCCACTGCGCGATCCTGTTCTTCCGGTGATTGATCGCCGTGGAGCGGCAGGACCGCCCAACCCTTGCGGCGCGCAAGCCCCGAGCACGCCGTCTGCGCGCGCCGGATCTCGGCCGCTCCCGGCAGAAAGACGAGAACGTGTCCCGCCGGGTTCAGCCGGTCCAGCGCCCTAGCCACCTGTTCTTCCAGCGGCGCGGCCGAATGCGGTGTGTACTCGATCTCCAGCGGGTGCCGGCGCCCTTCGCTCCGCAGGACGCGCGCGCCACCCAGGTAAGCCGCGATCAGCGCGGTATCCAGTGTCGCGCTCATCACCACCAGCCGCAGATCCGGCCGGCGCGTTCGTTGCAGGCGTCGCAACAAGGCCAGGGCCAGATCACCCTCCAGGTGGCGCTCGTGGAATTCGTCCAGCACCACGCAACTTGTTCGCTCCAGAGCCGGGTCGTTCAGCATCCGCCGCGTCAGCACCCCTTCGGTGAGAAACCGCAGGCGCGTGCGCGGCCCGGCCACCTCTTCGAAGCGCACCTGGTAGCCCACCGTGCTGCCTGGCGCTTCCCCGCGCTCCGCCGACACGAACCGCGCCGCCAGCCGTGCCGCCAGGCGGCGCGGCTCCAGCACCAGCACCTCGCGCGAGTCGAGATCGAGCAGCGCTGGCGGCACGCGCGTGGTCTTCCCGGCGCCGGGCGGCGCTTCCAGAACCAGGGTATTGGCCTCGTGCAGATGAGAGAGGATCTCCGGGATCAGCGGATCGATCGGCAGGCGCAAGTGTTATTGTCGCAATTCCGCGATCTTCTGCCGCATGGCATCCGCCTGCGGGTAATCCGGGTGATGCCGGACGAAGTCCTCCAGCGCGTCCGCTGCCGCGAGTTTCTCCCCGCGCCGCAAGTGGATCTCGGCCAGGTAGAGCTGCGGATGCGAAAAATGGGCCGGGTCGAGCTCTCGCGCGCGCTCCAGGTGCTTCAACGCGTCGTCGTACCTTCCGATCTCGAAGTACGCCATGCCGAGCTGGGAGTGCGCCAGGGCGTCGTTGGGGCGGACCAGCGTGGCATGCACATTTACCTCCAGCGCTTCATCAAGCTGCCGGAGGTTGATCAGCACGCCGCCGAGGTTCACCAGCGGCTCGTAGGCCGCCGGGTCCTGCTTGAGCGCTTCCCGAAACCGCTTTTCGGCCAGCGGGAAGCGCTGCGTCTGGTACGCGATGGTCCCCAGGTTGTTCCATGCGAGGGAGAACTGCGGCGCAAGCTCGACGGCGCGCTCCAGGCGCTTCTCCGCCGCAGCGGTATCGTGCCGCTCGAGGTCCTTCTGCGCGTCGGCGTATTCGCGGAACGCCTTCTCGGGGATGGTCAATTCCCGGCGCGAGACCGCGTGCTGCCGCTCCAAAGCTGTGCGATCGAAATCGGAATCGCTCAGCCGCAGCGTGAGGCGCACGCGCCGCCGCGAATCGGCCGTGCCCGGACCGATCTCGATGGTCTGCCGCGCCTCGCCCTGTCCGGGCAGGAAAACCGAAATGGTGTAGCTTGCGGCGGGCAGCTTCTTGATCGTGAATCGTCCCGACTCGTCCGTCAGCGTGGAAGTCGTGAAGGGATGCGTCGCGCCGAACAGCGTGACCGACGCCGTGCCTTCCGGAAGAATCTGCCCGGAGAGCTCGTACAGAGGCTGAGCGCAGCCGCTCGCGGCCGCCAATGCGAAGAGAGCGAGACGGAACATAGCTCCCACGGGATAGAATAACTCCAAGTGAAAAATGCAGCCCTGTCGCGCAGCGAGTGGGTCGTTCTGGTCCTCCTCGTCATTTCCGCATTCATCAATTACATCGACCGCACCACGCTCTCGGTATCGGCGGTCGATATCCAGCGCGAGCTGCACATCAACAACACCGATATCGGCGCGCTGCACTCGGCCTTCTTCGCGGCTTACGCCATCTGCCAGCTGAGCTTCTTCGCAGGCTGGGTGGTGGGCCGGTTCCACGCGGGCTGGGTGCTGGCCGCGGGCTATCTTCTGTGGTCCGGCGCGACCGCGCTCACCGGCATGGCACCGACCTTTGCGGTCATTTTCGGTCTGCGCATTCTCCTGGGCATCGGCGAATCGGTATCGTATCCCACCTATTCCCGCATCCTGGCCAGCGAATATCCTGAGCACCACCGCGGGTTCGCCAACGCGCTGATCGATGCCGGCACCAAGAGCGGGCCTGCGCTCGGCGTGCTGGCCGGCGGACTGCTGGTAGCGGAGCTCGGCTGGCGCGTCTTCTTCTTCGCGCTCGGCAGCCTGAGCCTGCTCTGGCTGCTTCCCTGGGTCCGCTTCATGCCGCGCGGCATCAGCGCCGTACGGGAGGATTCGACGCACGTTCCCTCTATCGGCGCCATCCTTCGCCAGCGCCCGGCGTGGTTCACCGCCTTCGGTCTTTTCTGCGGCAACTACTACTGGTATTTTCTGATCACCTGGCTTCCGGCCTACCTGGAAAAAGAGCGCCATTTTCCCAAGCAGAAGATGGCGATTTTCGGCTGGTTTCCGTTTCTCGCGATCGCCGGATCCTGCGTGGTTTCGGGCTGGATCTCCGACCGTCTCATCGCCGCGGGCAAGTCGCCCACCGTCGTCCGCAAGGGCTTCGCCGCCACCGGACTGGCGCTCGCCACCATCCTGATCGGCGTCGCCATCGTGCACGGAGACGCGGCGGCCATGGCGATCCTGACCCTCGCGTGCCTCGCCTTCGGCATGTACACCTCGAACCTGTTTGCCATCACGCAGGCGCTGGCCGGGCCTCACGCCGCCGGGAAGTGGACCAGCTTCCAGAACGGCTTCGGCAACCTGGCCGGCGTGCTGGCTCCCTGGCTCACCGGGCGGGTGGTCGACGAGACCGGGCAGTTCTATGTGGCCTTTCTCGTAGCGGGTTGCTTCGCGCTGGCGGGCGCAGCGACATTTGTGTTAGGTGTAGGCCGAATCGAGAAGGTGGAGTTCTCATGAGTCTCTCAAGGCGCTCCCTCCTGCTGGCAGCCGGCGCCGCCCCGCTGCTCCGCCCGCAATCGCTCCTCCGCCGCGCCTGGAGCGCGCGTTGGATCAACGTTCCCAAGTCCCCGGCCACCGAATACGGTGTCTACTACTTCCGCCGCACGTTCGACCTCGCCGCCAGGCCCGAACACTTCACCGTGCACGCCAGCGGCGACAATCGCTATCAGCTTTTCGTCAACGGCCACCGCGTTGCCTGGGGACCGGCGCGCGGCGACCTCTTCCACTGGCGCTACGAAACCATCGACCTCGCGCCGCACCTCACGGCCGGCCGCAACGTGATCGCAGCGGTGGTCTGGAATTTCGGCGATCTCGCCCCGGAAGCGCAGGTCACCCTGCAGACCGGGTTCGTGCTCCAGGGCGACGGCGAAGCCGAGCGCATCATCGATACCGGCCCCAACTGGCGGTGCTTCCGTGACGAGGCATACTCGCCCGTGACCAGCTTCGGCATCCGCGCCTACTACGTGGTCGGCCCCGGCGACCGCATGAACGCGAGCGTCCATCCCTGGGGATGGGAGTCGCTGTCGTTCGACGATTCCCGCTGGCCCGCTGCCGACGCGATCGGCCCGGCCGCCGGCCGCGAAGCCCGCGACGTCCACTCGCGCTGGATGCTGGTGCCGCGCACCATCCCCGCCATGGAGGAGCGCGCCGAGCCGCCCATGAAGGTCCGGCGCGTGGAAGGCGCGACATCCTGGAGCGGCGCCGCGCCTGCGAACTCGAAGATCACGGTCCTCTTCGACCAGGGCTATCTGACGACGGGTCATCCCGAACTCACGGTCTCCGGCGGCAAAGACGCGGTGGTGCGCATGCGCTACGCCGAGGCGCTTTCACCGAAGAGCAATCGCGACGACATCGAAGGCAAGCGGGTGCTCGGCAACTACGACGAGATTCTCCCCGACGGCGGACCTCGCCGCACCCTTCGCCCGCTGTGGTGGCGGACCTGGCGCTACCTGCAACTGGAAATCGAAACCAAGGCCGAGCCGCTCACCGTCGATGGTCTGACGGCCACCTACGTCGGCTATCCCTTCGTCCGCCGCGCGAAGTTCGACGCGGGCGTGCCGGAGCTGAACCGCATTCTCGACGTCGGCTGGCGCACCGCCCGCCTCTGCGCGCATGAGACCTATATGGACTGCCCCTACTACGAGCAGCTCCAATACGCCGGCGACACGCGCGTGCAGTGCCTGGTTTCCCTCTTCCAGACCGGCGATTCTCGCCTGATGCGCAACGCCATCGACCTGCTGAACGACTCCCGCCAGAGCGACGGCTGCACCATGAGCCGTTACCCGACGCGCCTGGAGCAGTACATCCCCGGATTTGCGCTGTGGTGGATCGGGATGGTGCACGACTACTGGTGGTATGTCGGCGAGCCCGCCTTCGTGCGCCGCATGCTGCCCGGTGTGCGCAGCGTGCTCAGCTTTTTCGAGCAGTATCAAAAAGAGGACGGGTCGCTCGGTCCGCTGCCCTGGTGGCGCTATTTCGATTGGGTGCCGGAGTGGCCTAACGGCGACGCGCCCCAGGAAGCCGACGGCGGCGCCGCGTTGTTCGACCTGCACCTTCTGATGGCCTACCGCTGGGCGGGCGAGCTCGAAAACGCGCTGGGTTTGAAGCAACTTGCCGGGGTGTACGGCGACCGGGAACGCCAGTTGCGCCAGACGGCGCAGCAGCTCTACTGGGATGCCGGCCGCCAGATGTATGCCGACACGCCCGCGAAGCAGAAGTTTTCCCAGCACACCAATACCCTCGCCGTGCTCGCCGATGTGGCTGCCGGACAGGCGGCTCACGACCTGATGCTGCGCATTCTCACCGCGCCCGGACTGGCGCAGGCGGCGCTCTACTTCAAGTTCTACCTGCACCAGGCGCTGGCCAAGGTGGGCGAGGGCGATCGCTACCTGGACCTGCTGGACGACTGGCGCACGATGCTCACCAAGGGCTTGACCACGTTCGCGGAGACTATGGATCGCCCCAACGGCGCCTCCCGCAGCGATTGCCACGCCTGGAGCGCGAGCCCCGATATTGAAATGCTGTGCACCGTGCTGGGCGTCGATTCCGCCGCGCCCGGCTTCGCGCGGGTCGCCATCCGGCCGCACCTGGGCAAGCTGGCTTATGCCGAAGGCAGCGTGCCGCACCCGAAAGGCAGCGTCGATGTGCGAATCGAAGGGGGCGGCGCGGTGCGGGTCAGCCTGCCCGCGGGCGTCGCTGGCACGTTCGAGTGGCGCGGCACGAAGCGCGATCTGCCGCCGGGCACCAGCCAGTTTCGAGTCGCGTAAGCAACCGATCGGCGAAAAGAGATTGGCCCCGGATGGACGAGAATGGATTGAAAACAAAGTCCTTCTGTCCGTGTCCATCCGTGTGAATCCGTGGCCCAAAATGGCTTTTTCCAGCAGCCTGCCTGGGATCTTCCTGCTACAATAGTTGGCAGGGCAATATATCGCTATGAGATATATCAAGAGCTTTCGCTGGCACTGGTGGCGCTGCAACAGCAGAGCCGCTTGATGGAAGTCGCGGGCTTCCGGCCAGGCGTTGACCTGAATCTGACCGGTCACGGCGAAGCCTGGCGCGTCCCCGGAAGCGTGGTCTCCGGAAACCTGTTCGCCGTCCTCGGCGTGGAGGCCGAGTTGGCCCGCGCCCTTCGCGCCGGCGACGACCAGCCGGGCAAAGACAACCTCGTGGTTCTCAGTCACGCCCTCTGGCAGGATCGGTTTGGTGGAGACGCGGCAGTAATCGGCCGCGTGATCACGTTGGGCGGAGTGGACCGGCAGGTGGTTGGCGTCATGCCCGCGCGTTTCGCTTTTCCCGATGCGGCCGCCAGGTTCTGGATACCACTGCGCCTCGACCCGCGCAATGAAACAGCCTACTGGGCCCAGGATTTCATGCCGGTCATCGCGAGGCTCCGCGCCGGAGTCACCCTCGCTCAGGTCCAACACGAGATTCAGTGGCTCTCACCCGCTCCCTGGCGGCATTTCTGTACGCCACGGCGTCCTGGGACGCGCTCACGTTCTCCTGTGTGAGCGCCCTTCTGGTCGTGGTCGCGCTGCTGGCTGGCTTTTTTCCGGCGCGCAGAGCGGCCGCCGTCGATCCTCTGATCAGCCTGCGAACGGAGTAGCGCGTCGCTAGCTTACCCGCCGTACGGCATCGGAGGGACTTTGCCCAGCAGGCGCGAGTACACTGTCAGCGCGCCGCGGTGGTGGGCTGTATGTTCCACCATCGCCCATACGATGTCGCTGACCGGCTGGCCACCCATTACCGGGCCCGCCGGCAGCGGTTGCGCGAGTTGTTCGGCACTGCGGGAACGGATGAAATCGATCGCATTCGCGTAGGCTTTGTCCAGCATCTGGCGGGCGGCGGCCAGCGAGGTCACGGCTTGCATCTCCGCCATCAGTTTTTCGAAATTGAGATCGAAGCCGCCGGGCCGCTGGACCCCGTCCACGAACCAGTCCAGCGTCTGGGCCACGTGCGCCACGTGCTGCGCGGCCGTGAACATGCTTCCCTGGGGGCGGAATCCGGAGTCGGCCTCCTCGAGGACCCGGGTGGAGCGCCCGAAAAAGTCCTGGCTTGCGATCAGTTGACTGGCATAGTCATTAGTTGGTTTTGGGCTCATGGGCCGACTCTACCACAAGGCGAAGAAAAAGAGAAGAATTATTTTTTCAACGCGCGATCAGCAGCAGCACCGCCCGCGCCCCGAGTTTGTAATCCGGCGCACCCAAGGCCTCCTCCGATCCCGCTGGCGAGAAGTTGGAAGCCGATTCCATCCACGGCGCAGTGTCCATCGCCCGGAACCACTTCTTGCCCGGCGGCGGCGACGGAACCTGAAACGTGACGTCCCCCGACCATGCGTTGTAAGCCGCATAAATCGCCGCCGCTGGATCGCCGAAATCGCCGCCGTTGATCATCCAGGCGATGGCATGATTGTCCGGGTTGTCGAAGTAGGTCGCGTCCGCCAGCCCCCCATCGGGACGGAACCACTGCACCTCCGCCGTGGTGTAGAACTCGGCGGGACGGAGCGCCGGGTGCGCGGCGCGGAACGCCAGCAAGCGCCGCGTGAACGTCAGAAAGGTCTTCTGGTCCGGGCCCAGCTTGTAGTTCAGCCAGTTGAACGCGGTATCCAGGTTGTACGGGTTGTTGTTCCCGTTGAGCGAGCGCAGAAACTCGTCGCCGCCGGTCATCATCGGAGGGCCCGCGCTCAGCATTAGGAGCGCCATACCGTTGCGCGCCGCTTTGCGCTGGTCGGACGCGTTGCCGCCCTGGTCCCACGCGAGGTTGTTGTCGCTGCCTCCGTCGGACGGTCCGGCGGGATAGGGCTGGTTGTTGTTCTTGCTGTTGAAGCGGTAAAGGTCGGCGAGCGTGAAGCCGTCGTGGGCCACGATGAAGTCGATCGAGTTCCACGGCTTGCGGCCGTTATTCTGAAATAGATCGGACGATCCGGCGAAACGCGTGGCGAGCTGGGCGGTGGTGAAGGTGGCAACGCCGAGCTTGTTCTGGCTGGTGCGGACGAGGTCGCGATACTTGTCGTTCCAGTCTGACCAGCCCGACGGGAAATTTCCAAGCTGGTACGTGCCGTCGCCGATGGCCCACGGCTCGGCGATCAGGGGGACGCCCGCGAGGTCGCGGGCGAGACGATTGAGCGCCGTCTTCGGATCCATCTTGTCGTAACGGAAGCAGCCGTGCTCGCAGACGTTCCCCAGCACCGAGGCGAGGTCGAAACGAAAGCCGTCGACGCCGAGTTCATCGCGCCACCAGGCGAGTGAGTCGACAATCAGGTCCTGCGCCACGGGGTTCACCGTGTTGTAGTTGCCGCCGGTCCCGGTATTGTCCCAGGAAAACTGAAAATCACTCGTCAGCGAGTAGTAAGTCGGGTTATCCAGTCCCCGCCAGGAGAGCACATTGTAAGTGCGCTTGTCCGCAGGGTTATATGCATACCCTTCGCCGGTATGGTTGTAGACAACATCGATAAATACCTTGAGTCCAGCGTCGTGATAGGCTTTCACCATTTTCTTGAACTCCCGCGTCGGGCCGCCAGGCGATTTATCCGAAGAATACCGCCGGTCGGGCGCGAAGTAATCCAGGGTGGCGTAGCCCCAGTAGTTGTCGCCGTTGTTGCTGTTGGGAGTCAGCTCGTTGGCGTCATTCTGAGTCTCCTGCACGGGAAGAAGCTCCACCGCGGTGACTCCCAGTGCCTTCAGTGCGCCGGCCTTCAGAGCCGCCCCGGCGTAGGTGCCGCGCACAGTCTTTGGAACGCCGGCGTCGCCATTGGTCAAACCGCGGAGGTGGACTTCGTAGATGATGTCGTCCTTGAGCGGCCGTTTTGGCTTGGTCCCGATGTCGCCCGGCTGTTTGGCCAGGACGATTCCTTTCGGCACCACTCGGCCGGTGTCTTGCAGAAAGTGGTCGGGACCGGAGGCATATACGCTGCCGTCGCGCTGGGCCGGTGTAACTGGGTCGTGGCTCAGTTCGCGCGCGTAGGGATCGAACAGCACCTTGTTCGGGTTGAAGCGATTGCCGCTGGAATCCACATCGCTCACGAAGCCCGCTTGGCTTCCCTTGGTCCAGGCAGCGTCGAAGGTCCAGTTCGGACCCCAGGCGCGGTAGCCGTAGTAGATCGTGCCTGCGATCCCGAATTCCCCGCGAATCCGCGAGAGGGGCAGGGTGGTGGACCAGACCGAAGTTGCGGCATCGCGGTCCAGCGCCAAATGGGCGGATTCGTCGACGCCGGCCGGACTGGTGTAGAGATACAACTCGATCCGGGTAGCCCGCGACGAGTACACGCGAAACGTCACCTGCGTTCCGGTGGGGTCAAACTGCGCGCCGAGGTTGAGGCGATTGATTTCGGCTTGCGCTGCCGGGCGCCAGACAATCGCAAGGAAAAATACAATTAGTCGCATCCTTTAGTATAGGAACTTCGCGCGGCCTCCACCGTGCGTTGGCCACCACAAGAAAGGGAGATCTGTTAACGTCCTCACAACTTACCTGCGCCTTTCGTTTCCGCGGTGAGTAGCGGAGTACACTACGATCGGGATGCAGGTCGTTTCTCTCCTGGCAAGCGCGACCGAAATCGTGTGCGCCCTCGGAGCCGGCGACACCCTGGTGGGACGCTCTCACGAATGCGACAACCCCGGGTGGGTCCGCCGTCTGCCCGCCTGCAGCGAGCCGGCCTTAGATGTCTCGGTCTCGAGCCGCGAGATCGATGCCGAGGTTAATCGGAGGATTCGCGGCGGCGAACCCCTGTACCGCATTCATGCCGATCGCATCCGCGAACACTCCCCCCAACCTCGTCATCGCGCAGGAACACTGCGAAGTCTGTGCAGTCACGCCCGGCGACGTCGCTCGCAGCGGCTGCGACCTGGGCGGTGTGCGCGTGCTGGCGCTCTCCGCTTCGACTGTAGAGGGTGTCTTCGAAGGCATCCTACAGGTCGCGCAGGCGCTCGGCCGCGAGGCCGAAGGCCACGGCCTGGTGCGTCGCGAGCGCGCCCGGCTGGATGTGGTCCGTGCACGCACCGCAGTCCGGCGCGGTCCTTCGGTGGTGATGCTCGAGTGGACCGACCCGATCTTCGCCATGGCCAACTGGGGTCCCGAATTGGTCGAGATCGCCAACGGCGAGCTGCTGCCGGGCAAGTCCGGAGAGTACTCGTCGGCGATTCCCGGCGAGTGGGTTGCCGAGGCCGACCCGGAATACCTGATCGTGGCGCCTGGCGGATACCCGCTCGCGCGCGCGGAACAGGAGCGCGCCGTGCTGGAAGCCTACCCGTGGTGGAACGGCCTGCGCGCCGTGCGCGAGGGCAAGGTTGTGTTCGCGGACGGCAACCGGTTCTTCAATCGATCCGGGATGACGGTGACGCAGACCGCGGAAATCCTCGCCGAGATTCTGCACGGCGAGACCTTCGGCGAGCCCGCAGAAGGTCTCTACTGGCGCCGCTATATTCGCGATTCAGAAGTACAACTTCAAGCCTAGCTGCACCTGCCGCGGCGAATTCGCCTGGCTCGTGACCTTGCCGAATGCCGATGATCCTACAGTCACGTTCGGTCCCCCGAATTGCGGGTGGTTCAACGCATTGAACGCCTCCGCGCGGAACTCGACCAGGCTCCCTTCGCGGATCGGAAGCGCGAATTGCTTGAAGAGCGACATCGCGGCCGTCGAGGTGCCGGGGACCCGGGCAGTCGAGATCTCCCGTGGAGCGTTGCCCACCGTGAACGGAGGCGGCGTCACCGCATTCTGCGGATTGTCGAAGTACTGGTTCAGCCAGTTCGACCCGTTATTCCGGGTCAGCGGACCGACCAGGTTCGGCCGCTGCCCGCCGTAGGTCGGCAGCGCCTGCGAGGTGCTGAGGCCCAGCGCGATCGGCATGCCGTCGTCGAATCGCCAGAGCCCGTTCGTCTGCCAGCCGCCCAGCAAGGCATCGACGCCTCGATTCCAATTAGTGCCGAAATGCTTCCCCTTGCCGAACGGCAACTGGTAGACGTATGAGAACTGCAGCACGTGCGGGATGTCGTACTGCGAGACGGAGCGCTCCAGGTAGCGGCGATTTGGATCCTGCAGGCTGGTGGCGCCGCCCAGCCACGTGGTGCAACTGCAAGCCACCGACGAATTGTCGATCGACTTCGAAAAGACATAAGTCCCCAGCAGTTGCAGCCCCTTCGAGAAGCGCTTCTCCACCCGGACCTGTAACGAGTTGTAGGTCGAGTTTGCCGTGGGCGGGTCGGGACCGCTGAATCCGGAGAATTGCGGGTACGGCTTCAGTAACTGGTTATAACTCACCGTCGGGCTCGACAGACTGCTCGCCGGGTTGGTAATGATCCCGTAGAACGGGTTGGTGACTTTGGTGTTCAACTGCGTAATCGTGGTGGAATCCGCGGTCTCCACCCACGCGCCCAGATAGTTGAGGCTGCCCGCGCCGCCGAAATACAGGTGCGTCCCCTTGGTGCCGAGGTAGTTCACATCCACCAGGAAACCGCCGCCCAACTCGCGCTGCACGCCCAAATTCCAGGTCTGCATGTAGGGCGTATTGTTCCAGTACTTGATCGGCCCGCTGATGCCGAGCCCGATCCCCGTGAGCAGCCCCTGCGAACTTCCCGGAGGCAGTTGAATTCCCTGCGGAAAGGGATTGGAGAGGCGTCCCCACGGCGTGGCGCCGTCGTTCTGATAAGTGAGCAGTAGAGGAGTGGTCCAATTGAAGCCCGTAAAACCTCCGCCACCCGTGCCCGACGCGGCGCCCTTGATGGAATCATAGAAAATCCCGTATCCCGACCGGATCACGGTGTTATTGCCGATCCGGTACGCAATTCCGACGCGCGGGCCCCAATTCGCCGTATTCACGTCGTATGGCGAACGGTCGCTGTTGCTGGCGAAGACAAGCCCGCCCTGCAGGTTACTCAGCCCGGGTACTTGAAGCGGCGACGCCACGTTGGGATCGATCCAGCTCATGCGGTTGAAACGCTCGGTGCGCGGCAGGGTCAGTTCGTACCGCAGGCCGAGGTTGATGGTGAGCCGCGTGGTCGGCCGCCAGTTGTCTTGGAAATACCATGCGTGGGCGAAGTTCTGCGTGGTCACGGCGACATCTACGCCGTAGCCATTTCCGCCTTGCGGAAAACCGACCAACAACGACGCCAGCGCATCGCCGCCCGAACTGCCCGACGGCGTTTGCGACGTGCCGGTCTGCGTGTAGCTGAAGTTCCCCTCCGGGTTCCCAACCTGCAGAAAGCTGATCCGGTGCATGCGCATTTCGTATCCGAACTTGAATTCATGCCTCCCCCGGATTTTGTCCATGCTGGCAGTGATGTTGTGCGTATCCAGAGGGTATTGCAGAATCGAGTAAGTCTGCGACCCGAGGTTTTGGCTGCTTACCGATTGATAACCGTTGCCGAGCTGGATGTTCGGCGTGGCGAGGTATCCCGAGGTCAGCATGTATTGAGGTAAGCCCAGGGTCGTTACCGGATTGAAGTCCTTAAAGTCCTGCGCCACGCCGTGCGTGTAACTGAAGCTCCGCACATACCCGTACGAGAGGCTGAGAACCAGGGTCGGACTAAAGGTGTGATTGAAATTGATCGCCGCCGACCAGGCGTGGCTATCGTTGGGGCCCTGCGTACAGGGATCGGCCACGTTGCCGAAGCAGTTCACGCCTTCGCTGGTACCGACAGAATGCGACAGGCGCCCGGAAAGCTGGCTGGCGTCACTCAGGCGGTGGTCGAGTTTTACATCGAAGCGGTCGTCGTTGCTGCTGCTGCCGTTAGCGCCGATCCAGTTGTTCAGGTAGTTGTAGGACGACGTGCCCACGCCCAGGTTCGGCACCGGGAAGTACTGCATCATCTTGTAGGCCACGGGATCGATCAGGTTTCCCGCCTTCAGAGGCAGTTCGTAAGGCGTGCCCGCCAGTTTTGGGTTGCCCGGACTGACGTATGTGGCCAGATTGTTGAAAGGAACGTAGGCGCTGCGCACCGCGCCGCCCGCGCTGGCGCTGTAGGTGCTGCTGTACGGATCCCAGATCTGGCCCGAAGCCACCGAACAGCGCCCCGCAGAATCGAAGACTCCGCCCACCCGAGAGCACACTTCGCCGAAATCTCCCTGCCGTTCGGCAGGACTCGGCACGCCCGACCGCGCCGTGCCCTGGCTACGGGTCCTCGTGCCCTGGTAATCGACGAAGAAGAACGTCTTGTCCTTGCGGATGGGGCCGCCGAAGGTGCCGCCGAACTGGTTTTGCTTGCGCGGGGAAATTCCTACGCCGGCCAGGTTGTTGAACCAGTTATTGGCGTTCAACGCCGAGTTCTGAAGAAACTCGTACACGCTGCCGTGGTATTGGTTGGTGCCCGAGCGGGTCACCACGTTGATGACCGTATTGCCGCCGAACCCGATCTCGGCAGTGTAGGTATTCTGCTGAACGTTGAACTCCTGCACCGCGTCCACCGGCGGCGTATATAGAGCAGTGGTAATGCCGCTGTTGTTCTCCTGGTTGGTCTGGCTTGCCCCATCCATGACAATATCGGCCTCGGAGTTACGCCCGCCGTTGGAAATGAAGTTCACCGATCCGGCATTCAACCCGAAGGATCCGCCTGCGGCCTGCGTCACTCCGGGTGCCATCAGTGCGAGATTGAACACCGAGCGGCTGGTGAGCGGCAGGTCGTTGATGAACTTCCGGTTGATGATCTGACCGGTCGACGCGTCCTGCGTTTGCAA